>NZ_AZUK01000002.1 GCF_000527035.1 Tolumonas lignilytica
GCTCAATGACGGCAGCACCACCAGTCTTCATATTGACATCACCGGCACCGACAACGCCCCGGTCATCAGCAGCGGCAGCGGCACGGTGGTCGAACAGAGCCAGCCGAGTGTGGCCGGGCAGCTCAGTGCCAGCGACGCCGACAATCCCGGGTTGCAGTTTGTGGCGGAAACGGTGAAGGGCAGTTACGGCAGCGCCGTGCTGCAGGCGGACGGCCACTGGAGCTACACGCTGGACAGCCGCGCCGACGCGCTGGCGCAAGATCAAAAGGCGAGTGACAGCCTGACGGTGCGGCTCAATGACGGCAGCACCACCAGTCTTCATATTGACATCACCGGCACCGACAACGCCCCGGTCATCAGCAGCGGCAGCGGCTCGGTGGTCGAACAGAGCCAGCCGAGTGTGGCCGGGCAGCTCAGTGCCAGCGACGCCGACAATCCCGGGTTGCAGTTTGTGGCGGAAACGGTGAAGGGCAGTTACGGCAGCGCCGTGCTGCAGGCGGACGGCCACTGGAGCTACACGCTGGACAGCCGCGCCGACGCGCTGGCGCAAGATCAAAAGGCGAGCGACAGCCTGACGGTGCGGCTCAATGACGGCAGCACCACCAGTCTTCATATTGACATCACCGGCACCGACAACGCCCCGGTCATCAGCAGCGGCAGCGGCACGGTGGTCGAACAGAGCCAGCCGAGTGTGGCCGGGCAGCTCAGTGCCAGCGACGCCGACAATCCCGGGTTGCAGTTTGTGGCGGAAACGGTGAAGGGCAGTTACGGCAGCGCCGTGCTGCAGGCGGACGGCCACTGGAGCTACACGCTGGACAGCCGCGCCGACGCGCTGGCGCAAGATCAAAAGGCGAGCGACAGCCTAACGGTGCGGCTCAATGACGGCAGCACCACCAGTCTTCATATTGACATCACCGGCACCGACAACGCTCCGGTCATCAGCAGCGGCAGCGGCACGGTGGTCGAACAGAGCCAGCCGAGTGTGGCCGGGCAGCTCAGTGCCAGCGACGCCGACAATCCCGGGTTGCAGTTTGTGGCGGAAACGGTGAAGGGCAGTTACGGCAGCGCCGTGCTGCAGGCGGACGGCCACTGGAGCTACACGCTGGACAGCCGCGCCGACGCGCTGGCGCAAGATCAAAAGGCGAGCGACAGCCTAACGGTGCGGCTCAATGACGGCAGCACCACCAGTCTTCATATTGACATCACCGGCACCGACAACGCTCCGGTCATCAGCAGCGGCAGCGGCACGGTGGTCGAACAGAGCCAGCCGAGTGTGGCCGGGCAGCTCAGTGCCAGCGACGCCGACAATCCCGGGTTGCAGTTTGTGGCGGAAACGGTGAAGGGCAGTTACGGCAGCGCCGTGCTGCAGGCGGACGGCCACTGGAGCTACACGCTGGACAGCCGCGCCGACGCGCTGGCGCAAGATCAAAAGGCGAGTGACAGCCTGACGGTGCGGCTCAATGACGGCAGCACCACCAGTCTTCATATTGACATCACCGGCACCGACAACGCCCCGACGTCAACAGGAAGCCTTGTCACCAGTGCAGAAGATACACCTTATGTTTTCCATTGGGGGGATTTTGGCGTCAATGATGTTGATTCATCTATAACTACATTAGGTATCAAAGTTACAAGCTTGCCTGTTGATGGCAAGTTACAATATTTAGATTCAAGTGGTGTTTGGAATTCAGTTTCAACTGGCCAAACAATCAGTTATGCAGATATTGCAGCTAATCATTTACGGTTTGTTCCTGATCTGAATGAATCAGGTAGTGGTGTGTATGCTAATTCAGGTATTGGCGATCAAAAGTCGCATTATGCTGCTTTCTCTTTTGAGGCTACCGATGGAATAACAACCAGCCATGATGCCGCAATTACAATTGATATAACCCCTGTTGCTGATGTTCCGATCATTACAGTGGATGGTGTTTCCATCTCTGCTGGATCTGCATATGTGGCAACACCTCCCGCTGGCGATGGTTTGACGGTCAAGCAATATACGTCATTACCAAATGTATCTACGTCAGATGTAGATACTAATTCAGAGGTAAGTAGTTTATTAACGAGATTGAATGCAGATACACCTACATCGACATTGATCTCTGCGGCACCACAAAATTATACCGCTTCCACCTCTGGAGGTGATCCTTTCGGTATTCCGCAGGATGGTGCATACCGGATGACTGGTTTGATTTATCTGGAAGCAGGTAAATCCTATACCTTTAGTTCATATATGGATGACACTGCTCTTCTCAAAATTGGTGGTACAGAAGTGCTTAACATGACTTTTAACCACTGGGGAAATATCACTGCAAATACCTATATTCCTTCGGTAAGTGGGTATTACACGCTCGATTGGGCAGTGTACAACGGTAATAATATTGGAGCTGTTTTACCGTATTTAAGTGTAAATGGCGGGGCGGCAGTTGCCTTAAATACAACGAACTACCACCTTTATAGTTCTCTTTCTGAACTTGATAGCCTAGGTGCTCATCATAATTCATTGGTGAGTGTCTCAGACGGCGGATATTACCCGGTTAGTAATACAGGGGCTGAAGGTTCTGTGATTGCGTTATCACCAATCGGCATTGCACTCTCAGATATCGATGGTTCAGAAAAGCTAACATCATTAACTGCCAACAATTTGTTGACCGGTTCAATCCTGACTGATGGTCAGCATGAATTTGTAGCAACGGACTCAATACATTCTGTAGATATCACAAACTGGAATCTGCAATCGTTGTCGATTACTCCGCCGACATATTACAACGGTGTCTATAACCTTGGTTTAGCACTGACCAGCCAAGAAACGGCAGCAGGTATGACAGCTATTAATAATGTGACACTGCCTATCACTGTTTTAGCGGTTAACAATGCACCAGAAGCGCAAGCTGATACAATTACTATCACTGAAAATTCAACAAATTCAACGGTATCTGGTTCTGTAACTAGTAATGATTCAGACCCTGACAATGACGCTCTATCGGTAATTTCGGTAAATAGTCAAAACTCATCATTAGGTGTGTCAGTTGCCGGATCTCACGGTTCTTTTGTGATCAATAGTGATGGTAGTTATACCTATACGTTGGATAGCAATGATGCACAGGTTCATTCATTGAACACAGGAGAGTCGCTGGCTGACGTAGTCAGCTATTCAATCAGTGATGGACATGGTGGAACAGATACTGCGTTGCTGACAGTGACAATACAGGGTATTACGGACAGTTTATCGACGATAACAGCTGGTACAACGGGTACGACAACTGGAACCAATGCGTCCGAATATATAAACGGCTCAACAGGTAATGATTATATTGAAGCTGGTAGCGGTAATGACATTGTTCATACTGGGGGAAATCAAACCACTACCACTGCAGCTACACTTGCTGGATTAACATTTATAACTACAGATGATAGTTCAATGCTTTCTGGTTCGAATTTATCTTCATCGGTTGCGACAACTACAGTTAAAGGATACGGCGATCTTGTTAATGGTGGAAATGGCAATGATGCGCTTATCGGTGGAGATCAGTCTGATTTGCTTTATGGTGGTAGCGGAAATGATTATTTGTTTGGTGGTGCTGGTAGTGATGCCCTACGTGGCGGGGCTGGAAATGACAGACTCGAAGGCGGTTCTGGTAGTGACATCTTAAGAGGTGATGCAGGTGCAGATGTCTTTATATGGTCTGCAGGCGATGCTTCGACAATCCTTGGGACGGTATCTGCTGGTAACAATAATGCTTATGGTGTTAACAATAATACTCAGTTGGCGAATACGGTTGATTTGGTAAAAGATTTCAGTAAAAGCGATGGCGACGCACTAGATCTCCGGGGGTTATTGGTTGGTGAAGAGCATGCTGGTGTTACCGATGCGGGGAACCTTTCAAGCTATTTACATTTTGAAACCACGAATACGGGAAGTAATGCCAGTACGATAATTCATATCAGTAGCAACGGGGGCTTTGCGGACGGATATAACTCTGCACTCGAAGATCAATCCATCGTATTGTCAAATGTGAACTTGCTTAAAAATTCAGCCGGTACAACCTTATTAAATGATAATGCTGTTATTCAGGATCTGCTCGCTAACCATTACCTTATCGTTGATGATGGGTCCGCTAATGATGTGCTGAAAGGTACTTCAGGCAATGATAACCTCAATGGTGGTGCAGGTGATGATAGTCTGTATGGAGATCTTGGTAATGACATCCTGATCGGAGGAAATGGATCAGATCACTTATATGGCGGAAAAGGTGATGATACGCTGACTGGTGGGGCAGGCAAAGATTACTTTGTATGGCAATCTGGCGATCAAGGTACAACAAGTGCGCCAGCTACAGATCATATTACCGATTTCAATAAGTCATCCGATGTTATTGATATTTCGGATCTTTTAGATCATGAAGGTTCAAAAACTCAGGATGTATTGAAAAGCTATCTGAGTGTAAGTCACGACAGTGGTGATAATGTCACAATAGAAATTCACCAATCAGCTAATGGTGCTAATGACATTACCAATAAAATTGTGCTGGATGGTGTTCATTATTCAGATTTCGGTACAGGGGCCACTGCAGCAACTATTCTTAACTCGCTGATTGATAGCCAGCATCTCCTCATTCATAAAAATTGAATCAAAGGATACTGGCGTAGATTTTCATATATCAGATAACCATGTTTATTCAGCATGGTTATTTTTTTGTGCAAGTTGAAAATCGTCAATGGATGATTGGTGAATCATACCGTCATCAGGTAATGGCTTTGCTATATAGATGTATTCAAAAGGCGCTTGTGCGCCTTTTTTATTCGATTTTTTGCATCAAATACCGCTGAATTTCGACTTGTCCTCTCGTTCTTTTCAATAACCGAATGACAACAGCTCGCTAAACTTAAATTAACAAGACTGTAACAATTGTTGTGGGTCAGGGGTGGGCTATGAAAAATCAAATCATCACGGAAACATCGCGTATAACGTCATTATCCGGAGTAGCAAAAATTCGTATGCCGGACGGAGAATTACGAGATGTTCATGTTGGGGACATTCTGAAACCAGGAACGGAAGTCATTTTAACCAACGCAACTGTATTTACCGTTGAAGCGGATACGACACACACTATTACACCAGAAAATGCCGTTGAACATGCGGGGAATACAGTGCTTCCTGCTGATCAACAACCGTCTATGCCTACAATGGGTGCAGATACTGGAAATGGACAGACTACTGCTCAAATTAATGCCTTACAACAAGCGATCTTAGCGGGTCAAGATCCAACACAAGCATTTGAAGCTGCTGCTGCCGGTATTCCTGCTGATGCAGGCGGAACAGGAGTTGGTAGTGGAAATGGTGGGTTCGTTTCTATTGCCCGAGTTGGCGATTCAACAATAGCAACTTCTGGATTTGATACTTCGGCTGTCACCACTGATGCGGCTCTTCAGATTTCAGCACCTACAGCCCCGTTACTGGACACAACGGCGCCGAATGCACCGGGTGTTACCATCACATCTGATGCAGATAACAACGGCTTATTGGGTGCAGCTGAAATTATTAATGGTACAGTCAATGTTTCTGTGAGTTTAGCCAATACTGGTGCGGTAGCTGGCGATACTTTAACACTTAATGGTCAGAGTCAGATTCTAACAGCAAATGATATTACTAATGGTGCAGTGAATATTACAGTTACAGCACCTGCTGATGGACAGACACTGACAGCCACAGCCACGATCACCGATCAGGCTGGTAACACTTCTGGCCCGGGCAGTGACAGTGCCCTTGTTGACACCACAGCACCCAATGCCCCTGTCGTTACTATTACTTCAGATGCAGACAATAATGGGTTACTTGGTGCAGCAGAAATAACCCATGGCACAGTTAATGTTTCTGTGAGTTTAGCTAATACCGGTGCGGCAGCTGGCGATACATTAACCTTTGATGGACAAAGCCAGATCCTGACGGCGACCGATATTGCAAACGGTACTTTAAATTTCACTGTGAATGCGCCTGCTGATGGGCAGACATTGACAGCGACTGCTACGATCACCGATCAGGCGGGGAATACCTCCTTGCCCGGTAGTGATAGTGCCATAGTAGATACCACGCCAACCGCGGCTCCGACAGTCACCATCACCACCGATGCCAACAATGACGGCTTTATCAGCAATGCCGAACAGGGCAGTGCGACCACCGATGCGGTCCGCATTGGTCTGCCCGTCACCGCGGTGGCCGGTGATACGCTGACCATGACCGACGGCAGCACACCACAAAGCCATGTGCTGACCGCAACCGACATCACGAACGGCTACTATGACACCAGCTTCGCGAAACCGGCGGAAGGCGGCACCTTGACCGTCACCGCGACCGTGACCGACCAGGCGGGTAATACCTCCTTGCCGGGCAGTGACAGTGCGCTGCTGGATACCACGCCAACGGCGGCGCCGACGGTGACTATCACCACCGATGCCAACAATGACGGTTTGATCAGCAATGCCGAACAGGGCAGTGCGACCACCGATGCGGTCCGCATTGGTCTGCCCGTCACCGCGGTGGCCGGTGATACGCTGACCATGACCGACGGCAGCACACCACAAAGCCATGTGCTGACCGCAACCGACATCAGCAATGGCTACTATGACACCAGCTTCGCGAAACCGGCAGAAGGCGGGACGTTGACCGTCACCGCGACCGTGACCGACCAGGCGGGCAATACCTCCTTGCCGGGCAGTGACAGTGCACTGCTGGATACCACGCCAACGGCGGCGCCGACGGTGACTATCACCACCGATGCCAACAATGACGGTTTGATCAGCAATGCCGAACAGGGCGGTGCGACCACCGATGCGGTCCGCATTGGTCTGCCCGTCACCGCGGTGGCCGGTGATACGCTGACCATGACCGACGGCAGCACACCACAAAGCCATGTGCTGACCGCAACCGACATCACGAACGGCTACTATGACACCAGCTTCGCGAAACCGGCGGAAGGCGGCACCTTGACCGTCACCGCGACCGTGACCGACCAGGCGGGCAATACCTCCTTGCCGGGCAGTGACAGTGCGCTGCTGGATTCAGGAACATCTGTTGGTATCACCAGCATTACGGATGATACAGGAGTTAGTAGTAGTGACTTCATTACCAAAGATCAAACGCTGATCTTCAAAGGCACAGCAGAAGCAGGTGATAGTGTCGTCGTCAGCTTAGATGGCACAGCCATTGGCACTGTTGTTGCTGATATAAATGGAAATTGGACTCTGGATCATACCAGTACCACCCTTGCCGATGGTCACTATACCTTAAGTGCACTGGCGACAGACGCTGCAGGTAATACAGCCAGTGCAACACAAACTGTTGTGGTTGACACAAGCGAAGCTGCACCGGTGGTAACGATTGTTGACGATGCCAATAATGACCAACTATTAACACAAGCTGAAGTTGATGCAAACGGCAGTGGTGTTCAGATCACTGTTGCAGTCAATAATGCGGATTTAGTTGCGGGTGGTGTGGTTGATTTAAACATTAACGATGGAGGAACTATCCGGACGGCAGAGCTCTATTTGAATAATGGTTCATTAGTCAGCAATGATGGCCATACATACAGCTATGACTCCAGCACTGGAACCATCAGTTTTACTGAATCTCAACCAGCAGCAGCTACAGGGCTGACAGTGACCGCAACGCAAACCGATGCGGCTGGTAATGTATCAGCTCCCGGCAGTGATTATGCGTTGATGGAATCACCCATCACCTATTCATCTGTCAATACAGGATGGTTGATGAATTACAGCAGTAATAGTAATTCCTTTGATATGAAGTTGAAGGATGGCAATGCAACATTAACCGCAGGTGATACCATCTACTGGGATATCTATGTCAAAGACAGTGACAATAATGCTACGCTGACATTAAATCACGGGGCATTACCAAGCAACACTGTTCTGACGTATGAACAGGTATATTCAGAAACCGGCGATATGATGTTCAGGGTATATTTAACTGCAACCTCACAAGCAACATTGTCACCGTCAAATCAATTTGATATCTCTGTGAACAATGCGGTTGCCGGGTCTGCGTTGATTATTAACAGTGACGAGTTTGTGGCTCCCCATGCTAATAATCACTATGACTATTCAACATCGTTTGATACTCATACAGTTTCTGATGGTAGCGATCATGCATGGTTGAGTTCTGATGTAAATGGTGGTGAATTTGCACCAACCATCACCTATGAAACCGGTGTTACTGCTGACTATAAAGGCGGTAATGATTTGGTCTATGGTACCACTGGTGGTGACACATTATATGGTGGTGATGGAAATGACTTCATCGATGGACGAGCCGGTAATGATACTCTATATGGTGGTGCAGGGAATGATGTATTACTTGGCGGCTATGGTAACGATACGTTGTATGGTGGTGATGGTAATGACATTTTAATTGGTGGTCCTGGCAATGATATTCTGATCGGTGGAGCCGGTGCAGATACCTTTAAATGGACACCACCTGATGTCTCTGGCACACACGATGTGGATACAGTGAAAGATTTCTCTATCACTGAAGGAGACAAATTGGATCTGTCAGCCGTATTAAACGGTGATACCAACACTAATTTGGATAGTTATCTGCAGTTCAGTAAAGATAGTTCGGGCGACGCTGTCATCGCTGTACATAAAGATGGCAACTTGGCGGCAACACCAGATGTAACTATCGTTTTACAAGGTCATGGTGGCAGCGATGCTGATTTGACGGCCTTGCAAGATTATCTGTTACACCAAAATGGCTTGATTCATTAAGCCTGAAGATGGGGGGAAGGAGCCCCCCATCTCTATCGTTATAACACAGTGAGTAATGAAAAATGATTGATTGGATTTCTGTTGACGATGTGCTGTACCAGTGGAACGGACAAGAAATTGTCTGTGATACAGGTGTCGGCTACTCCGTACATATGGATAGCAATCATCTTGATGGTTTAGAAATTAATGGCAACACAGATCATGTGATTGGGCGTTTAACCGTTGACTTTATTACGGGGAATTTAACGTATGAACCGTATGAAGGACAACCGATAACAGGCAGTCTGCAATACTCAATGGATGGGCATGTGATGGGGGTTTCGCTATCGCAATTACCTGTTACATCTACACTGAGCGATATTGTAGGAACGGAAAACGATGATACTGATATCTGGTTATCAATCGCCCACACATCGCAAGTACAACCTTCGGTTCAATCGGATCATATTGATCATTCGGCAGTACTTGATAGTGGTGAAAATACGCTCGACCTGATATTACAAAATATCGACGGCGCTGAGCATAATATGAGCCCGTCCAGTGTGCAGCCCTCAACATTGGCAGATAACCACGACTGGGGGATTAATGCTGAAGTACCTGATCCTTTAGACACATTACATTTCTTAAATTCAGGAATTCATAGTTAAAAATCAACACCATATAAAAAAGGCTCATCATAATCATGTGAGCCTTTATTTTATTGACGTGCTTAGTTGTGCAGCATATGGCCTAATTTGCCCGCTTTGGTTGAGAGATAAAATTCGTTATAAGCATTTTTTCCCTCTTCCAGTGGAATTCGTTCAGCAACTGGAATGCCATATTTTTCCATGGCTTTGATCTTTCTTGGATTATTTGTCATCAAACGCAATGATTTCACATTCAGTGCTTTCAACATATCAGCACAAATGGTGTAGTCACGCAGATCGGGGGCAAATCCTAATGCCTCATTAGCTTCAACGGTATCAGCCCCTTGATCTTGAAGATGATAAGCGTGAATTTTATTCAGTAAGCCGATCCCACGGCCTTCCTGCCGGACATACAATAAAACGCCACGCTCTTCTTTTGCAATGCGTTGTAATGCTGCCTGCAATTGAAAGCCACAGTCACAGCGCAGACTAAATAAGGCATCGCCAGTAAGACATTCTGAATGGATTCGAGCTAAGACAGGGGCATCAGTAGTGATGTCTCCCATAGATAAAGCGACATGATCTTTACCAGTAGCCTCTTCTTTGAACCCGGTCATAGTAAAGACGCCCCATGGAGTCGGCAATTGGGCACTAGCGACCAGAGATACACTACTCATGGACTTCCTCTCTGCTTCATATAGGTTATTTGCGATTGTGACGATAGTTGTTGTTACTGGCAACCGCAATTAAGAATAATTCAATTTGTTTCAGTGTATCGTTCGAAAAAGAGAACCATTTTTTCTGGAAAGACGTAAAATTAAGTAAGATAAATTGAAATGGCTTTATGCTAGACCAAGGTTCAGGTGAGACATGAAAAAGCGAATTTTAATGATGTTTACCGCGATAGCGCTGATCATGAGCAACCCTGTTTGGGCGGATGGTTCCTTTCGCTGTGGTAACTCACTTATCTCTGTCGGTGATCCTTCCGCTGTTTTGCTGATCAAATGTGGGAGACCCCTCACGATCGATGACACAACTCAAGTCATTTTCGATGAATATGGTCATAGACAAATTGTCAGGACAGGTGAAGTCTGGACTATGTACATGGGGCATGACCATTTTATGCAACTGGTCACAGTGAAGGGGGGAATCATTACTGATATTGTTGACGGTCCCCGAGGTTAATTTGCTGCCACCATCGATAGCGAATTCATCTTGCGAATTTCTTTGTTGATTTGAGCAAGGAATTTTTTCCATCTGATGTTTTCAACATCACTGCAACATGCGCGACCAGCTTCAAAGTGAAAAGGGCCCGATTGTTCAACGTAAAAACTGCCTCGGTAATAGTTACGGATATATCGCGCAATTTTTAATGCCTGATGCTCTTGAAATGAACGATTCACAACAATTTCTCTGTAGGTCTAAGATGGGATTAAGGTCTCATCTGTGAGTGACCTTTTTGTTACAAAAAAGTAATAATTTCATGAAGTTCATTTTAGGGTAGAAAAAGGATAAGAAAAAACGACGAACAAAGGTTTGTTTGGAGCTTTATCTTGTGCTTTCTCCGGCTTTTTTTCGCGTCAAGACTGCCGAATTGTCATCTTTCTGTCATAATGCGCCGCGTTTATCCACTGATGATTAGAATATATGCTAGAAATGTTTAACGGGCTCAGTTTTGAATTGGGTCTGAGCTTAGCTTTGGCACTGACATTTGTTCTTGCCTATGAATTTATCAATGGTTTCCATGATACGGCCAATGCAGTAGCAACCGTTATTTATACCAAAGCAATGCCGCCGCATATGGCTGTTATTGCTTCTGGTATATTTAACTGTGCGGGTGTTTTGGCTGGCGGTCTTGGTGTTGCGTACGCGATTGTTCACCTATTGCCCGTTGATTTATTGCTCAATGTGGCATCAGCTCACGGGCTGGTCATGGTATTCGCCTTATTGACCTCTGCTATCTTATGGAATTTGGGGACATGGTATTTAGGCTTACCTGCATCCAGCTCCCACACGTTGATTGGTGCGATTCTGGGCGTAGGGCTTGCCAATGCACTCATGAATGGGGTGGCGATCAGCAAAGGTATTAATGTGCAGAAAGCCGTTGATATTATGCTGTCATTAATTGTTTCTCCCATCGTCGGCTTAGTGCTCGCAGGCGGTTTGCTCCTGCTAATGAAAAAGCGTTTCACATCGCCAAAAATTCACAAAACACCAGAAGAAAGACAGACATGGGATGGCAAAAAACGTCCTCCATTCTGGACTCGTTTTACACTGATTGCTTCAGCGATGGGCGTTAGTTTTGTGCATGGTTCAAACGATGGGCAGAAAGGTATCGGTATGATTATGCTGGTACTGATCGGTATTGTTCCTGGTCAGTTTGTTGTGAATATGGACAGCACCAGCTATCAGATCGGTAGAACTAAAGATGCTGCGGTGCATATGGGTGATTTCTATCAGCGGAATAGCCAATATCTGAATCAGATGATTGATCTGAAGAAAGAACCTAAAACCGACATTCCTCAAGTGTTTAAATGTGACACCAAAAACTCATTATCTTCGATCGCAACAGTTTCTACTTTGTTAGGGAATATCGAGCAGTACACCCAGCTTGGTGTTGAAAAACGTCGAGAAGTTAGACGGTTGTTATTATGCATCGATGATACAGCTAAAAAAGTGAGCAGTTTACCTGGGTTGCCAGCATCTGAAGTGGCAGACTTAAATAAATTGCGCAAGGATCTGACATTAACGACCGAATATGCGCCAACTTGGGTTATTTTTGCAGTGGCACTGGCTCTGGGTGGCGGAACCATGATTGGCTGGCGCCGTATTGTTCAGACCGTTGGTGAAAAGATTGGGCAGACAGGGCTGACTTATTCGCAGGGGATGGCGGCGCAAATTACCACAACGCTTTCCATTGGGCTTGCGAGTCTTGGCGGTTTACCTGTTTCGACCACGCATGTTTTATCCTCTGCAGTAGCCGGAACCATGCTGGCCAACCGCTCTGGTTTGCAGTCTGGTACCGTAAAAAATATTGTGCTGGCTTGGGTATTGACATTACCTATAACCATGTTGCTTTCTGCAAGTTTATTTTGGCTTGGTACATTTATTTTCGTGAACTGAAAAATCGTTTGAGTTGCGAAATAGATAAAAAATCCAGTGCTCTCAGGACACTGGATTTTTTATATGCGTTTCAGCATATAACAGGCACCTTCTCCATATTGATGGGTATCAATAGAATAGTCTTGATAGTGAAAGCCCTGAACCTTCCAGTAGGATGTCGCTTGTGCTAGTGACACCAGCGACAGTTGTTCAAAATAATGTTTCTTTGCCCATTCATAGAGGTATTGCAGTATTTTTTTACCAATTCCCTGTCGTGTAAATGCAGGTGAAATAGCCATGTCATGAATGTAAAGTGACTGCGGATTGATAGGGGCGCTATAGATGGTATGTAAACCAGCCGGGTTACTTAGCCAGGGGTGGGCCAGACAGTAAGCCATGACCTTCCCCTGATGATTTGTCACAACCAAGCATGTTTCTGGCCCTAACTCTATTTTGGAACGCAATACGGCTTCGCTTTCTGGTGTTATATTCGGATACACCGCGTATTGAATGTCGAGAATGGTAGGCCAGTCGCGATCAGTAATGGCTCGAATAATCATCAAACTAACAAGATCAAAAGAAAACCGCTAGTTTACTTTGAGAGCATAAGGCCGGCGAGGAGAAAATGATGACTGAAGAATGGGTTGATATTGTGGATGAAAACAATATCGTTATCGGTACGGCACCTCGTTCTAAAATGCGGCAGCAAAAACTATTACACCGAGCCAGCTATATTGTGATTACTAACGCGTTGGGGCAGTTATATGTTCAGCGACGAACGGCCAGCAAAGATTATTGTCCATCAATGTTAGATGCCTGCTGTGGTGGTGTTGTCTCTGCCGGAGAGGATATTCTGGCTTCTGCCTACCGCGAATTAGACGAAGAAATGGGGATCCATGATGTTCCACTTCGATCATATGGTTCTTTTTTACATTGTGATCATGAATGTAAAGTCTGGGGGGCGTTATTCAGCTGCCAATATGATGGTGAATTGGCTTTACAGGCAGAAGAAGTTGAATATGTTATGTTGATGACACCAGAAGAAATATTGCATCGGGCGGAAGAATTTACACCAGATTCTCTGGCAGCCATTAAACTTTGGTTATCTGCAAGTTAAAATTAAAATGAGGATGAGCATGCAGCATTCAATTGGTGTATCAACTCAAAAATGGGTGTGGCGTGCGATGGTTCGCAGCGCTTTGATTCCATTAGTGTTGGTTGAAACGGTTTTGATTGCTGTCTACCTGCTCAGTAATAATCTCATCCGTGATGCAAACATGGATTATCTGTATCAAAAAGCAGATAACGAATTACAACTTTCAGCACAACGTGAATCAGGAATTATCCGTGAACAACTGGCATCGGTTTCCCGTCAGACAGAAATTTATCGTGCAGAGACACAGCGTGTTTTAACAGAAGATCATTTCTTTGTCTCTGCAGCAGAAAAAGCAAATTATGCTCTTTCTGATAAGGGTGTTTTCTACTCAGTAAAAAATACAGGTGGTGCAGCCTCTTTTTATTCTGCAGTAACACCACCAGAAAAACAAAATCATGAAAAGATATGGCGCCTTTCTCAACTTGACTCGTTGATGAAAGAAATAAAAGAAAATAATCCATTAATTGCGGCTATTTATTTTAATAGTTGGGATTCATATAACCGAATCTATCCTTGGTTTTTTACTCCCGACCAATATCCTGTGGATATGGTTATTCCGAATTATAATTTTTATTATCTGGCCGATCAAAAAAACAACCCGTTACACACAGTAAATTGGACGGACGTATATTTTGACCCGGCAGGTAATGGATGGATGGCATCCTGTATTGCACCGGTTTACAGAGGTGATTTTTTAGAAGGTGTTGTTGGTTTAGATATAACTGTTGGAACTATTATTGAAAAAATTCAAAGCCTTAAAATCCCGTGGGGAGGATATGCTATTTTAGTGAATAGCAACGGCAATATTATGGCTTTACCTCCTGAAGGTGAAACCGATTTTGGTTTGCATGAACTGACAATGAGTAGTTATCAGGATGCAATTAAAAAAGAGATTTTCAAACCAGAAGCGTTTAATTTATTTTTGCGTAAAGATCCTCAACCCATCATTTTTGATATTAAAAACAATCTCAATGGCAAAGGATTCTTAACACTGAAAGGCAAAAAGAAACTGATAGCTTGGGATACCATTCCTGAAACACGCTGGCGGCTTATTACCATCGTTGATGAAAATAAGGTATATGCTGAAACAACAACGTTAGCAGAGCAATTTGAGCAAATCGGCTACCTCATGATTGCTGGTCTTTGCTTGTTTTATGCAATTTTTATTTTCTTCATATGGCTAAGTTCTCGCTCAATGAGTAAATCGATCTCAGAACCCTTACTGCATATGAAAAAAATGGTAGATCAAATCAGCCATGAAAATTATCAGTTAGACAAACCCAAATTCAGAATTGCGGAGTTGCAGGATACGGCATTTGCCATTGTCAATATGGGGCAAAAACTCAATGAAATTACATATGATTTGCGCAGAGCCAAAGAGGAAGCCGATACCGCAAATAAAACAAAGAGTCTATTTCTTTCTAGTATGAGCCATGAGTTAAGAACACCGCTCAATGCTATCTTGGGTTTTGGTCAATTATTGCAGAAAGATGATAACAACTTGTCATATCAAGACCGAAAAGATTATATCGACGAGATAATGACAGCCGGGGAGCATTTATTAAAACTGATTGATGATGTACTTAATTTATCACATATTGAAGCACAAGTTTCATTGCTCAATATTGAAAAAATTGATGCCATTAAAATTGTAAATGAATGCTGTGAAATGCTCAGACCAATAGCCATTAAAGAGCAATTACATCTGTCGGTTACACTGCCAGAAAATTCTGTATGGGTTTTAGCTGATAGCACACGGTTACGTCAAATAATTATCAATCTCCTGTCAAATGCTATTAAATATAATCATCCTAATGGAACGATCAATGTTTATACGCAAAGAGAAAAAGAGTATTTACGTATTCATGTTCAAGACAGCGGGAGTGGTATTTTACCTGAAAACTATAAAGATCTATTTACGCCTTTTAATCGGTTAGGGCATGAAACATCAGGAATAAAAGGAACAGGAATTGGGCTTTCTATCTCGAAACAACTGATTGAATCAATGAGTGGCCGGATTGGATTCAGTAGCCAGTGGAATGAAGGGTCTGTTTTTTGGATAGATCTGGTTTTAGCAGATCACGTTCCCGATGCATATCATTATGATGAACTCTCTCTACTCAATCGAGCTTTAGATACTGATGATGTTGGTGAGATGGTTACTGGTGAAGTAAGCAACGTGTTGTGTATTGCTTGTGACTCTGAGGCCATTCACCAGCTAACACGCCAAAGTGAAAGACAACAGTTCCTTATATCTTCTGTGTCATCAGCTGTAGATGCGTTCGAGATTATAAATCAGATACATCCCCGGTTGATCTTGGTTGATACGAATCTCTTGGATATGGATCCCTATGTGTTGCTTCAGCATATAAGGCAGACAGAAGAACTTAAGTTTGTTCCTGTCATTGCACTTACAGATGAAATCTGGTCGATCTCACAGCAGGCGACGCCTGAACTGACGTTTGATTATGTGCTGATTAAACCCATCGATGTGTTACATGCGCGGGCTATTATTCAAAAAATGATAAATCACGCAGCCTCATGAAGCATGCGATTATATATACTGGCTATATAGATAATGGAGTGTTGTATGAGCCATGACTAACGCATTAGAACAATCAACAGGTGATGACAGGATTTTTGAGCAGCATATTTTGGTTGTGGATGATATTCAGACCAACTTGCGTTTATCTAAGGCTTTTTTGGGGGGCGGCGGTTATAAGAATATCTATCTTGAAAGTGATCCGTTTCGTGTATCAGAATGGCTAAATAGTGTTGATATTAATTTAATCATCATGGATTTGAGTATGCCGCAGAAAGACGGCATCCAACTTTTTTCTGAGCTGCAAATGGAATTTGGCGCATCATTACCCCCTGTTATTTTTCTGACTGCCTTACATGAAGATCGCTGGAGAGCTCAGGCTCTCGCCATGGGGGCTAGTGCATTTATTACAAAGCCTTTCAATCAGGAAAAAATGTTGGATTGTATTCGAGCAATATTAATTCAGAAATAACCAGCTTCAAGTCGAGAATATTAATCAAAGGTTTCTGGATCGGCGCTGACCTGTTAGCATTCTCAGGCATAAAATCACCTAGATATTATATTGCCTGTGTTAACCGATCTGGAGTCACGTTTTGTCTGACGCAATTCTTCGTTCACTACATAGCCAACTCGCTACCTGTTTGCCTGTTGATCAAGTTCAGTTGCAACGCCGTTTGCAAGGTGTGCAGCGTTTACCTGCCAATAAGAAAGCGGCTGTTTTAGCAATTATTGAGCAAGAATTGGAAAAAGCGCAGGCGCGTGCCGCATTGCGTCAGCAAAATATCCCACAGTTACATTATCCTGATCTTCCTGTTACTGATAAGCGCCATGAAATTGCAGAGGCAATTCGGCAGCACCAAGTTGTCATTGTGGCCGGGGAGACAGGTTCCGGCAAGACAACACAGCTGCCCAAAATTTGTATTGAGGCCGGTCGAGGTCAGAAAGGGATGATTGGTCATACTCAACCTCGTCGTCTGGCTGCGCGAACGGTGGCGGCTCGTATTGCAGAAGAACTGCATTGTGAGCTGGGAACGCATGTGGGTTATAAAGTGCGTTTTCACGATCAAGTGAATGAAAACTCATATATCAAACTCATGACCGACGGCATTCTGCTGGCAGAAATCCAGAATGATCGTTTGCTGATGCAATATGACACCATCATCATCGATGAGGCCCATGAGCGAAGTCTTAATATTGATTTTATTCTGGGCTATCTGAAGCAACTATTACCGAAACGTCCTGATTTAAAGGTGGTCATTACTTCTGCGACGATTGATCCGCAACGTTTTTCTCGCCACTTTGGTAATGCACCAGTCATTGAAGTTTCAGGTCGCACCTATCCGGTGGAAGTCCGTTATCGTCCATGGCAGGAAGATGAAGAAAATGACCCGTTACAGGGGTTGTTCAATGCCGTGGACGAGCTGTGTGAGGAAGGGCTAGGGGATATACTGATCTTTCTGAATGGTGAGCGTGAGATCAGGGATACGGCTGATGCTTTACGAAAACGGAATCTGCGTGATACGGAAATTTTGCCGCTGTACTCGCGGTTGTCGAATGCAGAGCAAAACAGGATATTTTCTCCGCATGTCGGCCGTCGCATTATCTTAGCGACCAACGTGGCTGAAACATCATTGACGGTTCCCGGCATTCGCTATGTTATCGATCCCGGGACTGCGCGTATAAGCCGTTATTCTTATCGGACTAAAGTTCAGCGATTACCGATAGAACCTATTTCTCAGGCGAGTGCAAATCAGAGAAAAGGTCGTTGCGGTCGTGTTGCGGCTGGTATTTGCATCCGGCTTTATTCTGAATTGGATTTTTTAGGGCGCCCGGAGTTTACCGATCCGGAAATATTGCGAACCAATCTGGCGTCCGTCATTTTGCAAATGCTGGCCTTAGGTCTGGGCGATATGAGTCGTTTTCCGTTTGTGGAAGCGCCTGATGTTCGTCATATAAAAGACGGATTGCGGTTGTTGGAAGAATTAGGCGCTGTCAGTGGTTCCATTGAGGGCAAACAAGCATTACGACTGACATCTCTGGGTCGACAATTGTCACGCATTCCGCTGGACCCCCGTTTAGCGCGTATGGTGTTGGCTGCACCGAAGTTTGATTGTCTCGAAGAGATCCTGATTGTGACCAGCGCCTTGAGTATTCAGGATCCGCGTGAACGCCCAATGGATAAACAACAAGCTGCTGATGAAAAGCATCGCCGGTTTGAAGATAAAGATTCTGATTTTCAGTCATTTATCAATCTTTGGCATTATGTGCAGGAACAGCAGGATTCTCTGTCACAGAACCAGTTCCGTAAGCAGTGTCAGAAAGAATATCTGGCCTATTTACGTTTGCGAGAATGGCAGGATATCCATTATCAGGTGCGTCAGGCGACTCGTGAACTTGGTCTAATGATCAATCAGCAGCCCGCTTCAGCACAAGCGCTGCACAGTGCCATTTTGACGGGGTTATTGAGTCATATTGGTGTGAAGGACGGCGACAAATCAGAATACATCGGGGCCAGAAATGCCCGATTTATGATTTTCCCTGGCTCCGGACTTTTTAAAAAGCCGCCAAAATGGAGCATGGTTGCTGAACTGACAGAAACATCGCGTTTATATGGCCGTATTGCGGCCCGTATTCAGCCGGAGTGGATCGAGCCATTAGCCGGTCATTTGATCAAAACACATTACAGTGACCCTCGCTGGTCGAAAAAAGCGGGAGCCGTATTAGCATCAGAAAAAGTGACGCTCTATGGCATCACCTTAGTCGCTGACCGCGAAGTTCAGTATGGCAATATTGACCCGGTCGTTAGTCGGGAACTGTTTATCCGCAGGGCTTTGGTCGAAGGTGACTTTGAAACACGGCACCGTTTTTTCGCTGAAAACCGTAAATTACTGGCAGAAGTTGAGGTTCTGGAGGCGAAATCCCGTCGTCGTGATATTTTGGTCGATGATGAAACTCTCTACCAATTTTATGATGCCCATATTCCGGCCGAAGTTGTGTCTGCCCGCCATTTTGATGCCTGGTGGAAAGTAACCAGCAAAGAAACACCAGAGCTACTGAATTTTGAACGCGAAATGTTATTACAGGGTGACGCATCGCATATTAATGAGCGAGATTACCCAAACCAGTGGACCCAAGGGCGACTGAAGTTTCGCCTGTCTTATCAATTTGAACCCGGCGATGAGGCGGATGGGGTTACCGTTCATATTCCTCTGCCGCTGTTAAATCAGGTTGAATTGATAGGTTTTGATTGGTTAATTCCCGGTATGCGGCATGAGTTGCTGGTTGCATTAATTAAATCATTACCAAAACAATGGCGTAAGAATTTTGTTCCAGCACCCAATTATGCGGATGCATTACTGGCTTCTGTTTCACCGGAACAAGGTCCTCTGTTGGATGCGGTTGAGCGACAGCTAAAACGTATGAGTGGTCTAACGGTGCCCCGGGAGTGCTGGGATATCAATACGATCCCCGATCACCTTAAAATGACGTTCCGGATCATTGATGATAAACGCCGGAAGATAGCCGAAAGTAAAGATCTATTGGCGTTGAAAGAACAGTTACGGGGGCAGGTTCAACAGACCTTATCCCAGGTTGTCGATGATGATATTGAACAAGAAGGGCTCACACTCTGGAGCTTTGGGCCTTTGCCACAACAATATAGTCAGAAGCGAGCCGGTTTCGAGGTAAAAGCCTATCCGGCACTCGTTGATCAAAAAGACTCAGTGGCTATCCAGTTATTTGATTCGCCTGCGGCCCAACAGGTTGCCATGTGGGCAGGACAGCGCCGTCTGATCTTGTTAAATGTGCCTTCACCGATTAAATATCTACAGGAAAAATTACCGAATAAGGCAAAGCTGGGGCTCTATTTCACCCCCTTTGGTAAAGTTACCGACCTTATTGATGACTGTATTGCATGTGGTTGCGATCAGCTGATGCAGCAGCATGGCGGTTTGTTGTGGGATAGCGAAGCATTCCAACAGCAGAAAGAAACGATCCGTGGCGAATTAAACGAGTCAGTTGTCAAAATAGCAGCCCAAGTAGAACAGATCCTGACTGCCGCACATGGTATTCGTAAACATTTCAAAGGAAAAATGACACTGGAATTGGCGTTTGCACATTCTGATATTCAAGCGCAACTAGAACGTTTGATTCATAAAGGATTTGTAACAGAAACTGGCGCTGCTCGTTTGCCGGATCTGCTGCGTTACATGAAAGGGATTGAGCGACGCATGGAAAAAATTCCGGTCGATGCAAATCGTGACCGCATGTATATGCTAAAGGTGCAGCAGGTTGAACAGGCGTATCAGCAACTTCTGGGAAAATTACCGAAAGGGCAGGCAATACCGGAAGAGATCCAAAATATACGCTGGATGATAGAAGAATTGCGTATTTCGTATTTTGCCCAAGTTTTAGGCACGCCGTATGCGGTATCTGATAAGCGGGTATTACAAGCGATAGAATCGATTAAATTGTAATAACCACTGTTCACGCTCTTGTCATAACAAACAGGCCTCGTTACGAGGCCTGTATTATATTGGCTACCGTAAGGTTTTATTTTTGCTGTGGCAGTTCCATAGAACCTTTTACGGTGATCCCTGTCGGTTCAAAGTCCAACCCTGTCTGCAAACGAACGCCTCTCATTTGCTCAAGCATTGTTACAACTTGTTGAACTTCTTTGGTTTTAGTTGAATCAACCGTGCCAGCGGTCGCCGAAGTGGCTGTAGTGACGGCGGCGGATGGCTCAGTACTCATTCCAGCTGAGGTGGTTGCCTGCATGGCTTGTTCGTTAGCAGTTGCCTTTTCTGCCATTTCAAACTGATGACGACTAAACTGGGCTATATCCGCCAACAAACTGTAATCAAAACCTAACTGATAGAAGCCATTGGCTGTCAGTGGTTGTTTAGCCAGTGATGCGGCCAGTTTGGCGCCAGATTCACCCGCAAAAATGGCAATATGTTGTCCATAGTGACCCAATTTGATCTTTTCTGGTAATGCTAATACTGGTGGAATCGGCAAATCGACACTTTCTCCATCGGCTGGGAGTTTGACCATATCGGTTAATTGAGGATTAACCATCCCCAACATTCCCCACAATTGTTGAGGCTGTTTACTGGAGATTGATGCAACAAAGCCAAGTTTTTCAATTGCTGCCGGCATATCAACGGCATCATTTTTCAGTTTCAGTTCTTGAAGATTAAAATTGACCCCTTCCAGGCCCTGTACCATAGCAGTACCCATAGCCAGCATCGATGGGTTAGACATCTTCAGACTGCTTTGTATATCTTTCAATGGGGCACAAGTCAGCTGGGCTTGAGTTGCCCGATTCCATAACTCCGTGATAACCGGAGCCAGTTCATCAACATTGAGACCAACACCCATACTGGCCAGTGCTTTATTGTCTTTATCAAAGTCAGGAATGAAGCCTCGTAACTTCTGTAACGAACCCATTGTTGCCGCATCGTTTGATTCGACTTTGAAGGTACTGTCGAAACGAATAGGATTTCCTTTCGTATCCAGATTGGTGTACCCAAATATTTCTCTCGGCCAGAGTGATGCCATACCTTCAATATCTTTTTGGCATTCAGGAGTTCGATAATCACTCAGGTTCTTTGAGCTTTCACCATCGTTGAGCTGATCCAGTAATTTTGCAAGAGGGCTATCGGCACGTGTTATTGTTTTTACTAACAGCTCATTATTGATAAAGCCGAGAGAACTTTTACGGAAGTTATATTGTTGAACAAGCTTATCTAACAGACCGGATTGCTTCAGGGATTGCGCCGGTTTGGTGATACCAAATGCAATTGAGAGATCATCCGCCGGGATCATGTTACCCATATCGAGCGTCATCACCGCATAGCCATCTTTTTTGCCGATAGCAAAGGCGATGGGATGTGGATCTTGTTTAAAAAAATAGCGCTTATAAGTAAAGTCTTTAATTTTAGCGATATCTGATTTTGCTTTTGTACGCAATTCAGCCGCACTAATTAATTTGTCGAAATTAGCTTCATTTTCTAATTTAAAACGTAAAACAGGTAATGCGCCGACAGTATAAAAAGCAGCATCTAATTTATCGGCAACCCCAAAAGCTTGAGGATTAATTGCTCCTTTGGTGAGATTTGTCACATATTCGGCATAAAGTCCGAAAATAATTTTTAATCCGTCATTCCATTTTTCTGGTTTAGATTCAATTTCTTTTTGCAGATGTTCGATTTCTTTTAATGAAGTCGTTGTTCCGCCTGTAAATAATTGTGAGAAGCGGGTTTGTAGCGGAGAAATAGTCTCTTGCCAAGATGCTGGCTCACTATCTCCCATAAAGACAAGGGTATCCGCTGGGATATAGTTAAGGCTGGTTTCCGTATTCCCTGCCGGATGTTGCGTTGCATAGTAAACACCACCTGCAATTGCAGCGGCAACAGCAGCATATAAAATCCCGTTTTTCATGTTTGTTATCCTAAGTGGGGTATCAAAATTAAATGCTAGTCAATTGTAAAAGAAATATTATTTTTTTCATTACTGTTTTTAATTGACTTCGGCTTGGAATGCTTTAGATTGGTATCAACTGATAGTGCGGTAGCGCTTACGTGGCATTCGACGTCATTTCCTACAAGAAAGTCATCGTTGTCTCTTTAAGTAAACCCCTTTCAGCGTTAATGGCCGAAAGGCTCAAGTATTTTGTGTTAGGAAAAGTGTTATGTCCGTACGTACTGGCAAAGTTAAATGGTTCAACGAAGCTAAAGGTTTTGGTTTTATTCAGCAGGATGAAGGTCCGGATGTGTTTGTTCATTTCCGTGCTATCAACTCTACCGGTTTCAAAACCCTGGCTGAAGGCCAACGCGTTCAGTTCACTGTGACTCAAGGCCAGAAAGGCCCACAGGCTGAAAACGTAACTGTACTGTAATTTATACAGCATCAGATAAAAAAAGCGCCTTGGGGCGCTTTTTTTTTGATCATTTTTTTTGCAAAACCACAGCTACACTGTCTCGGTGGTAACGATTAGTTGGATGACATTTGCTGTAACTGATACAACATGGCGTAATGTTTGTTTGCGGCCAGCAAGGATGCATGATTACCGCGTTCAATAATTTTACCGTGCTGTAAAACGAGGATTTCGTCTGCATCGACGATGGTGGATAACCGATGGGCAACAATGAGCCATGCATGTTGCTTTCGAATAGATGCAATAGCTTGTTGCAGGTGGTGTTCGGTTTGTGAATCAACGTTAGCTGTTGCTTCATCAAGCACTAAGATAGGCGGGTGTGTTACTAACGCGCGGGCAAACGAAAGTAATTGTCGTTGCCCGGCAGAGATATTTTTCCCGCCCTCCTGTAATGTCATGGTAAGCGCTTCAGCAGGCTGCATACTGTCAAACCACTGAACATGCGTCAGTGTTTGTATGATGTCCTCATCACTGATATTTGAGCGACCAAACCGAACGTTCTCAGCTACAGTCCCGGCAAAGATAAAAGGATCTTGCTGGATAACACCAATGTGCGTGCGCAAATGATTCAGATCCCATTTACTGATGTTCTGATGTTCAATCAGAATGGCACCAGTCGTAACTTGGTACATATGGCTAAGTAAATGCAGTATGGTGGATTTGCCACTTCCTGTATGACCAACTAGGGCCATCATTTTCCCTCGTTGCAATTCCAGATTAATATTCTGTAATACCAAATCACCGTCGGAATGATAACGGAAACTCACGTTATCAAATCGGATGTTTCCCTGAATGGGGTGTTGATAAGTACCGGTCATTTCTTTTTCGGTATCGAGTAAATTGAACAGTCGTTCGCCAGCAATGAGGGATTGCTGAACTTGAGTTAACTGGTTGGTAAGTTCATTTATAGGTTCGATCATCCGCCCCATGTAACTGACGAACGCATAGATGATCCCCACCTGAATGTGAGATGTTCCCTGAATGGCAAACCAACTCAACAATGTGCCCAGAGTGAAAATGTAAAGCAGGTCAATCATGGGGCGCAGCAATAAACCGTTAAGTTGCAGAACCTTCATGCGAGATGCGTAATGCTGTTGGTTTGATGCTGCAAACTTTTCAGCAAATTGCGCTTCTTGCACCAGGGATTGAATAATGGGGATGCCCTGTAATGTTTCATTTAATTGATGGTTAAGGTCTGACATGGATTGTCGGGCTTGTCGTGACCAAGGCATAGAGCTTTTCTGGTATACCTGCATCACGATGAAGGTGATTAGCATCATGAAGACAATAACGCTGGCCATCTGCCAGTTAAGCCAGAACATGCCGCATAGGATGCTGATCAGAAAAACGATTTTTTGTACTGACTGACCAATGACTTGTATATAAAGCTGTAACAGTGTCTCTGTGTCATTGCCAATGGTTGATATCAGATGACCGGTCTGATGCTGATCTAAATAACGGGCAGGCAGACGTAATGCCGCTGAAAAAGTACTTTGCCTGAGTTCTTTGATAATTGATTGCGCGACGCGGTTGAATAGAAGTGTTTGTCGATAACTGCTAAAGGCGGCAATTCCTTGGAGTGCCATATAGGCCAGAATGAACACAATGATTTCATTCAAAACCCATAAACCCGCAGCAAGGCGGGTATCAATAAAATGTTTTATTAGCAATGGCCCACAGATCTCTGCAAATGCAGAAAGAAACAAAAAAATAAGCCCGCTGAAGATCAAGCGGTAGTGCGGTTTACAATAGGCAAGCAGTCGTAATAATGTCTTATTCACTGTCCTCTCCCGTGAGTGCCTGCTCTAGCTGCTGATAGCGCCAGGTTTGCGCATACCAACCGCTGTTTTCTAATAACGAAGCGTGGGAGCCAGTTTCTTTTTGCTCACCCTGTTCCAAGACGAGGATCTGATCAGCTTGTTCTAATCCTTGTAACCGGTGAGTCACCATTAATAATGTGGTATCACGCGCTGTGGTAAGCAAGTTATGCAGGATCTTTGATGCGGTTTTAGCATCCACAGCAGATAAGGCGTCATCCAGTAAGAGGTAGGGGCGGCTGGTTAACCAGGCGCGAGCCAGTGCCAATCGCTGTTTTTGTCCTCCAGAGAGTGTAATTCCGCGCTCACCGACAGCGGTTTGGTAACCATGTGGCAAGCCTAAAATATCATGGTGTAATTCAGCTAGTTGTGCTGCAACGATGATTTCTTCTTCTGTTGCCTCTGGGCGACCCAAAGCGATGTTTTCTGCAACCGATAAAGAGAAGAGATAGGGCTCTTGCGGCACATAGGCAAATTGTTCGCGTAATTTTGCTAATGACCAGTCGGGTAATACGCGATTGTTTAGTGCAATATTCCCTTGATGCGGATCGGCAAAACGCTGGATGAGTTTCAGCAATGTGCTTTTTCCGGCACCGGTTGGCCCGACAATACCAATGAGTTCCCCGGCATTAATATTCAAGTGAATATGTGAGAGCAGAGGAGCGCCATTTTCATTATCAAATCGTTCGATCTTTATGTTCAACGAATGACCATCAGCAGGATGAGTTTCATTCCCCGACGTTAATTGCGTTTCTGTGGTTAAAACAGTTTGAATACGATGATATGCCGCATTGCCACGTTCCAGGATGTTAAATAACCAGGCAATAGCAAACATAGGCCAGATCAATTGGCCGAGATAAAGGCTGAAACTGGTGAGCTGGCCAATAGTTAATTGATGTTGAAAAACCAACCAGCTTCCCCCTGCAATCGCAAGCAGATATGCGCTGCCAATACAGAGATAAATGACGGGTTCAAATTTTGCGTCTACCCGGGCTACCTGCATATTGGCCTGATTAGCCGCTGCAGCCGATTTTTCCATTTGTTGCTCGGCATATTGTTCAGCAGCAAAAAGGCGCAAGGTGCGTAAACCGCTCATGTTTTCATGCGCTATATTATTCACCTCACCAAACGCAGCTTGTGCTTTGCCAAATGCCAGATGAATTTCCCTGCCAATGCGAGCTACTAAAAAAGCCATGATGGGCAGAGGGATCAGTGAGAGTAATGTAAGTGGTAGTGAATAATGGGTTATCATGATCCACAGAACCAGACACCCCATAAACAACGAATCAACCAACGTGAGAATGCCTTCTCCGGCGGTCATTTCGACAGCCTGGATATCGTTACTGACATGCGCAATCAGTTCACCGGTTCGGTGGCGGCGGAAAAAGTCAGGGTCCATGGCCAGATAGTGCTGATAAAGCTGCTGGCGTAATAGATATCCCAATCGGTATGCTGCACCATACAGTGCTACACGCCATATGTAACGAAGAACATACACCAGCAAACCAATGGCCAATAACGACAGGATTAATGGCTGAAAACGCGGCCAAATTGCCATACCTTGTGGCGCATTGACAACGGTATCAATCATTTCACCAATCAGTAATGGGACTCTGGTTTGGATGACGGCAATAAAACATAGCACGCTGACCGTCAGTAAATAACGTTTCCACTGCGCGCGGAAAAACCAAGATAACTGCCAAATCAAAGTCATCGTTTTTTATTCGAAAGAAGGAGTTCACAACGCCCCGGTAATTTCGGTATAGGGTTAGGGGCGGGCGTACTGCTTATCATGGCTGGCTTGGTCAGCCAAGATTGTAATTCGTAACCACAACCCGTGCCGGGTGGTGGCGCTTTTTGTGGTTCACAGTCTTTACTGCCAACCGGGCAGTGCAGACGGACATGAAAATGAGCGCTATGACCAAACCAGGGACGTAGTTTTCCTAACCAGGCTGGGTTACTGGCAGCATATTGTTCGCACATGGCTTGTTTGATCGGCGGATTGACAAAAATGCGCTCGACGCGAGGATCTTGTGCTGCCAGTTTCAGCAAGGTTATTTGTTGTTGACCAAAGTTTTTATTGACGTGATTGCTTTTGAAATCAACCATTTCCAATGGTTCGATATGGTTGCGTTCTGTGCTGCTCAATGTTTTTTTCGCGAAACGGAACCAAAAATCGGTATCAAGCCCGCTTTGGTGGCTGCGATGACCAGTAGGGAATGGTCCCCCCTTCGCCATCGCCATATCGCCAACCAGAATATCAGGTAAGCCTACTTTTTTAGCCTGACGAGCCAGATCCAACACATATTGCTCCATGATCGGATGGCCGAAATACCGCTTTTCCTGTGGTCGCAGGATCTGATATCCGAGCCCATGTTCAGGCAATTCGATGGCACCCTGCAGGCAACCTGCAGCATAACCGCCGATTGCTTCTGCAGGACCATGGCTAGGCGTAGTCTGCTGCGTCCATGGATTACTCATGGCAGCAATTAAGATCCATTGATACATGACAGTTGATAATTCCTACAAATGTTACTTTGTTTGCCAGATCATATTACCCGCTAAAGTGGGGCTTTGATCATACTGAGCAAGTGCGTGCCACAAGGGTAGCAGGCTTTGTTCCATCGCCAAAGCCCGTTGCAAAGGGAATAGACCCAATGCTATGGATTCGGCCTCATTTATTTCCTTTTTTTCGTATTGAATTAAGGTGTTGACGACTCGGTGGTTGGCTCTGATCCAAATGGCATCTTTGGCTTCTTCGCCCTGGCCATGGGCTATATCGTCAATCATTAACGGTTCCATCCACCACTGCCGGTCTGGGCGAAAACCGCCGCGAAGCTGATAGGCATTTTTAGTGCCAATTAAGGTTATGTCAAAATGTAAACCGGGATGTGGCCATGGACACAGCAGAAGATCAACCAAGGCGTGCTGACATTGTAATTGCGCGGAAATATTGCAACCGGTACCTTGGCGGGCACCCAAAAAAGTCATTTCACCGAACAGATGATTCAGCAGTGAGAATGGATGGATCATATCTTCCATAAACCATTCCACGGGGGTTTTGGGGTAGGGCAGATTGACGCCTGCAACCACCGTGATCCGCATGAGTTCACCAAAATCACCGCTTTGGATCAAGTGTTGTAGTTGCTTTGCTGAATCAAGAAAGGGAAACGGGAAACTGATATAGCTATGGGGGGCGTTGAGGGCGAGAAATTGCGATTTATTCTCTGGTGTCAAGCCCAGCGGTTTTTCGCATAACAGAATTTTATTCTGCAATGCCTGTAGATAAGAGAGATGGGTTGCAGTGGGCGTTGCGATAGCGACGATGTCACAATCATGGAGAATGGAAAGTTCTGTACCATGATGAGGAATATTATCTTCGGCTGCTATTCTGGCAACCAGCTCGGCATCATGCGCCATCATGGCAATGACATCACAACCCGCTTTTCTTAAGCCCTGGACGTGGACTCGGCCCCAATTTGTGCCTATTACACCCGCTTTCATTGGTTATCCTTCCTATAATGAGTTGAATGTAGTTTACTCTTATAAGGGATTCGTTTGCTAAAAGCTTCATCTGTCACATAAGATGTATTTCAGTTGTTACGAATATGTAATTCACTATTTTCAATGACGACCTATTTGTGAGCAGGAGAGACACAATGTTCAGTGAATTTAAGAAATTTGCCATGCGTGGCAATGTCGTTGATATGGCCGTCGGTATTGTTATCGGTGCGTCATTCAGTGCGATAGTGAAAAGTATGGTGGATGACGTTCTCATGCCGCCGATTGGTTTATTGCTGGGTGGTGTCGATTTTTCTGATTTTTTCCTGGTATTGAAGGAAGGCGCTAAAGCGGCCGCGCCGTATCATACGTTGGCGGAAGCGAAGGCGGCTGGTGCGGTGACATTGAATTTTGGTTTGTTTGTGAATGCCGTGATCAGTTTCACCATTGTCGCTTTTGCACTGTTTATGATTGTAAAAGCGATGAACAAGCTACGTTCTGGCGAGGAAGCGGCGCCGGTAAACACGAAAAAATGTCCGCATTGTTGTTCTGAGATCGCGTTGGAGGCGACACGTTGCCCACATTGTACGTCAGAATTGACGTCATGATTTAACCACGTAATTTATTCAGCAGACGGATAATGTCATTCAATATCCGATAGCGTTGTAATTCGGCGGGGCCATAGCGTGTAGAGAGTGTCGCCGGATTACTGCGCTGTTTCAGATAGCGGTTGAGCTGTAAGCGGTTAAATCCACCCACTTTAAAGATCATCGGCAGAAGCTGCTGGATGTTCTCTTCACTAAGACCCAATGCTTTATTGTATTCAACGTCATCTGGTAATGTGATTTTGAGGCTGACCTGTTTAATTTTTTGCTGTTCTTGCAGGTATTCGAGCCATTGTTCGACATACATGGGTTTGGTGCCTGCGAGCAGATTAAAAAAACCGCCGCTGTCACTTCGGCATCCGCTCAGTAACAGACACGCAAATTGATCATCATTGCACGAAAAAGAAACATCGCTTGAAATGGACCAGTCAACTGCCAGCACGGAAATATCAGCCCGTTCGCCGTTAAACCCTTCACAATGAAAACGAAACAAAACAGCACTCCAACAGCAACCAAGCCGTTCATTTTAACATTAACTTTGTGCTGTTAAGTACTTATAGTTTGAGTGTTAATTTATTTGGCTAGATTAAATTGTGCCAATGCTTGATTTATAACCTCTGTGGTTTCAGGGCGAACAACGCGGGCAACCTCTTGTCCATCTTGTAAAAAGATCAGGGTTGGCCATAATTTGACCTTAAATGCACGGCCTAACGGTTTTCCCCGACCATCCGCAATATGCAGATGCGGTAATTCAGGATGGTTAGCCATGGCGGCAGAAATATAAGGCTGTGCGCCTTGACAAAAACCGCACCAGCTATTGCCAAATTCAATAACCGCCGGGCCGATAAATGCTTCAACTTCAGCGAGTGATGGTTCTGTTTCCTGATAAACAGGCATGGTCATAGAAACCTCCAATATTTTAATATGTGAACAATATAGATATATAAAACAATAGCAGTGAATGGCGCATTGTGAGTAATGATGGTGCTACTGCATAATCAATTCAGCTAAATAAGGAATCATTATGATCAGACATATACTGTTATTGCAATTTACCGATGAAACAACAGAACTTGATATCCGTGAAATATTTGCATTATTTGTTAGCCTGAAAGAAAAAATAGAAGGTATTGTTGCCATAACGGCTGGAGAGAATGTAAGCCCAGAAGGGAAAAATAAGCATTATACCCACTGCATTACTATCGATTTTACGGATGAGACAGCGAGAGATAACTATTTACCGCATCCTGAGCACGTAAAAATTAAACCACGTTTCAGACCACATATTGCAGATATTCTGGTATTCGATTACGTTTGTTAAAAATGTAGCTGATATGTTGATTTTCTTTCTGAGGAGTTGGTTATGTCATTTCCGGCTGTTGTTGATCTGAATCGTCTGGCGCTTTATATCCGGCCATCCTGTCCGTTTTGTGTTCGAGTCTTGGACTATTGTGAGCAAGCGGGGATCAAGATTGAAAACCGAAATATAGCTGAAGGTGTACATTTAGAAGCCCTGATGACCGGGGGCGGAAAACGTCAGGTTCCCTGCCTGCGCATTGTTGATGATGAACATCAGAGTCATTGGATGTATGAATCGATGGACATTATTGCCTACCTGAAACAGCAGTTTGCGGTGTGACTATCATGTTGCGGCTTCATTATTCTGAAGCCGCAGTTGACAGATAATGTTGATAAAGCTCGAAATCCTCCTGCGAAAAACAACAGAAAATAATTTCTTTGATAGTGCTGAACCGCTTTGCTGTTTCGGTAACCGTCATGAGTGCGATTTGTGCAGCTTTGTGCGCCGGATAACCGAAAATGCCTGTACTGAGGCAGGGAAATGCAATGGAGGTGATACCCGCTTCGGCGGCAACCTCAAGACTGCGCTGATAGCAAGAAGCCAGATATTGTGCTTCCCCGCGAGAGCCGCCATGCCAGATCGGGCCAACGGCATGGATGATATATTTTGCAGGTAATTGAAACCCCTTGGTGAGCTTTGCATCGCCAGTGGTACATCCTCCCAGTTGATCGCAGGCTCTTTGCAATTCAGGGCCAGCCGCCCGATGGATGGCTCCATCTATGCCGCCACCTGCCATTAAGCGGGAGTTGGCGGCATTCACAATGGCTTCCACCTGCAAGGTGGTTATATCCGCAATCAGTGCATGGATCTTAGCTGTCATGATCTTTTTATCTCGGCTGATTTTCCGGCTAGGGATGATTATAAGTTTCACTAACACCTTAAATTTGGCAGAAAATCGGTCACATCAACGGCAAATCTGTCACAAAACAGTGATTTAGTGTCATACTGAGATTCAGATGCCATATCTATATGGCATTTTCATTTATCCAGAGCACCCAATCATGACAAACAGTTTTTTCTCAATTGCCGCCTTGATCGTGGCCAGTGCTTTTTTCTCAGTCTCTGAGATTTCTTTGGCTGCCTCGCGCCGTCTTAAATTACAGCAGTTAGCAGAAACCGGAATTGAACAGGCGAATAAGGTGATCTCCTTGCAGGAGCAGCCGGGTCACTATTTCACTGTGGTACAAATCGGGCTCAATGCTGTCGCCATTTTGGGCGGTATCATTGGTGAATCGGCACTGACGCCGTATGTTTCTGAAGTGCTGCAACTTTGGATTGCGCCTCCCTTGTTAAATGACATCAGTTTTGCGATTTCATTTATGCTGGTGACATCATTATTCATTTTGTTTGCTGATTTGATCCCTAAGCGTTTGGCTATGATGGCGCCTGAGCGTATTGCAACGCATATTGTGGGCCCAATGCTGTTTTGTGTGGCGATTTTCAAGCCAATGGTTTTTGTTTTCAATGGATTGGCCAACATGTTGTTCCGTGTATTCAAACTGCCGACCACACATAAAGAGGTGATCACGCCGGATGATATTTACGCCATGATGTCTGCCGGGGCTCAGGCTGGAGTATTACGTGAGCAGGAACATCACCTGATAGAAAACGTGTTTGAACTGGATTCAAAAACGGTACCTTCCACGATGACGTCGCGCGATAGCATTATCTATTTTGAGCGTCGGGAGACCGAAGAACAGATCAAGCAAATCATTGCAGAACATCCACATTCAAAATTCCTAGTGTGTGATGGCAATATAGATACGGTGCTCGGCTACGTCGATTCCAAAGACATATTATTGCGGGTGTTGAACAAGCAACCGATTTCGCTGACGGACGATAAGCTCATTCAGACACCGTTGATCATTCCCGATACGCTGACATTGACTGAAGCATTGGAAGGCTTTAAAGGTTCACGTGAAGACTTTGCCGTTATTCTGAACGAATATGCGCTGGTGGTTGGCATTATTACCCTGAATGACATTATGAACACCCTGATGGGGGATTTAGTGAACCAGCATCAGGAGGAACAGATCATTCAGCGTGATGATCATTCCTGGTTAATTGATGGGATTGCGCCGATCGATGATGTAATGCGAGTGCTTGATATTGAGGAATTTCCTGAGTATGAAAATTATGAAACGATCGCGGGTTTCATGATGTTTATGTTGCGGAAAATTCCTAAACGAACTGATTCTGTGACATTTGCCGGGTATAAGTTTGAAGTGGTCGATATTGATAGTTATAAGATCGACCAGCTATTGGTGACTCGTCTGAGTAATGCTGAAACAGAGGCGGCAGCCGGAAACAATAAACCACATTGATGCATCCGGCTGCATCGTTTTACAGATCAAACGGTGGCAATTGGCTGAATAGTTTTTGTAATCCTTCGCCCCAGGCCTGGCGCAATGCCTGAAAGTGGGGGTGTTTTTCGGTGATCCGATATTGCTGGGCCGTACTGAATGAATCTTTAGGATAAATCAGTGTGTCCAGCGGCAACCCGACGGAAAGATTACTACGCAGCGTTGAATCAATGGAGATCAACGCACATTGCATGGCCGTTTCCAGCGGTGTGTTGAAGTTCAGTACACGGTCAATGATAGGTTTGCCATATTTGCTTTCACCTATCTGAAAATACGGGGTGTCTTCCGTCGCTTCAATAAAATTCCCTTCAGGATAGATATGAAACAGACGGTGTATTTCCCCTCTTATTTGCCCACCTAACAGAATATTGCAGCCAAAGTTAATATTGCTTTGTTGCTGGCCGCCATCACGCTGAATGACTTCGCGGATCACCGTTCCAACCAGGGTCGCTGCATCGTAAACCGAACTGACATTCATCAGGTTGGGGACATCCTGATTAACGCGCTGTCGTAATAAGGTCAACACACTTTGTGTTGTTGCCAGATTGCCTGCACTTTGCAACACCAGTACTCGATCATCTCTTTCAAAGATATGTAACTTTTTAAAAGTTGCGATGTGATCGACTCCCGCATTGGTGCGTGAATCTGACGCAAATACCAATCCGTCTGCAAGACGCATGGCAACACAATAGGTCATTTTGCTTTCCTCAATACTTCAGTTGTCAGCGTGACAGCTTTTATCATTGTTGTTGCTGTGCGTCGAGTAAATTTACTGCCGCCTGTGCCTGCATGGCTTCACTGCCACCACCGAATCGGACACCGCGAACTGGACAGGCGTCAAGGTAATCCATCCCCACTGCCAGTTTTAGGTGCTGGTTTGGTGTACAGGTATTGTTTGTAATATCAAAGGTATACCAGTGATCATTCAGCCATATTTCAGCCCAGGCATGCATGGCGACATGAGCACTATCGGAACTGTAGAGATAACCGCTGACATAACGGGCAGGAATACCGACACTGCGGCAACACGCCAGAAAAACATGCGTGTGATCCTGACATACCCCTTTACCGGCGCGAAGCGCTTCGTCAGCCGTGAAGGAGACATCGGTTGCGCCGGGCGTGTAAGGCATTTTTTGGCGTATGGCGGTCATCAATGTCTGCAGGCTGACCAGCGGATTGGCTGCATCGTAATGTTGTTGCGTTAACTCGCGGATAGAGGGGGTGATCTCAGTCAGCGCGGTATGGCGCAGATAGGTTAGCGGTGAGATGGCTTCGGGGAGATCATCGGGCGCATCTTCGATAATTTCGACTTCACCATGGGCATGAATGCGGATCAGCTCGTGGGGGGTATCGAGGCTCAGCACATGCAAAATATTCCCGTAGCTGTCGGTTGTGATCGTGGCATTGTCGGGTAAATCCAGTTGCCAGTTTACAATACGCTGACGTTGAGTGGATTTAGGCGTCAACCGCAGGTATTGCGTGCTATGACGTACCATTTCAGCATAGTGATACTGGGTATGATGATCGATGGTCAGTTTCATAATGCCTCCAAATAGGCTCTGTGGATGCTTTGTCCAATGGCGCCGATGTCCGTGAGAAAGCGCGTCAAATAGTTATGCACACCTTCACTGAACACGTCTTCTATCCGGCCAAACCGCAGGTTGGCGTTTAGGATCGTGGTAAGGCGACGGGGTTCATGACCGGCATTGCCTTCGATTTGTGCCAGCAGTTGTTCTACCTCTTCGAGGCTGGCACGCAAAGAGCGAGGTACTTCATTACGCAAGATCAACAGTTCAGCGACGGTTTGCCGGGATAGGCTCTTATATAAGGTTTGATGCGCTTCATAGGCACCGACTGAGCGTAATAGAGCATTCCAGCGATAAAACTCACGGACACTGTCTTCATCTTCCTGAATAACTCGGTATTTCACATCCAGTATCCGGGCGGTGTTGTCAGCGCGTTCAATGAAGGTGCCAAGGCGAATAAACCACAGCACATCACCGCGCATGATGGTGCCGAACGTAGCACCACGAAATAAGTGTGAACGTTCTTTGACCCAGTCAAGAAATGCCTGAGCGTTATTACTGTTGATCCCTTTTTTACGCAGAACTTTGATCTCCAGCCAGGTGGAGTTAATGCTTTCCCATACTTCAGAGGGAATTTTCCCGCGAACGGCATGTGCATTATCGCGCGCCATGCGGATACAGCTAAAAATACTGCTCGGGTTTTCTTCATCCAGACAGAAAAACGACAGCAGATTATCCATGCTGACTCGCTGGTAACGCGCAATGAAAGGCTCATGGGTACCAGTAATGGTCAGGGGGGCGATCAGTTCGCTGTTATCGGCATCGATTAATGGCATCAATGACATGGTTTGAGTGACATCCAGCATACGAACTGTATTTTCTGCCCGTTCCAGATAGCGAGCCATCCAGTAAAGCTCACTTGCAGTACGACTCAGCATAAGCCTTCCTCCATGACCCAGGTATCTTTAGTGCCGCCACCCTGAGAGGAGTTCACCACTAACGATCCTTCTGTTAAGGCCACGCGTGTTAATCCGCCGGGAACCAGACGTATTTCTTTACCACTCAAAACAAAGGGGCGCAGATCGATATGGCGGGGGGCCACACCGGCTTCGACAAATGTCGGGCAAGTTGAGAGCGACAGGGTGGGTTGCGCAATGTAGTTATCGGGGCGCGCTTTCAATAACTCACGGAATTTGGCAATCTCGGCTTTGGTGGCACAAGGGCCGATCAGCATGCCATAACCGCCGGCACCATGGACTTCTTTAACGACCAGCTCTTCAAGATGGTCGAGCACATAACGTAAATCGTTGTTTTCACGACACTGCCAGGTAGGAACGTTATGCAGAATGGGCTCTTCATCCAGATAGAATTTGATCATTGCCGGAACATACGGATAGATCGACTTGTCATCGGCTACCCCAGTGCCAATGGCATTGGCCAATACGACGCCGCCAGAGCGGTAGGCAGACAGCAGGCCGGGCACGCCAATCAGCGAGGTTGGATTAAAGGCTAATGGATCAAGGAACGCATCGTCGATACGACGATAGATCACATCCACCTGTTGCGGGCCGGTCGTGGTACGCATGAACACTTTGCCATTACGTACCATCAGATCGGCACTTTCGACTAACTCCACGCCCATCTGCTGAGCAAGGAAACTATGTTCAAAGTAGGCACTGTTAAAGCGACCGGGCGTCATGACCACCACGTTGGGATTTTCGACCGGGCTGCTTTCCCGTAGCGTTTGCAGTAACAGGGCTGGATAACGTTCCACTGGCGCAATGCGTTGCTGTCTGAATAATTCAGGATATAACCGCATCATCATCTTGCGGTTTTCCAGCATGTAAGAGACGCCCGATGGGGTGCGAAGGTTATCTTCTAATACGTAATAGCTGCCGTCATGATTGCGGATCATATCAACACCGGTGATATGGGCATAAATTTGACGATGCAGATCAACACCTTGCATACAAGGCTGATATTGGGCATTAGCCAGAACTTGTTCCGGAGGAATGACGCCTGCTTTTAAGATCCGTTGCTCGTGATAGATATCATGTAAGAATGCATTCAGAGCAGTCACACGCTGGCGGATACCTTTATCCAGTTGCTGCCACTCAGTCGCGGGGATGATTCGGGGGATGTTATCGAAAGGGATTAATCGTTCGGCGCCGTCTTCATCACCGTAGACATTAAAAGTAATGCCGACGCGGCGGAACAGTAGATTTGCTTCTTCTTTTTTCTGTTGGATCGTTTTTTCTTCAGTTTGGTTTAGCCAGCGCCAGTAGGTTTCATAATGGCTTCGGCATTGTCCATCAGGTTGTAACATTTCATCGTATAACCCTGGACCCGGTAGGTGGACTTTGAGCATAACTGTCTCCTCGGGACGTCCGTGTTCTTTGATTAATACAAAGGTTATGCCAGAGCAGCATGAATCTGTTTTTTTGATGAGAATCTGAGAGGTATCTTTATAAAACAGAGGAATATATGGATGTTCAATAATGAGTATTCAATTGATGCACCTTTTTGGGGCTTTAGTTGAGGTTGGCGTGCGCACTTTGAGTGAAAAATAAAAGAGATTAAATCTGCAGTGCACCATGAAATTATATTGTGGCCTGTGCGGAGCAGAAGAATGCGTAAAAATGGTTATTTATAAAGCATTTTTGTTCTGTCTCTGAAAATTGGATTTTGTTCATGGAAGTCATTCGGATATTGACGATATCATGACGTGATTAATATTTGATATCGCAGCGCTAAGCGATGACTGTTTGATGGGGAGATGTATGAACGGGTTAAAACAACGATATGAAGAATTGTTAACTCAACGAGATTGGGATAGCCAAACCCAGATCGATTTTTTTCTTGAGTATGCGAAAGAATATAAATTAGGTGATCATTTTTTAGCATTTCTGGCTTTGAAACCGGCAACTCAGCCTCGCAATTTGATTTCTTCTGCGGAATATCCTACAGAGCGTTTAATTGAGTTAGTCGTTAAAAATGAACGTATTACAGAAATCATCCAGGAGAATGCATTAGTGGTTAAGGATGAAAATCCTTGGACTGAACAGATGATGCATAAATGTATTAATACCAATATGTATATTGACATCGTGCCTGAAGATCATCGTCTCATTAAGGAATTATTGGCCTATTTTAATTTACGTCATGCTTCTTTTATGCAACCCAAAGAACCGCAGGAAGTAACGAAAAAGGATAAAACAAAGACCGATAACAATAATGGCGATGATTATTTCGAGCAAATTTTTAAACGCTATGCGAATTTTGGCTGAAAATAATCTGACTCGTCATTCACCGTATGGCGGGTCAGTTTTCTGTTTCCGGCATGTCAATGGATAATAAAATGGTTTCAATTTCTTCGGTTATATCTTCCTGTCGCTGAATATTGTAAGTCAGTTGTAGTTTGGTCTGATCTTCATCTAACCGCTGCAGAGCGCGATCCATATGTTCCTGCCTTTGATTGTTTTCTGCCATGAGTGAGCTGTATAAAACCTCATTCAGGACGGCATAAAGGTAGTGATCCATCAGTTTGATTAAAAACTCATTGGGCGGGATAGTTAAATCGGGCGAATAACCGCGGTTCGACGTGAGGCTGGCGGCATTGCGTAGCGGCAGCAGATGTCGCCAGCGGATCGTATTGGCGGCATCGCAATGATACAGAACCGAAAAACCACAATCGGCTACACGTTCCTGCGAGACTAACTGACTTAACTGCTGAGTCAGATGTAACAGCACCGTGGGAATTTCGTCAGCGACTACGGCACCCGGCATGGTCAGCTTTGCACTAGGATCGTCATTCATCCGACCCGCCAGACGGCGCCCGACAATGATCAAACTGGTCGAAGCGGCTTGTGTAGGGAACAGTTTGCCCATTTCGGTCAGTAATGTTTCATTAAAATCGCCACAGAATCCTTGTTCTGAGCCGACGATGATGCAGATATTCTGTTTTGTTTGTGTAGTGCAGATCAGTTCCGGGTAGGCAGTAAAGAATTCTGTAGCGGTATGTTCAATACTGGCGACCATTTGTTGCTGACAGATAAGAAAATCTTTCAGTATCCGGATCTCCATCAGTGCCAACCCTTTCATCGCTGACATAATGCCAGCAATGTCTGACAGGGCTTCTAAGCGTTTGCTGATTTTACGGCGATGGCTCATGGGTGATTTCCGCCATTAGTTCTTGTATTGCACTGAGCCAGATTGCTCGGGGTTCAGTCAGTGCCGGGCATTTTGTGGCTATCTTTTGCAATAACTGGTGCAGCGCCTTTGCAATGTTTGCTGGTGGCAGAGGATCAAAATAGCCTTCGTTGTATGCGATGAGCCAGGCCATATGTTGCTCTGGCGAGAGCGGCGATAGGCGATCTTGTTTTAATAGTTCGCGTAATAAGCGTCCCCGGCGGATCTTGGTTTCGACACTGGCCTCAAGACGCGCACCAAAGCGGGTGAAAACCTCGATTTCCAGAAATTGGAGATAATCCAGCTTCATACGGCCTGCTTCGGTTTTAATAGCCGAGAACTGAGCCGTACCACCGATCCGTGAGACTGAACGCGTGATATCAATGGCCGGCAAAAAGCCTCTGGCATATAAGGCTGTATCAAGATAGATCTGTCCGTCGGTGATCGAAATCAGGTTGGTTGGGATATACGCAGCAATTTCCCCTTGTTCTGTTTCCACTATCGGCAGCGCGGTCATGCTGCCACCACCAAAATGTGTGGCGAGGGCGGTCGAGCGTTCCAGCAGACGAGAGTGAAGATAGAAAATATCGCCGGGGTAGGCTTCTCGACCGGGCGGCCTGCGCAAGAGCAGTGATAATTCCCGATATGCGCGAGCATGTGTGGTAAGGTCATCGTAGATGATCAGAACGTCGCGACCAGACCACATCCACTCTTCAGCTAAGGTGCAACCAGCAAACGGTGCCAGAAATTTCAACCCGGGGGTGGTTGTCGCTTCGGCCACCACGACACAGGTAATGTCCAGCACACCGGCTTTTCGCAATGTTTCGATAGTGGCAACCACCGATGATCGTTTCTGACTGATCAGCACATAAACACAGAGCACATTGCGTCCTTTCTGCGCGATGATGGTGTCTGTCGCCAATGCACTTTTCCCGGTTCCGGCATCACCAATGATGAGCTGACGTTGCCCTTTACCGATCGGGATCATGGTATCAACCATTTTAATGCCGCTGAGCAATGGTCGGGCAACGAAATCGCGGGCCGGAATCGGCGGGGAAGCAATTTCGAGCGGACGACGACGACCAAATGCAGGGGGAGGTAAGCCATCAAGCGGCTGCCCCAAGGGGTCTATGACCCGACCCAGAAAATCATCACCGACTCCAATTTCCAGTCGTCGCCCAGTTAATTGTGCTGAGGCTCCTGCGACCAGACTATCATTCTGACTTAAAAGAATGGCGCCAATACGCTGGCTATCAAGTTGGAATACCTGCGCTTCACTGCCATTTTCAAAGAGTAATATCTCATCCATGGCAGCAGAGGGGAGCCCTTCAACCCAGACAATGCCATCGCTGATAGCCGCCACCTTCCCGATTTCGGTGATGCGTAATTGCGGATGATAATGTTCGAGGAACACGTTATTGTCCAAAACCTGAGGCCTCCGCATAAACGTTCAGTTCACCGGCAAAACTCAATTCCAGCTGCCATGCACCGAGCGAGATTTTCAAGCCGGCAAGTAACGCTTTGTCTTGTAAAAACTCAAGCTGACTATGTATTTCAAAATGATCGTCGATAGCCTTAATCACCATTTGCTGTTGTGCTTCCGATAACGGGAATGCACTGGTGACACAACCTGTGGTATTACCCTCCAGACCGAGCTGTATTGCGCTGATCCTTTCATCCGGGAGTGCATCTATCTCTTCAATAAACAATGCAACAAGACGCGATTCCAATTCCGGGCTGGCTAATTTAGACAAGAGCTTGTTGGCAAACAGACGAGCTTGAGTATTGCATTGCGTGATCAGTTCGCGTTTCAGTATTTCTTGCCGATGAATATCCTGCGCCTGATTTCTTTCCCGCTCCAGGGCGATTTCTTTCGCCAATGCTTCCATCTGGCGCTGACGTTCTTCGGTCAGTTCAGCCGTGAAGTGGGCGCGCGCAACGCTTTTTTCTTGTTCCCACTCGGACAGGCGGCTTTCATACTGAGTTTTCAATGTCTCGGCATGGGTCTCTTTGTCCTTCGCTTCATTCAGGGTGCGTTCGATCCCGGCGCGACGCTCAGCCAGTGTCGCCAAAACGGGCTGATAAAGAAATCGTTTCAAGATCCAGACTAAAGCGAGGAAATTGATGATCTCCAGAATGAATGTAGTCCAGTCAAACGCCATAACTGCCTCCTATTTCAATAGGTATTCAAGCAGAGGATTGCGGAACAGAATAATCAGCACAATGACCAACACGTAGATGGCGAGAGATTCAATCATCGCCAGACCAATAAATAAGGTTCGCGTGATGGATTTCTCAGCCTCAGGCTGACGCGCTATGGCTTCCAAAGCCTGAGCAATGGCGCGTCCCATTGCAATAGCGGGGCAAATGACGCCAATGGCAATGGCCAGAGCTGCCGCCACGGTGGATGCCAATGCAAACCAATGCATATCACTCATTTTTCATCTCCTTCATTGTCTGTCGGCAGATTATTGATTTCATGCGATTGCATACCGCCTGCGATGTAAATCAGCGCCAATGTGCCGAAAATATAGGCTTGTACCAATGCTTCAACGATGTGCAGCATCAGAACGGGGATCGGAACGAGCAGACCGGCCACCATCAGTACCAGCAGTGCTGCCATTTCAAGGCTCATAATGTTGCCGAACAGGCGCATTGCCAGAGCGATGGTCCGTGATAGTTCACCCAGCAGATGAAAGGGCAACAAGATGGGGCTGGGTGTCAGGTAATGTTTAAGGTAGGGCATCAGACCTGAGCTGCGAATGCCATACCAGTGCACGGAAAAGAACACTAGGATTGCCAGTGCGGCGGTCGTTGATAAATCGGCTGTCGGTGAATGTAATTCAGGGATCAACCCCGTCAGGTTGGCAATGGCAATAAACAGCCACAGTGTGCCGATGAAGGGCAATAAGAGGTCGGCTTTACCGGGCAAGACGTTATCAATCGCGGCTTGTATTGATTGAACCGTACCTTCCAGTGCGGTTTGTAATAAGCCGGGGGTTTGCGCTGACAAGTGTCGGGTCAGCAGCCACGATCCCAGACCCAAAAACAGCAGCAATCCCCATGTGGTCATGACTGTCAACGAAATGTGCAAACTGCCGATACTGACAAAAAATGCAGTTGTTTCCATTACCAGTACTTCCTGATAAAGAAATAGACATTGAACACCCCAATGGCCAGCCCCAGAATGATCAGGTTGATGGTCCATTTGAAGGTGTAACCTGTATCCAGACTGTCGAGCCAGTGGCCCAGATAGGCTCCGGCTAAGAGCGGTACTAGAAAGAGCACCGATAAACTGCCAAGAAAAACCGTATGCACCAGTATTGACCGACGGCTTCGTTCAGCCTCTTTCAGCCGTTTACTGTCACGAACAACATCTTGATGCCATTGTTTATTGTTCATCATGGTCACCTGTCTAATTGTCGCAATCGATGGAAGAGCGCTTGTTCTAACTGCTGCAGATTTGTTCTGACAAGACGGAGAGAAGCTTCTTCCTGGGCGAGCTGTCCGGCCAGTAACCCCGCAATACGTTCATGATCTTTATGGACAAGGTAATGGCGGGTATCGATAGTCAGTTGGTTATCTGAAAAATGTAAGACGGCACCGGGACATGCGAGGTAATACCAACTCCCATCACTCGAACTGAAGCGCGAAAGCCCATAATTCAGGATCGTCAATAACGCCGTTCTGCCGGGAAGAATGCCAAAACAACCTGAATCATCGGTACCGACAAAACTGACGATATCCGGCAGGGTTTCATGCTTGATGGCACTATGCAGCGATAGGGTCATGACGTTCATTTCTGATCCCTCATGCTGCCGCGCATATAGCATTGATCTTCGGAGATACCGTCATATCTCCCGTTCAAAAAATCCTCACAGTCAGCCAACGTGGTCTCCAACGGCACAGAAACACCAGAGATGCCGGTATGCTCGGAGACTACAAAAAAAGGCTGCGTCAGATAGCGTTCGATTAACCGAGCACGCAGTACGGTTTGGCGATCGACTTCGGAGAGGGCTTCGAGCCCTAGCATGGCGATGATGTCTTCCAGTTCACGGTAGCGGGCCAGATGCTCCCGGATGGTCTGAGCAACTCGATAATGGCGTTCACCGAGCGTGACGCGATCCATCATACTGCTGCCAGATGCAAGCGGGTCGACGGCGGGATAGATCCCTTTTGCGGCCTGGCTACGCGAAAGGATCACGGTGGTATCGAGATGTGCAAGTATGGCACTGACCGCAGGATCGGTCATATCATCAGCCGGGACATAGACCGCTTCTACGGCGGTAATGCTGCCGTTTTGTGTCGATGAAATGCGTTCTTGCAATTCCGCGACTTCAGACAACAGTGTCGGTTGATAACCAACGGTCGCCGGCATTCGGCCCAGTAAACCGGAAAGCTCACTACCGGCCTGGACGAAGCGAAAAGCATTGTCCATCAGGAACAACACCTCTTTGGCAACATTGTCACGCAGATATTCCGCGTAAGTCAGCGCTGAGAGTCCGATACGAAACCGCACCCCCGGTGATTCATCCATCTGACCGAACACCATCAGTGTCCTTGGCATGACACCGGCATCCTGCATGTCATGCCAGAGTTCATGGCCTTCCCGAATTCGTTCACCGACACCGGCAAAAACGGAAACTCCATGATGCAATCGAATGATGGCATTCATGAACTCCATGATCAGTACGGTTTTGCCTACCCCGGCGCCCCCGAATAATCCTGTTTTTCCGCCGCGCACAAAAGGGCAAAGCAGGTCAATTACCTTGATTCCGGTTGGCAACATTTCACTGCTGTTTCTCGCCTCATGAAGCGGTGACGGGGCTGTGACAATATGCCGGAATTCATTAGTCTCAAGTGGGGTACCGCTATCCAGCGGATGACCGAAAATATCGAGCAATCGACCCAGACAGTCGGGTGTCACCGGTACCTTTAACGGGCCGCCAGTATCAAAAACAGGCATGAGACGACGTAAACCGCTGGTGCGATGTAAGGCAATCGCGCGGACACGCGATTCATCCAGATGGCGATGCACTTCAAGGATGCAGCGTTCATTCTCAAGGCTAACGTAAAGAGCCTGATGCAGCGGTGGCAAACAGTGACAAAGAATGTCGATCACAGGGCCGTGGACTTTTTCAATCACGCCCAACGGCGGATGCTCAGGAAGAGTGCATGGTGGTGGAAGCACTGAGCGAGAAGAAATATCCATTTCAACTCCTGTCGAACCTCATACCTGGCAATCTGGATGAATACTTTGTGGTGTCAGGTGCTTATAAATGGATGCTACTTATTAAAACTATAGTACATCGTTTTAAGCACTTGGTTTTATTCGTGAGGTTACAGACGCGGGTAGCAAAAATATTCATCAAAGAGGGAATATTCGAAATCAAAAAAGGCAGCTAATGCTGCCTTTCAGAAAATCATTAGATATTTTCTACGGGTTGCTGCGGCGCAGACTTGGATGATAAATGCAGCGTACGCTCCAGGATCTGGCTATAAATCGGTTTACCGCCCAACATCTGTGCAACCAGGGTGGCACTTAACGTCGTCACCATCATCGGCAAGATGAGGCCATAATTGTTGCTCATTTCTGTAACGAGCACGATCCCCGTTACTGGCGCACGTACTGAGGCAGCAAATAAGGCACCCATGCCGACAATAGGAAAGACGCCATAAGCAATACTGATCTCAGGAAACAGGAGATGGCACATATTACCTGCCAGCGCGCCACATAATGTACCCAGTGACAAGGCTGGCGCAAACACGCCGCCCGGAATACCAGAGCAGAAGCAAACCAATGTCCCCCAAAAACGCCACACTAAAAGCCAGAAAAGCCATGTCAGCGGTTCTGGTTGGGTTGCCCATTGTGGAATCAGTTGCATACCACCTGTTGTCAGCCCATGTGCGGTCAGTGACATAAAGCCAAACACACCCGCCACCGTACTGCCAACCATGATCAATACGGAACGTTTGTTCTTATGCAGTGATAAATAACCATTCTGGAAGGCATTCACGAAGATATTAAAAGCATATCCGATACATCCCATCACACAGCCAAATAGGAAAAACAGAGGCAGGGAGGAAAGGGCTGGCGTTGGGAACGTTGGCACACTAAAGACAGGGCCTGTACCGTTAGCTATCTGGCGAACGACCGTGCCGCTGATGACGGCGATGGAGACAACTTTAATTGATAAGAAGGAATAACGGAATTGAGGGCGCATTTCCTCCAGAACAAATAGTATTCCGGCTAATGGTGCATTGAAGGCAGCGGCCAAACCGGTTGCGGCACCAGCAGCCAGCAAGGCATGCGATGCATCTTTAGGCAGCTTGAATATATCGGCAACCATCTTTCCGATATTGCCACCAATCTGCACGGAGGGGCCTTCACGCCCGAGAATCATTTCAGAACTGAGGGCACAGGTACCGCCAAAAAACTTAACGGGGAGTACACGTTGCCAGCGGACAGGTCTGATATCATCTAATGCGCCTTCAATTTCAGGAATACCCGATCCGCCAGCTTCAGGTGCGAAGCGATGCATCAGATAGAATGCAATACCACCGAGCACAGCACTACAGATAAAAGCAGGTAACCATCTGATTGCAATTGGAAAGTGGTGGAGGTAGATAATTCGCAAGCTGGTCAACATATCGACAGCATTTTCAAAAAGAACACACACACCGCCAGTGAGGACTCCGGCCAACATGGCCAGTGTTAATACTTTGGGTGACGTGTAATCGTGGCGAATAAATCGACGCACCAAACGACGAATGTGTCGGTGACGGCTATGTTGTAGCTGTTGTTCATCCATTTTGAATACGATATTACAGATTTTAATTACCTATTTTGTAATAAAAAATTAATCTAGGAAATATAAATACAGGTAGTCCTGTACCGGGGCTACCTCCTCTTTATCTCAACCATTAGCAATACATTCACCATTTCTCATATAAAATTCCCTTATATTTCATTTTATTAGCAATAAATGTATTCGAAATACATTTTTCTTTATGGAAATAAGCTTTTATTAATAATTGGTACTTATGCTGGTTGTGTCTTTTTGCATCATCAGGATTGCATAATGAAACAACCCAATTCGCAGTATCGTTTGGCGATAGCCATTACTTCCGATGAAATTCAGGTATTACAAGGCTATATCCGGGCATTGTTTTTGCGGGAGTTCAATGCGCATGTTCCACATTTTCTACCATTCCTTGTTGGATTCTATGATCAGCACAATCAATTGTGTGGTGCATGTGGATTAAACCCTGCCGGACTGCATCGTTTATATCTCGAACATTATCTGGATGCCTCCATAGAACAAGCGATGTTGTCAGAATATGGTGTGGCAACCAGTCGTACTGGACTCATTGAAATCGGTAATTTTGCCTGTAGTGAATCCGGGATGGCTCGAATTTTCTTCGCTGCCTTATGCGACAACTTGTATCAGCAGCAATTCCAATACGCGGTATTAACCGGAACCAATAAGATCCGCAATATTTTCACTCGTTTGCATATGGAGCCGCACATTCTCACTGAAGCATTACCGGAGCGGGTTGGATGTGATGCAGCCAATTGGGGCGCCTATTACGAAAGCCATCCATTGGTCATGGCGGTTGAATTGCAAGCGGGTTATCAGCTTTTACGACAAAACAGTCTGTTGCTGCAATTGCTGGATCCTACACCGCTGATTTTTCCAGTATTCACGCATGGTTTACCAATGATGGCTACGAGGACAGTGGCATGAGTATGATCTGGTCAATAATAGAACAATGGGCGGAGCGGGAACCGGAACGGATCGCGTTGTGCGATGAACAGGCACAATGGACATACCGGGAACTCGTCACTCGGGTGCGAGCAATGGCAGCGACGTTTCAGGATACCGGTGTAAAACGGTTAGCGTTGCAACTGGATAATGGTCTGGACTGGGCTTGCTGTGATTTAGCGGGTTTAGCGGCTGGCGTCGTGATCATTCCCGTACCTCTGTTTTTTACCGCTGAACAGCAGGCATGGGTACTGGAATCCAGTGGTGTTGATAGCCTGATTGGTCCGGGGCGTGAAGGCTGGTCGGGGCATCCGTTACCGCAATCCAAATATACCTTGTGGCAACGTACAGTGACATCCGCAGTTGAGCTTCCTGCGGGTACCGCAAAAATTACCTATACGTCAGGAACAACCGGCCAACCCAAAGGCGTGCTGCTGAGTGATGAACATTTGGCTCTGGTATCGCAGAGTTTGGCGGCCAATATGCAGTCTCTTGATGTGACAACGCATCTGACTCTGTTGCCTTTTTCCACTTTGCTGGAAAATATTACCGGGCTCTATGTGCCGCTGCTGCTGGGTTTACGCAGCGTAGTGCTACCGCTCGCTAGTGTCGGTTTTGCAGGCTCCAGTCAGTTTAATCCGGCTGCGTTGGTTCAAACGTTGCTACGCTGGCAGCCACATACATTGGTACTGGTACCAGAACTGTTGCGTGTGGTTCTGATGCTGGTGCAACAATACCCAGGCATTGCGACATCATTGCAGTTTATTGCTGTCGGTGGTGGCAAAGTAGCTGCAGATCTGGTGGTGCAGGCGCGTCAACTTGGGCTACCCGTGTATGAGGGATATGGTCTTTCCGAATGTGGTTCGGTAGTTGCGTTGAATACACCGGCACATGACCGGGTTGGCAGTGTGGGTCAGATTTTGCCGCATTGTCAGATCACCATAGCGGAAGATGGTGAGATCCTGGTGCAGGGCGCTGCAATGCTCGGTTATCTCGGAGTGGAAACATCATTGTCATCTGATGAACCTATCATTGCTACCGGTGATTTGGGCTATTGCGACGCAGAGGGCTTTTTGTGGATTACGGGACGTAAAAAAAATGTCCAGATCACGGCATTTGGACGTAATTTTTCGCCGGAATGGGTGGAAGCCGAAGCGCAGTTATTTTCTGCCATTAACAAGCTTGTGGTTTTTGGTGACGACTTGCCAAATAACGTCGCGGTGATACAGGTTAATCCCTCCTGCGCCCATCTACTTTCTGAACAAATTCAGCAACTCAATGCCCGTTTGCCCGATTATGCGCAAGTCCATCAGCTGATTCTGGCTGATCTCTCTCCAGCCAGCGGATTATCAACCATGAATGGTCGTTTACGTCGTCACGCTATTTTCCAACAGTTTCATCATGAAATTCTGCAGCTCACTACCGGAGGTTCTCAATGAGTTTTTATCAGCAATTACAGGACAGTACCGCAAAAGAGCGTGCATACCTCTTGTCTGCCCCCATCGTTAGACAATGTCAAAATGGGGATTTTTCACTTGATACCTACAAAGCATTTCTGGCTCAGGCTTACTATCACGTTCGGCATACCGTGCCTCTGTTGATGGCGACAGGTAGCCGCGTGTCAGACGAGCAGGAGTGGGTTCGTGGTGCCATTGCTGAATACATCGATGAAGAATATGGCCATCAGGAGTGGATTTTAAATGATATAGCCGCTTGTGGTGGTAATGCGGAAGCTGTCCGTCATGGTCAACCAGGCCAAGCCATAGAATTGATGGTGGCGTTTCTCTATGACCAAATTTACCGCGGCAATCCGTTGAGTATCTTTGGCATGGTGCAGGTATTGGAAGGAACCAGTGTATCGATGGCGCTCATGGTCGTGGAACAGTTAAAAGCCCGGTTAGGCTTGCAAGCCAATACCATGAGTTATCTGACGTCTCATGGTGAGCTTGATCAAGATCATCTGAAATTCTTTGCTGGGTTGATGGATAAAATCACGCAGGAGGCAGATCAACAAGCCATTATTCATGCGGCCAAAATGGTGTATCGGCTTTATGGCGATATGCTGCGTGAACTGACGGCGGAGGCAGCATGAAGCTCGATCAGGCACGAATTTTACTCACCGGTGCCAGTGGTGGCATTGGTCAGGCTTTGGCACGTCATCTTGCCGCTCAAGGGGCCAGATTGTTACTGCAAGGGCGCAACACTGAGCAGTTGACACAACTTGCTGCCAGCCTACCTCATCCAGAGCAACACCAGATCATTGCCGCAGATTTATGTGATCCGGCAGGGCGGAACACATTGTTGACTCAGATCGCTGATCTGTCACCTCTGAATGTCGTGATCAACAATGCGGGCACGAATCAGTTTGCCTGGCTGGAGCAGCAGTCGGAAGCGCAGATCCATCAGCAAATTCAGCTCAATTTAGAGGTACCGATCCTGTTGTCCCGTGCGGTATTGCCTTACCTGGCACCTCAGGGCGTGATCATGAATATCGGTTCCAGTTTGGGCAGCATCGGTTATCCGGGCTATAGCGTCTATTGTGCATCCAAATTTGCTCTGCGTGGGTTTAGCGAGGCGCTCAATCGGGAGCTGCAAGGTTCCGGACGGCAAGTACTGTACTTCGCACCGCGTGCAACCAAAACGTCGCTCAACTCCGCGACGGTGAATGCCATGAATGAAGCATTAGGTACACAGAGTGACTCGGCGGATGTTGTTGCGTTGCAGGCTGTCGATGCCTTGTCACGTAATCAATTACGGCGCTGGGTTGGTTGGCCGGAAAAATTGTTTGTCCGGCTCAACGCACTGTTTCCTCATCTGGTCGACAAGGCCATTGCCAAGCAACTGCCAATTATCCACCGTTTTGCCCATGCATCTCAGAAGGGAGATTAAATCATGACTTATTCGTTCATTCGGACAACATTAGCCACTTCTCTCATGGTGTCATCGACGACGTGGGCGGCTGACGCGACTTTAGGCCAAATCCAAAATCAGTGGGCAGTTTGCCAGTATCAAACCATGTCAGATCACAAAGAGTCTTGTCTGAGTGCGCTGAGCAAATCAGCAGATCAATTAAGTCAGACGCACTCGGATCGAACCGATTTATTGATTTGGTCTGCGATTGTGAAAAGCAGTTATGCCGGTGCCAAAGGGGGAGTAGGCGCTCTGTCTCTGGTCAAAGATGCAAAGAGTGAGTTGGAGCAGGCAATCAGTAAAGATCCGAATGCTTTGGACGGTTCGGCCTATACCAGTCTGGGCGTGCTGTATTATCAGGTACCGGGTTGGCCTATTGGTTTTGGCGATAGCCATAAAGCAGATGAATTGTTAAAGAAAGCATTGGCGATGAACCCGACCGGGATTGATCCGAATTTCTTTTATGGTGATTTTTTATTGGAACAAGGACATAAAGCCGAAGCGAAACAATATCTGCTAAAGGCAATGGCAGCACCAGCCCGTGAAGGCCGTGAGATCGCAGATCGAGGTCGCCGTGCTGAAATCAAGGCACGTCTGGAAAAACTGTAAGACTTTTTATTGAGCTGGCTCTCTTTGTGGAGCCTTTGTCTGAATGACAGATTTATGACAACAGAGCCGTATGTATCACCAAACGCAGATTATTTCCACGCTCACTGACTCCATTCAGAGCGGAAGAGATGAGGTCAAGAGTCGATGCCATTAAATAGGGAAAGATTAGGTCCATCTTAGTGATGGCGTTTGCATTTATCGCTGTTTTTTGCCTCATCAAACAACAAGAAACGAGAGATTTGGATTTAAATTATTACTGATTTAACGAATGTGACCGTTTTTGTCATGTTACTGTCATTTTTCTTTACTACATTTATTCCGACTGGTCATGAACATCACTGAACTCGTTTAATTAGGAATGTAGGAAAGACAAATGAAAATGACGCTCAAAACTCTTGTTGTTAGCATGGCTATCGCTTCTTCAGCAACCGCAGCTTATGCCTCTGATGTTACTGGTGCAGGTTCTTCTTTTGCTGCTCCACTATATTCAAAATGGGCTGATGCATACAACAAAGAAAGCGGCACTCGCATGAACTATCAATCTATCGGTTCAGGCGCAGGTATCAAACAGATCATTGCTAAGACCGTTGATTTTGGCGCATCTGATATGCCTTTAACTGATGATCAGTTAGCTAAGGATGGTTTAGTTCAGTGGCCAACAGCTGTTGGTGGCATCGTGCCAGTTATCAAAATTGATGGCGTTGCTGCTGATCAACTTAAGTTGACAGGTTCAGTTCTGGCCGATATTTTCGACGGCAAAATTACTAAGTGGAGTGACCCAGCTATTGTTAAACTGAATAGCGGCCTCAAATTGCCTGATATTCAGATTTCAGTAGTACACCGTGCTGACGCTTCTGGTACCACTTTTGGTTTCTCTAACTACCTGAGCAAGGTAAACCCAGAATGGGCTGAGAAATACAAATTTGGTACAACAGTAAACTGGGCTGTTGGTGTTGGTGGTAAGGGTAACGAAGGCGTGTCTGCATTTGTGCAACGTCTTGCCGGTTCTATCGGTTATGTTGAAACTGCGTATGCAAAATCAAATCACATGACCACTGTGGAACTGCAAAATGCGGATGGTAATTTTGTTGCTGCTACACCTGCTAGTGTTAAAGCTGCAGCAGCTGGTGCTGATTGGTCTAAATCATTCTATCAGATCCTGACTAACCAGCCTGGCAAAGACTCTTGGCCAATCACCAGTGGTACATTTGTGCTGGTACACCGTACTGCTGACAAAGCTGAACAGACAGAAGCTGTATTGAAATTCTTTGATTTCGGTCTGAGCAAAGGCGATAAACTGGCAGAAGAGTTACAATATGTTCCGATGCCAGAATCAGTAAAAGAGCAAATTCGTAAAGAATGGACCACTATCAAAGGTGCAGATGGCCAAGCTCTCTGGAAAAAATAAGGTTTACGCTGCCAGTTTTGTGCTGGCAGCTTTTCTTTCTAAAGAGATTTTATAATGGATTCAAGTTACACCTCGGTAAATGATGTTGAGAAGGATAACTTCGAAACAAAATCTGTTTCCCGCTTCAGAATCAAAAATCCCGGTGACGTGGTTTTTGGTACCTTGGCGTTTCTGGCTGCCTGCCTGACACTGGCTGCTTTAGCAGGAATCATCCTTTCCCTTTTTGTTGGTGCATGGCCTGCAATTCATTCTTTCGGATTGAATTTCTTTACAGATTCCAATTGGAATCCTGTTAATGATGAATTTGGTGGTTTCACCATGATCTATGGGACGTTGGTTACGTCTCTGATTGCATTATTAATTGCGGTACCGGTGAGCTTTGGTATTGCCGTCTTCTTAACTGAATTATCTCCGCGCTGGTTGCGTCGCCCACTCACTACGGCGATTGAATTGCTGGCTGCAATTCCGTCCATCGTGTATGGCATGTGGGGGCTGATGGTATTTTCACCTCTGCTGTCGACCTATGTGCAACAACCACTGCAAGGCTGGATGGGAAACATTCCGGTCATTGGTGCATTATTTCAGGGGCCACCCGTTGGTATCGGCATTTTAGCCGCCGGGATCATTCTGGCCATCATGATCATTCCTTTTATAGCATCCGTTATGCGCGATGTTTTTGAAGTTACTCCGCATATGCTAAAAGAATCAGCATATGGAATTGGATGCACCACATGGGAAGTCATGTGGCACGTTGTTATGCCGTACACAAAAGTCGGTGCCATTGGTGGCATCATGCTTGGTTTAGGGCGTGCGATGGGGGAAACGATGGCCGTAACTTTCATCATCGGTAACACCAGTTCGTTTACTGGTGCATCGTTATTTCAGCCTGGAAATACCATCACGTCTGTGCTGGCCAACGAATTTGCTGAAGCCTCAACAACACATCAATCTGCACTGTTTTATTTGGGCTTAGTCTTGTTTTTCATTACCTTTGTTGTTCTTGCGTTTTCGAAGTTGCTACTGCTTAAACTGGCGCAACGAGAAGGAGGAAGATCATGATTTATCCTCGTTCTTCATTGAATTCTGATAGCCAACAACGATTCAAGCGTCGCAAAGTAACGAATGTTGTCGCATTGTTTTTTTCAATGCTGGCAATGGCATTCGGCATGGTCTGGCTAATTTGGATCTTATGGTCGGTTCTGCAGTTAGGGTTTAAGGGGCTTTCGTTATCGACGTTGACTCAGATGACGCCAGCACCGGATTCAGCTGGTGGATTGCTTAACGCAATATATGGTTCTGTTTTAATGACCGCCGTAGGTACTGCGATTGGTACGCCGATTGGGCTGATGGCCGGTGTTTATCTCTCTGAATACAGTGGACGTTCTCTGTTTGCCAAGGTGACACGGTTTATCAATGATATCTTGTTGTCTGCACCTTCTATTGTTATTGGTCTATTTGTGTACGCACTGGTCGTTGCACATACGCAAACCTTTTCCGGCTGGGCCGGTGCGATTGCACTTGCACTGATGGTTGTGCCTGTGGTTGTCAGAACCACCGAGGATATGTTGCGTCTGGTGCCAAATACACTTAGAGAAGCAGCCTATGCGTTGGGAACACCGAAGTGGAAGGTGGTCTCTTTTATCGTTTTGCGTGCAGCACGTTCTGGCGTATTGACGGGTGTCATGCTGGCTGTCGCACGTATCTCTGGTGAAACAGCACCACTGTTATTTACTGCACTGAATAATCAATTCTGGGTGACCGGGTTATCTCAGCCGATGGCGAGTCTTCCTGTGACCATCTACAAGTTTGCCATGAGCCCCTATACGAACTGGCAGGAGTTGGCGTGGGCTGGTGTATTGATTATCACTGTGGGTGTTCTGATTATTAATCTTACCGCTCGTGTGTTTTTTGGTAAGAAGGATTGAAAAATAATATGAGTAATTCAACTGTTCTACCTTTTGAAAATAATGTCCAGACTCAGAATGCAGACATCGGCATTTCTATTAAAAACCTTGATTTTTATTATGGTCAATTCAAGGCATTGAAAGACATTAATATGGAAATTCCTGTTCGGGGCGTGACTGCATTCATCGGTCCGTCAGGGTGCGGTAAATCAACACTATTGCGAATTTTTAATCGCATGTATGAACTGTATCCGGAGCAAAAAGCAACGGGTGAGATTCTTGTTGATGGCCAAAATATATTAACTTCAAAAGAAGACGTTGCATTAATTCGTAAAAAAATTGGTATGGTGTTTCAGAAGCCAACGCCATTTCCAATGTCTATTTATGAAAACATTGCTTTCGGTGTTCGTCTTTATGAAAAATTATCAAAATATGAGATGGACGAACGTGTTGAATGGGCGTTGAAAAAAACTGCTTTATGGAGCGAAGTAAAAGACAAACTGCATCAAAGCGGCATGAGTTTGTCTGGCGGTCAGCAACAACGTTTATGTATTGCTCGAGCTATTTCAATTAAACCAGAGATCTTGTTGCTGGATGAACCGACATCAGCGTTAGACCCAATTTCCACTGCGAAAATTGAAGAGTTGGTTGTTGAATTAAAGCAAGAATATACAATTGTAATTGTAACCCATAACATGCAACAGGCTGCGCGTGTTTCAGATTTCACAGCATTTATGTATTTGGGTGAACTGATCGAGTTTGATAATACGGACAAAATCTTCCTGAAACCGGGACGTAAGGAAACAGAAGATTATATTACAGGCCGGTTCGGTTAAATAACACCGCAGCAGCTAGCAATTATTTATTACTGGCTGCTGCAAATTTTTATAAGGCAATTCAGAAACAGAACAGTAAAACCAGTCAGAATTATTTTTTCATGGCATCCATTACGATATAAATGCCGAGAACAATTAGAAAAATACCAAATACTGTCTTGAGTATTTTTTCATCTAGCTGTACTGCAACGCGAGCACCTAACCAACTTCCAATCAAGACCATAACTGCAATGGTCAATGCCGCTTTAAAATCAACCTCTCCATGTCGGTAATATTCTAAAACTGCAGCGATTCCTACAGGCGGCAACAGAATGGCCAGACTAGTACCAGTTGCAAGTTTTTGAGAAAAACCAAGAATATATATTAATGCGGGGACAATAAGAACACCACCGCCGATCCCGAATAATCCGGAAAGTAAACCGGCAGATAGACCAATTAATATAAATCCAAAGATCATCATTCTTTTTGCCTTATGAAATAAAAAAACACCTCGGAAACCTATCCGAGGTGCCAATTCTCTCGCTTATTTTGCGGTTATTCAAAATAATTTTTGGAGAAATAAAGTTAAATAATCCCACAATCTACTAAAGATACCGCCTTCATGTATGGCATCTAAGGTAACTAATGGATATTTAGCAATATCTTTACCATCAACACTCAAGAATATGGAACCAACAGGCGTACCTTGCTTGAGCGGGGCTTTTAATTCCGTATTCAGTTGGAAATCTGCTTTTAAGCGAGAAACCTCATTTCGGGGAACTAACAGGCTAATATCTCGGTCAGTACCTAAACTCACTTTGAGTTTATCGCCCATCCAGACACGCTGTTTTGTCAGTTCGGTATCTTTTTTATACGGTTGAACATTTTGGTAAAAACGGAAACCGTAAGTGAGCAGTTTCTTACTTTCATCAGCTCGTTGTTGTTCGCTGTTGGCACCAATAACGACGGAAATTAATCGCATGTTTTCAGGGCCAGTCGCAGAAGCTACCAGATTGAAGCCGGCTTCACTGACGTGGCCGGTTTTGATGCCATCTACAGTTAATGATTTGTCCCACAATAACCGGTTACGGTTATGTTGTGCGATGCCATTGAACGTGAAGTCTTTCTGCGAGTAAATGGCATATTCATTGGGTAAATCATGAATTAGTGCTCTGGCAAGGATGGCCAGATCGTGAGCAGTAGAGTAATGGTCGATATTATATAAACCGTGAGCATTCACAAAATGTGTATTGTGCATGCCCAATTTTGTTGCCCATTCATTCATTAAGCTTACAAATGAATCTTCAGAGCCTGCAATATATTCAGCCATGGCAATACAGGCATCATTACCAGAGTCGATAATAATACCTTTGTTCAGGTTTTCGACGCTGACTTGCTTACCGACTTCAACGAACATCTTTGATGAATCGCCGTAGTTTTTAGCCCACGCATTTTTACTGATGGTAACCATGTCGGTGGGTTTAATTTGGCCTGATTTCAACGTTTGCCCAATGACGTATGACGTCATCATTTTCGTTAAACTTGCTGGTGGTAATCGTTCGTCGGCATTTTCACCAAATAGAATTTCACCACTATTGTAGTCCATAAGGAGCCATGCTTTGGCTGCAATATTGGGTGGGCTTGGCACAGCAACAGGGTTCAATTGAGGTTGTGGTTTAGGGTCTGGTGTTGCAAGTGGTGTTGGTTGCGGAATTATAGATGAAGATTCAGGAGCAGCAAAAATAGGAGAGGAAACCGTTAGAACACTGGTTAATAGAATAATTGGGATGGGTTTCAAAACATTTATCCTTCTTAGCCTAATTGAGAAATTTATACTGATATTCACATCGCCATTGAAGTCTTATTCCATAAAATCTCACTCACAGCCAATCGATAATCCTTATACAAGGCTTCATATGGAGTGCGATGCTCATCATTTATGAACGGCCAGTCAGGGTAACTTCATTACATTAATTATTCCTTAACCTGTTTTTTTGATATTGGTAATTCATTTAATTGATAAGGGGATATTCATGTGCCGATTATCGATATGGTTATATGTGATTACTATGCTTCTGTCTGTAAGAGAGGGGGGAGATATTCAGGTTAGATTTGAAAAATCGAGAGAATACGGAAAGAGAAGAGAAGCAAACGAGTTCACTTATTTCTTGCATACTCTTATTGGTATCTATAAGTAGTTTACATGCCATAGTGACTCTTACTTTCTTTAAAATATCAGAAAAGGTGGTATTTTCTTGTTTCAGTTTTTCATTCAATGTCCATCTGCTTATCTTTAAGGCAAAACATACATCAGTCATTATTTGTATTTCAGACTCTGAACGCATGTTTTCAATGGAATTCTTTATTATTTTCGCGACAGTTCCTGATAAGCTTTGAGTTTTTTCTAATTCTATTCGTTTTTTATTGACTTCATTTTTTTGTATTGAATGTAAAGCTGAGTTGAAAAATGAGCTGGTTTTATCAAGAGAGATATTATCTACTATAATAAAGTTTGAATTTTGATTGAACTGGCATCTGCTTTCGAAGAAATTATTTAGTAAGCCTTTATTTTCATACAGATCACCCATGAAGCCAATTTCAATGTTTTTGAAGTCAGCGTATGCTTGCATTAAGTCATATAATAGAATGAAGTTGCCGATAGCAGAGATGTTGTTTATATGGGTAGGCCCCATATTGATGTATTCAATTTTTGTTTTTGAATCATTTCTTGTAACAGTAATAGAGTCACAACTTCCAATTATTATTCTATTTTCAATAAATCGATTAATGGCACTGATGGCTGATTCTTCATTAAGACAGACACCAAGCAAATTGGGATACCACTCATAGTATGCCTCCATTACGCCGTGTTTAATGCAATTCTCCAGCATCGGTAGGATCATTGATGGGTAATTTCTCGATATTTCTGACATGAAAGCATAGTGTTGTTTTTCTGATAATCTTCCATCATGACACTCAATTTCATAGCTGCTAAGCCCACAGGTATCCATTATCTCTTTTGTGTTGGCACCATTGGAGTCTAAAAAAAGGAGCATATTTTGAGCCATCAGATTAGAGACATTTTTTCCCATAGAACACCGGATAAAGAATAGATAATAATGAGATATTATTGATCTTATATTATTATAAATAAAAATAGTCCCCACATAAAAATGATTGCCATCACAAAATAAATCCAATGTGACGCTTGTTTCCATATTTGTAACAAATAGTAATATGGTGATGAGCTTTTGATTTTCAATCATTTCACCAAAATGTCAAAAAAAAACACCAAAAAGCAAAGAAATATATATTCCTCTTTATTAGATTAGATGTGCAATTTATTAAATCATCGCAAGTCGATGATTGGAATTAATATTGTCTATAAATTTAACGAGTTATCAGATTATTAATAACCATGATTGACATCGGGCTAATGTGCATGGACTTCGCCTGGCAATCTAATCTATTTTTAAAGGAATAAAATGATGACGTATAACCATAAAATAAAAGTAAGTATTGTCGCAGTTGCTGTTTCGGTCGTGCTGGCGGGCACTATAGCGGGTTGTAACACTGACAGTTCTACAACTACGGTTAAAGATGATGCTTATTATAAGTCTTTGGCGGAAAGTTTGATTGCCAAGATGACGGTAGATGAAAAACTGAATATGCTTGTTGGCCCTGGAATGACAAACGCAAATGTAGCCAATTTGAAGTCAGATACAGCCGGGGTCGCGGGATATATTAATGGTGTACTCAATACTACTTCTGGCCTGGATATACCCGCTTCCAAATTGGCGGATGGCCCAGCAGGTATTCGTATTACCTCAACGCGTAGCGATACAGCGGGAACTTTTTATACAACAGGGTTCCCTGTTGGTACTTTATTAGCCTCTACCTGGAATCCTGAAATCGTAAAAGAGGTTGGCGCCGCAGCAGGCAACGAAGCCAAAGAATATGGGATTGATTTCTGGTTGGCTCCTGGTATGAATATTCAGCGAAACCCGCTGAATGGCCGTAATTTTGAGTATTATTCGGAAGATCCTCTTGTTACTGGGGAAATGGCTGCCGCGATGGTTTCAGGTGCTCAATCGGAGGGTATCGCGACGACGATAAAGCATTTTGCAGCCAATAACTCTGAAACCAACAGAATGAATGTAAACAACATTATTTCACCACGAGCTTTACGTGAAATATATCTGCGTGGTTTCCAATATGCTGTTGAAAATGCTCAACCGTGGGCATTAATGAGTTCTTATAATAAAATTAATGGCACCTATACCAGCCAGCGTGCTGATTTGCTTACAAACGTATTGCGTGATGAATGGGGTTTCAAAGGCTTGGTCATGAGTGACTGGTTTGCCGGAGATAATGCACTTTCTCAAGTAACAGCAGGTAATGATCTCATTCAACCTGGGGCAACAAATTTTGTAACCGGCGAGGTTCCATTAACCGTATTAAAAACAGCCTATGCAAATAAAACATTAAGTGATGACATTATTAATCGTGATGCAACACATATTCTTACTCAGGCACTGAAAACACCATCTAATCAGAAATATGTTTTTTCAAATAATCCTGATTTAAATGCACATGCAGCGTTAGCAAAACAAGCTGCCGAAGAGGGGATGGTTTTATTAAAAAATGCATCTGCTTTGCCAATCGATTCTACATCCGGGACTGTTGCCGCTTTCGGTATTGCGCAACTGACTACGCGGAAAGGCGGAACAGGCAGCGGCGATGTTAATACCGCATATATCAAGAATATTATCGATGGTTTATCTGGGCAGTTTACCGTTGATAGTACGTTAAAAACGACATATGCAGATTGGTATAGCGCTAACAAAACCCAGCAATGGGATGCATTTCATATGAATTATACTTGGGCGTGTTCGGAGCCTGATGCGTCTGCTTTATCAACAACGGAAATCAATACGGCCGCAGCGGCAGATAGCATTGCAGTTATCAGCATTTCTCGTATTGCAGGGGAAGGTGCGGATCGCAGCGCGGATAAGGGTGATTATCTGTTGACTGATGCTGAAAGTACATTGATTGACAACGTATCGACGGCGTTCCATGCACAAGGGAAAAAAGTCGTAGTCGTGCTGAATGTGGGTGGTATTGTTGATACAACGGCTTGGAAAGACAAAGTTGATGGGATTTTACTGGCCTATATGCCGGGTCAGGAAGCAGGTGATGCTATCACCGATTTGCTGTCAGGTGTGACGAATCCAAGTGGTAAATTGGCACAAACAATCCCGGCCAGCTATGCCGATGTTCCATCAGCAACATCTTTCAACGGCGTAGATACCAATAGTGATGGCACCGTAGATACAAACTACTATAACGAAGATATCTACGTTGGTTATCGCTATTACAATACGTTTGATAAACCAGTAGCGTATCCGTTTGGATTTGGTTTGTCGTACACGACTTTTGGTTACACCAACTCCGCCGTTTCTGATAATACTTTAAATTCAAAAGGTGCGAAGGGGAGTGTCACGCTGACCACTACCATTACCAACACAGGCAACGTGGCAGGTAAAGAGGTTGCGGAGGTTTATATTTCAGCGCCTGAAGTGAATCTGAAAAAGCCGACAATCGAGCTGAAGTCATTTGCGAAGACCAACAAGCTCGACGCGGGCGCTACTCAGCAGTTAACCTTCACCATACCGGCAGAGCAACTGGCCAGTTTTGATGAAGCTAACAATCAATGGGTCATTGAACCGGGCGTTTATAAAGCCTATATCAGCCCATCTTCAGATGTTTCTTCGACAGATCCAGTGACATTTACGGTTAATAGTAAAGTAGTTGTCAGCAATACGAGTTCTGGTGCTTTGGCCTTACCAGATGGCGTAACTGAATCATCCTTTATCACTGTCAGTAAATAAGCAAAGTAAAGAAAAGGCAGATCCTGATGGGGTCTGCCTTTTTCTATATTATCGCATCACGTTAATGCTGATTTTCTGGCATCCGGATGAAAAGCTTCGGCAGAATCAAGCGCCATACGCTCATAGGTGATCCATTTCTGATCAGCCACTTGCTGCGCTATTTTCATCAGCCGTTGAGCTTCTTCCGGATGCTGTTGCATTAAGGTTTGGTAGCGGCTTTCATATTTCCGGTATTCAGACAATGGCCGGGTCGGTCGCAGACTATCGAGCGTGAATGGGTTGAGCCCTTGTTCCCGTAAGACCGGATTGTATCGAATTAACGGCCAATGCCCGGAGGCTACGGCGCGTTTTTGCTGAGCTAAACCGTCTTTCATATCGATACCATGTGCAATGCAATGACTGTAGGCAATGATGATTGATGGGCCCGGATAAGCTTCGGCTTCGCGCAATGCCTGTAATGCCTGCTGTGGATTGGCACCAAATGCAATTCTGGCGACATAGACATTACCGTAAGAAATCGCCTGTAACGCGACATCCTTTTTGGCCATGGTTTTGCCGCCGGCTGCAAATTTTGCAACGGCACCCAATGGCGTCGATTTTGACATTTGCCCGCCAGTGTTGGAATAAACCTCCGTATCCATCACCAAGATGTTGATGTCTTTTCCGGATGCAATCACATGGTCTAAGCCGGAGGAACCAATATCGTAAGCCCAGCCGTCGCCACCGACGATCCAGACTGAACGTCGGATCAGATGATCGAGCAAACTCTGTAAGTTCAACCCTGATGCTGACTGATCATCGCGCAGCAGTTCACGCACCTTCAGCAGACGGGCCCGTTGAGCCTGTATTTGTGATTCGATCTGTTGCGGGGCATTAATGATTTGTTCGACCAGATCAGAACCGAGCTGCTGAATTTTAGTGGTTAAGGCTTTTTCAGCCTGATATTTATGATGATCGGCGGTCAGGCGGAACCCCAACCCAAATTCGGCATTGTCTTCAAATAATGAGTTTGACCAGGCTGGGCCTTTACCCTCGCCATTTTTTGACCAAGGCGTAGTCGGTAAGTTCCCTCCATAAATGGAAGAGCACCCGGTTGCATTGGCAACCATCATGCGATCACCAAAGAGTTGGGTCAGTAATTTCAGGTAGGGCGTTTCACCACAGCCAGCGCAAGCGCCTGAAAATTCGAAAAGGGGTTCTAAAAATTGTACGCCACGGATCGTAGAAAAATCGACGGCGGATCGTTTTGGCCACGGCAAGGTCTGGAACCATTCCAACGCCTTTTTTTCTCGTTCGAGGATCGGTAATTTATCGACCATCTGTATGGCTCGTTGTTGTGTATCCCCATCCCGGACTGGGCACGCCTCAACACACAGACCACAGCCGGTACAATCTTCAGGATAGACCTGCAACGTGTAGAGTGTGTCAGGAAAACCATGTGCACTGATCGGTGCAGATTTGATGTCGGCAGGGGCACTATCTATGAGGCTTTGATGATAAAACTTGGCGCGAATGGCGGCATGAGGGCACACAAAGGAACAGTTCCCACACTGAATGCAAAGATCCTGATGCCATTCAGGGATCTCCAGTGCAATATTCCGTTTTTCCCATTGGCTGGTGCCAGACGGGTAGGTGCCATCAACGGGTAATAACGACACGGGAATACGGTTACCATGATCCCGAATCATTTCTGCGGTCACATCGCGAACAAATGGCGGGGCATCATCTGGAATTGTCCATACCGCGTTGTTGGAGGTGGATATCTGCTCAGGCACGTTGACGCGATGAAGATGATTCAATGTCACATCGACGGCATCAAAATTTTTCTCAATGATGGCAGTCCCTTTCTTGTGGTAGGTTTTTTCAATGCTTTTTTTGATTAATGCAATGGCCTGCTCTTTAGGCATGACGTGTGATAGCGCAAAGAAGCACGTTTGCATGATGGTATTGATTCGAGAACCCATCCCCGTGAGCTGGGCAACTTCTTTGGCATTGATGACGTAAAAATCGAGTTTTTTTTGCAAGATCTGCTGTTGTACCAGCGAGGGAAGATGCTGCCATGTTTCATCTGCCGGGTAGGGGCTATTGAGCAGAAAGGTGGCTCCGGTTTCTGCATGGCTTAATACGTCGGGAGATTCGACAAAGTTAAACTGGTGACAACCGATAAAATTAGCGGCACTGATCAGGTAAGGGGCATCTATCGGTTCGGGCCCGAATCGCAAGTGGGAGATTGTTTTTGAGCCCGATTTTTTCGAGTCGTAGACAAAATAGCCCTGCGCATAATATTCGGGTAAATCCCCAATGATTTTGATACTGTTTTTGTTTGCACCTACCGTACCGTCGGCACCCAGCCCAAAAAACAGAGCCCGGATCTGATTGGCGGGTTCGATTTGCCATGATTCATCCCACGGTAAACTCAAGTAAGTCACATCATCGATGATCCCGATGGTAAAGAAGTTATTGGCGGTTGGTTTCTGTTGTTCTTCAAAAACTGCCTTGACCATGGCGGGTGTAAATTCTTTGGACGAGAGCCCATATCGGCCACCGCTGATCGTGGGGAATGTCTGCCACAATTCCTTTTGAATGCCGAATACAAAGGCACTGACGGCATCTTGATATAACGGTTCACCACCAGCACCGGGTTCTTTTGTTCGATCCAGCACCGAAACAAATCGGGTGGTTGCCGGAAAGGCCTTTATAAAATGCTCGGTAGGAAATGGCCGATACAGATGCACCGTGACAATACCGTATTTTCCTCCTGAGGCATTAAGGGCTTTGACTGTCTGTTTAACGGTTGAGGCGCCTGAGCCCATGATGACGATGACATGCTCGGCATCATCCGCACCCTCATATTCCACTAGGTGATATTGTCGTCCGGTGATCTGCGCAAATTGCGCCATGGTTTCTTCTGTCAGGGCAGGCACTTTGTCATAGAAAGCGTTGATGGTTTCCCTGCTTTGGAAGTAGGTATCAGGGTTCTGAGCCGTTCCTCTGATAAAGGGCTGATCGGGGTTTAACGCGCGCATTCTGTGCTCTCGCACCCACTGATCACAAATCATCTGCCTTATCTGCTCATCCGAAAGACGGGAAATTTTGTTCACTTCGTGTGATGTTCGGAATCCATCAAAAAAGTGCAGGAAGGGAATGCGAGATTTTAATGTCACCGCGTGGGCAATCATGGCCATATCCTGCGCCTGCTGCACGGAACCAGAGGAGAGCAGTGCAAAACCGGTTGTTCTGGTGGCCATGACATCCTGATGATCGCCAAAAATCGACAAACCCTGTGCGGCAAGAGAGCGGGAGGCTACGTGAAAAACGGCTGACGTCAGTTCTCCGGCAATTTTGTACATATTCGGGATCATGAGCATCAACCCTTGCGAGGCCGTGAATGTCGTACTCAGTGCCCCGGCTTGTAATGCACCATGCACAGCACCGGCTGCGCCTCCCTCATGCTGCATTTCAATGATCGTCGGGATATCGCCCCAGATATTGGGAATGTGTTGTGTTGCCCATTCATCGGCCAGTTCTGCCATGGTTGATGACGGCGTGATCGGGTAAATCGCGCAAATTTCACTGACTTTATAAGCGACCCAGGCTGCGGCTTCGTTGCCGTCTGTCATCACCATGTCAGATGGAGGCACTTCATGATCTTTATTCATGTCCGCGGCTCCTCATTGATCATTTCGATTGCATGACAAGGGCATTGGTTATAGCACGCCGCACAGCCGGTGCATTTGTCGTAATCAATGCGATATCCCAGCCCTTTGCCCAATTTCTGGATCGCTTCTTCAGGGCAGGAACCATAACAACCATCGCATTCAAAGCAGTTGCCGCAGGAATAACAGCGTGCGGCTTCATAGCGTGCCTGTTCAGCACTGAGCCCGCCAATGATTTCGTCAAACCCTTCGCGTTCTTCCGGGGTGACAACGGGTTGGCTGGTGGCGTCGGCATCGGTGTCATACCAAAGATGCAACTTGGAGTAGGGTATGACAGGGTTTGTCTTAGGTTTGACATAGGGTTGATTGCGAAGCCAGCCATCAATGTGGCGTGCAGCCTTTTTACCATGACCTGTGGCAATGGTGACGGTTCTTTCTGACGGCACCATATCACCGCCAGCAAAAATGCCCGGAACACTCGTCATCATGTGTTCATCAACTACCACCACGCCGTCTTCATGCAATTTGATATTGGGGATCCGCTCAATCACGGACAGATCGACCTGCTGCCCCAAGGCCAGAATGACATTGTCAGCTTCCAGCGTTTCATATCGCCCTGTCGGTTGTGGATGGCCGCTCGGATCTAATTCCATTTCTTCGATGGTTAACGTGGTGCCGTCGATTTCCCGAATGGTCCGCAGCCAGTTAATAATGACACCTTCCTCCAAGGCTTCTTCCGCCTCGAATGGATGCGCAGGCATGTGTTCTTTATCCCTGCGATAGATGATCACGGCTTCTTCAGCCCCTAAGCGGTGGGCGGTACGTGCGGCATCCATGGCGGTGTTGCCGCCGCCATAAATCGCTACCCGACGACCTAATTTAGGCACTTCACCGCGTTCAACGGCAGACAAATAGCTGACGGCATCAAAAATTTTTCCAGCATCGCGCATAGGGATGTCGATCCGTCTTGCCAAGTGAGCGCCTATTGCCAAAAACACAGCGTCGAACCCGTTGTCTTCTTTGACTTTCAATACATCGGTCACTTTTTGATTCAGTTTTAATGTAATGCCGAGATCCAGTATCTGTTGGATTTCACGATCTAAAACATCCCGCGGCATACGATAGGCGGGAATCCCGAATCGCATCATGCCGCCTGGCATCGGCCCTGCTTCGTGGATTTCGACTTCATGCCCCAGTCGTCTCAGTTGCCATGCGCATGATAGACCGGAAGGCCCGGCACCGATGACCAATACCTTTTTACCGCTCTTTGCCACATTCAGGGCGGGTTTCCACCCTTGCTGAATGGCTAAATCTCCGATAAATCGTTCTACGGCATGAATACTGACAGCCTGATCAACCTGTTTCCGGTTGCAGGCATTCTCACACGGGTGATAACAAACTCGGCCATGAACCGCAGGCATCGGATTGTTGGCGATCAGACATTGCCAGGCTTCCTCGTAGCGTTCGGCTTGTGCCAGTGACAGCCATTCCTGAATATTTTCTCCGGCAGGACATGCATAATTACAAGGAGGGAGAGAATTCATATAAATCGGATGCGTTCGCCGGATGGGGCCTGTACCGGTGGGTATATGCAGATCGGGTGGCGAAGTCATATCGTGCGCTGATTTTTTCATATCACGCCCTTAGCAGAATGCTTATAGAAACTGTAGCTCATAGAAAGCATATTCTCCTTTTGGTATATGCGCGTTTACTCATGAATTTCCATCAAAAATACATGCCACATCCGCAGTGTTAAGGTATTGTTAACACCTATTTATTTAGCCTCTACTAATATAGGTCTTCATTATGCTTGTGGTCATATTGCGATATGTACTGGTGTCTTACCTCTTTTTGTTTCAATGCGTGATGGCTGAAGAACCGCTTCCGGCGGCAATAAAGGCATTTGAAAAACAAGGCATGCGTATTGTCGGTCGTTTTGATGCACCAAATGGTATGCAGGGATATGCGGCGGAATATCAAAAACAAGGGATAACCTTATATGCAAGCCGTGATGGCAAATTCGTAATCAGCGGTTATCTTTATGACGCCAAAGGTAATAATCTTTCGTTGAAACCCTTGAACGAATTAGTCTATGCGCCGATGGCTAAACAGGTCTGGTCGAAGTTGCAAAAAAGCACTTGGATCGCTGATGGTCAGGCTAATGCGCCGAAAATTATCTATATGTTTTCAGATCCCAACTGTCCTTACTGCAACCGCTTTTGGCAGCAGGCCCGTCCTTGGGTAGACAGTGGTAAGGTTCAGATACGGCATATTCTGGTGGGAATTCTCAGTCACGATAGCCCGACCAAAGCGGCGGCCTTGTTGACGATGAAAGATCCCGCTAAGGGTTTGCTGGAATACGAAAAAAGCCAAGGGAAGAACGGCTTGAAACCGTTAGATCCTATTCCAGCGGCAATACAAAAAAAGTTGGATGATAATCAGCTATTGATGGATGAACTGGGATCAGTTGCCACACCAACCTTATTGTATTTTGATGACAATGGGCATTTGCAGCAACAACAAGGAATGCCAGAACAAAACGAACTGAGCAAAGTGCTTGGGCAGTTGAATTAAGCAGGGTTTAAACCATGAAAGGTATCATTGATATATCCCGGCAACGCGTCATTGGTTCTGCTGGGCAGGTAAAAAAATGGGATGGAGAAGTGCTCTTTCCTGAAACGCGTAGCTACAAGATTTTATTTACCCTCAATAATCTGGATAGTGCCGCAGAGGGTATTCAACCTGCGGTTGATAAAATTGCCCGAGCGATAAATCTGTATGCATTGGCTTCGGTTTCTCTTGATCATCTCGCCGTGGTTGTATTGGTTGCGGGAGCGGCTGTCGAACTCTTTAATACAGAGCACAGTGTCTATGAAAAAAATCAGGCGGTATTACAGGAGTTAGTCGATGCCGGCGTTTCTTTTATGATTTGTAGTCAGGCGCTGGCTGGCAAAGGTATAGCCGCGACGAGTTTGCCGCCTTTTGTGGATATTGTGCTTTCTGCGATGACAGCATCGGTGGAATTGCAAACACAGGGATATGCAGTGTTAACACTCTGACCACTAAGGGCAAAAATGCAAAACCATTTTTGCCCTTATCCATTCTGGTTTTACCTTCGACGATACCTTTTCCCACCCAATACAAAATGATGTACATGCTCACACAGGAATTTATCTGTGTGATAAGTCTATATCCGCTTGAAATGTATGGTTAATTAGTTATCTAAATTAGTTCTATCGATATAACGAATTTAGATATAGAAAATATTGGTGCTACTCTGACGGAGTCGATGAGGAGTACCACCATGAATCAGAATATTAGATTACCGTTTACTACAGGTGAGGCGATTAAAACGCATTTCACCGGGCTGTTTTTAACTGCGGGTGTGGCCATTGCCGGATTGGTTTTAGCGCAAAATTCAATTGCGCAGCATTGGGGATTCAGTGCCCTGACAATTGCCATTGCGTTGGGGATCGTGCTGGGGAATACGCTGTATCCGCGTATCGCGGTGGGATGTGCCTCCGGTGTGGGGATCGCAAAACAGCAATTACTGCGTATTGGTATTGTACTTTATGGCTTGCGGATCACCTTTCAGCAAATCGAAGGGGTTGGCATAGATGCCATTCTGACCGACTGTCTGGTACTGAGTTCTACCTTTATGTTGGCCTACTGGGTGGGAACCCGGTTGCTTAAACTGGATCGGGATACCGCACTTTTAATTGGGGCGGGGAGTTCAATTTGTGGGGCGGCGGCAGTGATGGCAACAGAGCCGGTCGTGCGTGCTCAGGCCAGCAAGGTCAGTATTGCTGTCGCAACTGTGGTGGTGTTTGGTACGGCGGGCATGTTTTTGTATCCGGTACTTTATCATCTGGGCGTTTCTTTATTTCCTATATTTCAGAATCAAAACAGTTATGGCATCTACGCAGGTTCTACGATTCACGAAGTAGCCCAAGTTTTTGCGGCGGGCCAGGCGATAGGCTCTAAGGCAGCAGACACCGCCGTCATCGTAAAAATGATCCGCGTGATGATGTTGGCACCTTTCTTGTTATTACTTTCAGGATGGCTGCGATTGCGTTCAGATGAGGGATCAGCTCAGAGCCGCAAATTAACGATACCTTGGTTTGCTGTGTTGTTTATCGTTATGGCAGGTGTCAATTCTTTGCACCTGTTACCAGCCACGCTGACCCGTGAGTTGATTGTGCTGGATAACTTTTTACTGGCCATGGCTATGGCTGCATTGGGCTTAACAACTCATATGGGGGCGATCCGGTCAACGGGGATCAAACCACTGATTCTGGGCGGATTTCTGTTTGTGTATTTGATTCTGGGTGGTGGATTTATCAATTGGCTGGTGGCGTTTTTTTTCTAATCTGCCAGCTATATTAAAAGGATTTTGTCATGCGCTGTGTGTTGACCGATGAACAATTGTTGAAATTATTACACGATGATGTGCCCTTTGGTGACCTGACGACAGAGCTGTTGCTGGCATCAGAGAAACCGATACAGATCAGCTTTGCTGCCCGACAAGACATGACCGTCTGTTGTGTGGAAGAGACGACTCGGCTGTTTGAATTGTGTGGTGCAAAAAGTGAGCGGTTCGTTTCATCGGGGCAATTGGCAAAAAAAGGGACGGTATTACTGACAGCAACAGGGCAAACCGATGCCCTGTTTGCTGTCTGGAAAGCAACGCAAATACTGGTGGAGTGGGCCAGCGGAGTGGCCAGTGCAACCCGTGCGCTGGTCGATGCGGCCGGTTCGGTTCCGGTTGCCTGTACCCGCAAGCAGACACCGGGCACCAAGGTTCTCTCTGTTAAGGCAGTGAAAGCGGGGGGCGGTGTTATTCATCGACTGGGGCTATCAGAGAGTATTTTACTGTTTGCGGAACACCGGCAATTTCTGGATGAAACCCCCGAGGCGATTTTGCAGCGATTAAAAACTCAGGCGCCAGAACATCGTCGGGTGGTTGAAGTGCATGATCTGGATGATGCTAAGCGCTGGGCCAGTGCCGGGGCAGAAGTTTTACAGATGGATAAATTTTCGCTGGAGAATGTCCGGGCCTGTTCCGCATTTTGTCGGGAGAATCAGTTGCCTGTCATACTGGCTGCGGCTGGAGGTGTAAACGTGAAAAATGCAGCCGACTATGTGGCCGCGGGGGCGGGATTATTAGTAACGTCAGCCCCCTATCATGCTGAACCCAAAGATGTGCAAGTGACCTTCACTGAGGTGAAGTAGCCCGCTGAAACCTGCGGGCTGTGGTCGCATGATTAGCGTTCTGTCTGGGGGCGTTAATCTTTTCTGGCGATGATGATAAAAACCGGAAACTCGACTTCTTGATCGTTGATGATTTTCTTGTTGATAAAACCAGTCTGGGAGGCAACAAGCGTCAGCCCACTGTCGAGGAATAGTTGTTCAATTTCAGATCGTTCAAAGCCGTGATGCGGAACGGTTTCTTCACTGTGAAAGGTGCCGTCTTCTTTGTCTAAATCGCAGATACAGAGGTAACCGTCAGAGGTCAGCGCCGTGATGAGTTCCCTAATTTTATTTTGGTAATTGGGGATATGGTGCATCACCATGGAGCTGAAAATCAGATCATATTTTGAATCAATAGCGGTTGTATTAAGATCTAATACATGCGCGTTTTGATGTGCAAAGTTTTTTATCTTCTCTTCTACCTGAGCCAGCATACCCTTTGATGTATCACCGAAGGTGAGCGTTCCTACCTTATCAATAAGATTGAACCCGAGTAAGCCAGTGCCTGCACCAAACTCCAGAGCATTCATTTGCGGAGTAAGCGGAATGTTCTCGATGATTTGTTCTGCGATCGCTTTAGCCTGTGCAACACGTTGTTGTTTTAAATCCCAAGTGGTAGCTGCAGCATCAAAATAAGCCGTCATTTTTTCTGTCTCTGTGAGTTAATTTAACTTTCGCTAATATGCCATATTGGATATAAAAAAGGGTAGCAATGCTACCCCTGTTATTTATTAAAACACCTTGGATTTACACATCTAACGCAGCATGGTGGCCCTGATAGACCGCCGTGGTGATGGTGGATACTTTCACACAGTCACCTATTTGCGATACCAGTGGTGCGGAATCCCACAACTCATCAACGACAGCACGACGAGAACGCTGACCCAGTGCACAGACGACACTGGAACCCGGGATCAAAATTTGCTGATCGTTCTGATCTGCACAAATCACCCCATCAGACGTCACTTCGAGCGCTTTATGATTAGGGAACACCTCAATGCCGGATTTTTCGATTTCAGCCAACAATAACGGACGGTGACGAACGTTGGCATCTGGCGATAAATCGGTATTCATTTCCACCAAGCGGACTTTCTTGCCTTCACGGGCAAAGTGGATGGCCGCTTCACAACCTGCCAGTCCGCCGCCTAATACAACGACGTCATTGGTCACTTTCTCTTTGCGATGATGATAATCGTTGATCAAGACAACCCGATCGCTGTCCAAGCCTTTGATCGGTGGCATCAAGGGTTCAGATCCAACAGCCAGGATCATGACATCGGCACCGATGTTATCGGCATATTCCTTATTCACTTCTGTATTCAGGCGAATGTCGACACCGGCTTCTTCACAGAGTTTGCCTAATGTCACACCCAGTTGATACATCTCATATTTGAATGGGATCGCCTGCTCGCCAATCAGAATGCCGCCGACCTCATCGTTTTTTTCACAGAGGATCACCTCATGACCGCGTTTGGCTGCAGTGAGTGCAGCCTGTAAACCGCCGGGGCCACCACCTACCACCAAGACCTTTTTCTTGTGTGCGGCTGGCAAAATTTCCATACCATTGAGTTCCCGACCGATGATCGGATTCACAGTACAGCGACGAGTGGCTGTCTGCGCCCGTTCCGCCATGCAGGTATAGCAACGCAGGCAGCGAACAATATACTCGTCGCGGTTCATGGTGATCTTTTTCGGTAACTCCGGATCAGCCAACAATGCACGTGCCATTTCCACGATATCGGCTTTACCTGACGCAATGATATCTTCCATCATTTGGGGATCGTTCAAACCACCAATGGTTGCCACCGGAACCTGAACCTGTTTCTTGATGGCCTCGGCCAGATACACATTACTGCCGTGCGGTAAAAACATGGAGGGATGGGTCACGCCGAAGCCGCGTTGATACGTGCCGGCAGACACATGCAGCAAATTGATGCGGCTTTCGAGTAATTTTGCGATCTCAATGCCTTCATTCAGATCATAACCACCGTCAAACAGTTCTGAACCACTCATACGAAATTCAATCGGGAAGCCTGGTCCGACCGCTTTGCGGATGCTATCTAAAACTTCCTGTGCAAACCGAACCCGGTTTTCCAGTGTTCCGCCGTAACGATCGGTTCGTTTATTGAAATAGGGTGATAAAAACTGGTTAATCAGCCAGCCATGGCCACCATGTACCATCACCATTTCAAAACCGGCTTTTTTCGCAAGTGCCGCTTTCTCACCGTAGGCGGCAACAATTTCGTTAATCAGCTCTTGGGTCAGTTCACGAACTTCGCGCCCATCGGGGCGGATTCCGGCGCTGGGGCCCCATTGGCACAAGCCTTCTTTTTTGTTTTTATCTGTCAGATAGGTGCCTGCATACTGCCCAGAATGAGACAATTCGACACTGGCGATCGCACCATGCCGGCGGATCGCATCGGCGGTGTAGGTAAAGCTCGCCAGTGATCCTGGGGTATGCAGATCCAGATGATACATATGCGAACCTTCTGTTTCAGGATGCACCACCAGTTCACTGACCGTTACATTGGCGGCACCACCTTTGGCGCGATATTCATAAAAGGCTGTGGAAGCCGGACCAATCGTGCAGTCAGCCGTAATATCAGTGCCGCCCATAGGGGCACCAAACATTCTGTTACGGAAATATACATTCCCGATTTTAATTGGCTGACACAGATGTGGATATTTTCTTTTCATACGACATATTCCGAAAATTATTTATTTGAGAAGACAAGGCCAGTTACTGTCTTTTTATTCATCATGCGATAAATAAAGGTGAGTGCTAAACCAGCGATGCTGAAACCAATACCAATTAAAAAGGCATATTTGAAACTATTGGTTGCATTAGATACCGCCATCATGATGCTCGGGCCGACGTATCCTGCAATTGCAAAACCTGAGAACATGATCCCGAAATTCACACTGTTATTTTTGGCACCGAATTGATCGGCAGTGAATCCAGGAAATACCCCCATAAAAGAACCGAAGCAAATACCGACAATAGAAATGCCGATATAAAATGTTTGTGTATCGCCTTGACCAGAAATATAAAGGAAGTACAAACCAAATATGGATAACAGACAGGCCAGTGACAGCGTATTAATCCGGCCGATTTTGTCTGAAATAACACCGGCACAGACGCGCCCTACAACGTTAAACAATGCCAGTGTTGACACGACACCTGTTGCTGCAATGACAGACATTCCAATCATGCGTTGTGCCAGTGGGGATGCCAGCGCGATGCACATCAGGCCTGCTACCGCACCGCAGGTCAGCAACAAAATCAACACATAGAACGTTGGGGTTTGCAGCATTTCTTTCCAGTCTTTGTCATTAGATCCTTGAGATAGTGCGGTTTTAGGTGGCGTCCAGCCTGCAGGTTGGAAATTGACGGGACATTTTTGAATAAAGAAAGCGCAACAACAGATAATCAGAGTAAAAGCAGCGCCAATAATTTTAAATGCCGCAATCACGCCCATTTTCTGAGTAATGGCAGCCGCAATCGGGGGAATAATCACCGAGCTGATCCCGAATAAGGCTGTCGTTAAACCACCCACTAAACCACGTTTATCTGGGAAAAATTTAATTGAGGTGCTGATGGTGGCACCATAAACCATACCTAAACCAAGGCCGGTTAAAATACCGTAGCTTAATATTAAATGATTTAACTGGGTGGCAAATCCGGATAAAAACATTCCGCCACCAAACATCAAACCACCAAATAAAACAACCAGTCGTGGTCCGAATTTATCGTTAATTTTTCCACCAGAAATCATGGTGATTGGTCCAATTGAGTTTGCGACGACAAAAACAATTGATAAATTGGGGGGTGTTAAATTAATGCCATTGAATTGACTTAAATATTTAGCCATTGGTGCGGAAAATACGCTCCAGGCATACATAGAACCAATGCATAAATTAATAAAACAGCTGGCGATTAATATAAACCACCTCTTTTTTGAATAATCCATATTGTCACTCCTGCTTTTATTTTTAATTAAACAATTTATTAACAATTAATACATTAATTAAACATGTTGCTTAAATGGCTTTTATTTAAGCTAATCCGTCAACTATAAACATGTCAATATTTACATGTTTATAGTTACATGTATTTTGTGATGCATCTCTGTTTATTGTTTGAAAGGATCCGCTTTGTTATGCTGCGGCGAGAATTGTTCAGATCGGATGATCACGATGAGAGTACTTAAATACGCCATTTTGGGGTTGTTAAACCGCCAGCCCATGACGGGCTATGACATCGGGAAAGAGTTCAATTACGAACTTGCGGAGTTCTGGCACGCGAAGCACAGTCAGATCTATACCGAATTGAAAAAGCTGCATGATGAAGGGTTAGTCACTTACGATATTGAAATCAGTGGCGACATTCTGGAGAAGAAGCAATACACCATTACCGATGCAGGTAAGAGTGACCTGATCAAGTGGTTGCATAAAGATGAGTTAATTGAACGAACAGCCAAGGATGTTTTTCGGGTACGGATGTATTTTTCAAATAATCTGGATCTGGAAAGCTGCATCAAACTGCTGGAAAGTCAGAAGATGCAGCATAAGCGTCGGTTGAATCAACTGAAAAAAACGTCAGAACAATATCCGGAAGTGCCCCCTCATGATAGCGACCGTTTTGGTGATTTTATCGTGCTGGAAAGTGCCATTATGCGGGAAGAGAGTATTTTGAATTGGATTGATAAATGTATTGTTTACTGCCAACAGGCGAAAAATAACTAGTGCACATCATCTGATGTCTTGCGTGTTTTAAACCGTTGTAAATCTGGCAGCGGTGAGTTCATGCCATGTCCTTATTTAAAGGATAACGCGATTGTCAGCAGAACGGGCAATGTAAATAGGCTTAAAAAGTTCCCAAACAGAACCATTGAGGCTACTTTAAATGGCTCTATCTCAAGCCGTTCTGCAAACAGATAATTCATGACGGCGGGCGGTAACATTGAAAATAATAACATCATCTGCAGATGCATCGTTGTGAGAGGAATGAACGTATAGATGACGCTAAATGTGATCCCCCCTGTGACTAACGACAACAGCGTGCAGGCCAGCCCAATTTTCAAACCGCTGAAACGCATATGACGCATCTGCGAACCTAACGACAGCAGCATGATCGGCACCGCAGTTTGACCGAGTAAGCTGGTGGCCTCATGAAGAGGGTGCCAGACGCCCGTGTGGGATAAGTTGAGTGCAAGTGCCAAGGCTGCAGCAAGAAAGATGGGCATTCGGATAACTTGCTTCAACGGATTTTCTTTACTCAGAATGGCCAAACCGAGACTAACATGTGCACACGTTGAAACCACAAATAAAAGCACTGCCGATGCCATCGCTTTTTCCCCAAAGGTATAGGTAAATAAAGGGATGGCAAAATTCCCACTGTTGCGGAACATGAACGGCGGTGTCCAGGCTTTGTAATTCAATTTCAGTATCCGGCATAGCGGCCACATCAATAAACCGGGAACTAAAATGGCCAGCAGAGCAGCACTCAATAGCGGTACTTTCGTGGTATCCAGTGGCATCGTACTGACAGAGGCAAAAACCAGCGCTGGAATAAATACATCCATATTGAGGCGACTGATAGGGCGCAACTCAATGTTCATCCAGCGCGCAATGCAAAACCCTGCCAGAACCAGAGAAAATAGCGGGAACAGAATGCCAATCACTAATTCAAACATAAGATGCTCTGTTTTTTAAGGCGGCCTGCAAACGTTCCAGCGCAATGGACAGGCTCTGGTGATTTGTTCCGTAACAGACACGCAAATGTCCACGGCCTGCGGTACCGAATGCTTCTCCTGGCGCAACACCGACTTTTGAATGTTCAATCATGTCCAGAATAAACGGCTGACTGTTATCGGGTAATCCATCTACTTTCAGGAACGCATAAAAAGTGGCCGGCATTTCATATAGAGTGACGCCGGGTAGATTACCTAATGCTTGTTGTACCATTGAACGGGAATGACGGAAGCGATCGACGGTCTGTTGTAAGAAATCTTCGCCTTTTTCAATGGCTGCGACGCCTGCCGCTTGAACAAAAGCGGGGGCACAGGAGACATTAAATTCAATCAGTTTCGTAATGGTTGGACGAAGCAGTTTCGGCAATGTGAGCCATCCTAAACGCCATCCGGTCATGCACCAGGCTTTAGAAAAGCTATTACACACGATCACATGATCGCGCTCATCCAAATACTGACAGAATGAAGGTGCGGAAGTTCCTTCATACACATGGCGGTTATAGACCTCATCCGAAATGATCCATAATCCGGTTTGACGAGAAAAATCAATTATCGCTTTGACTTGTTTCTCGTTTGCCATCCAACCGGTGGGATTGGCCGGTGAATTAATAATTAACGCTCTGGCGCCTTTCAGCACAGTCAAAAAGGCGTCCATATCCAGATCAAACTGTCCATCCTGTTGCGTCAGTGGAAATTCAATGACCTCCGCTCCCAGCAAACGAGGGATCGCCATGAGCGTTGGAAATGCAGGCGTGATAACCACAACTTTATCTCCGGGCTTCAACACCGTTTGAGCGGCGAGCATCACCGCATTGGTTCCAGAGAGGGTTACGACTATGTTTTCTTCATCAAACGGACGACCAAAAAGATTTGTTTGGTAGTACGCCAGGCTTTGCCGTAATTGCGGGATCCCATTGTTTGGCGTGTACATGGTTTGCCCCTGATTCAAGCTTTCGATAGCGGCCTGTCTGATAAAATCAGGAGTGCTAATATCGGATTCCCCAAACCATAGCGGGATCACTCCGGGCTGCGACATTCCAAAATTAGCAATTACCCGGATCGATGACTCGTTTAATTTTGCCGCGATTGGGCTGATATCATTCTGGATTGATGGATGCATATTTTCCTTCCCTGGCGAACGTACGTTATTAAATAATCTTACGCCCCGGCATAGGAATTACCTTTCTTTTACGGCATGACAATCACTATTTGTTGAATTATTCTTTCTATGATTTAGTTAAAAATGAAGGATTATTTCAATGAGCAAGTTAGATAAGGTTGATGTTGCCATGTTGCGGCTTTTGCAACAGGATGGCCGCATTGCGAATGCAAAGCTTGCTGTGGAACTTTCGTTGAGCGAAACACCATGTTGGCGGCGTCTCAAGCGGTTAGAAGAAGAAAATTATATTGAGGGTTATCAGGCGAATTTAAATCGTCGCAAACTCGGATTCGGCGTGATGGTGTTTGTGCAACTGACCTGCATCAAGCATGATGTTGAAACGACCAGAGCATTCGAATCAATCATTCAAAATTGTGACAATGTGCTTTCATGTCACAACACATCGGGTGAATCTGATTTTTTGCTGCAGGTTGTGGCAAAAGATTTGGATGACTACAGTCATTTTGTGGAAACGGTGTTGCGACAATTACCGGGCGTTTCAGTGATCAGCTCAAACATTTCGCTGCGCGAGTTAAAATCGTCGTCGAAACTACCGATAAATCATATCTAAACATTGAGAGTAAAATTCTGCTATCCCATCATAAATGTCTGCAAAGCTGGTGAGGTTTGGTTCGTCATATGATTAAAGAAAATATAAATGACTTACTCTCTTTTCTTGAGGTTGCTGGTGAGCGGAATTTCACCAAAGCAGCAGTAAAACTGGGTGTTTCACAGTCCGCATTAAGTCATACAATTAAGGCTCTAGAGGCACGGCTAGGCGTCCGACTATTGAACCGAACCACCCGGAGTGTGTCATTGACGGAGGCGGGGGAGCGGCTTTTACTCTCTTTTTCCCCTCGGATCAGTGAAATGGAAGAGGAACTGGTTGCGATCCGTGAACAGCAAACCAGACCCAGTGGCAAAATCAGGATCTCCACGCCGGAATATGCCGCCCATCATGTGATCTGGCCGTTTCTGGAGACATTTCTTCCTAAATATCCAGATATTCATTTTGAGGTGATTATCGAAAACAGTTTCACGGATATTGTGGCAGAGCGTTTTGACGCGGGCGTGCGTTTAGGGGAACAAGTTGCAAAAGATATGATAGCAACACGGATCTCTTCTGATTTAAGAATGCAGGTTGTCGGTGCGCCTTCCTATTTTGAGAAACATTCCAACCCCGTCACACCGAATGACTTGCAACAACACCAATGTATCAATTTAAAGCCGTCACTGGCTCGAAGTGTGTATGCCTGGGAGTTTGCAAAAGATGAACACATCATCAGTGTCAAAGTGGAAGGTCAGCTTATATTCAATACCTCCTTACAAATTAAAAATGCAGCATTAGCCGGGTTTGGGCTTGGATATTTGCCTTATGACATGGTGAAATCAGAAATTGAATCGGGTTTACTTGTGAATGTTTTGGATGCTTGGTGTCCGTCATTCAACGGGTTTCATCTGTATTATCCAAGCCGAAAACAACACACCAAGGCCTTCAAAATTTTTCTGGAAGAACTAAAAGCCGCTCGTGCCAGTTAGAACGTACAACATTTTTTGTTTGAGTTAGTGATAAGGCTGTAAATATATAATGTTGAGTTGTCATTAAAATTATGAATTTTTTTCATGAATGTAATGAAACATCGAATCATTATTTGATAATAGGAAAAGATTAAGATGAGCCTGAAATTTTTAATCAATCATTTGAATTGGAAAAATCATGGCGCTAACAAAAGTACAAGAGAGACAATCTTTTAAAGGTCCAGAAAATTGGTTCACGGGGCATGTGCGTGTCGAAATGTTGTTTACACCACAAGCAAAAGCAAGAACCAGTGCGGGTTCCGTGACGTTTGAGCCAGAAGCTCGAACTGCATGGCATTCTCATCCAATCGGCCAATCACTGATTGTAACCGCAGGCGTTGGTTACGTTCAGTTCTGGGGTGAAGAGCGACAAGAGATCGTTTCCGGCGATGTAGTCTGGATACCTGCAGGTGTTAAACACTGGCATGGTGCTTCTGAAAAAATGGCCATGACACATATTGCTGTGCAAGAAGAAGAGAATGGCAGTGCCGCGGATTGGATGGAGTTAGTTTCCGACGCGCAGTATGCTGGAATATAGTCACTGCGCTGCGCTTTATACAAATATTTTAAATAAAAAGGTCAGTATCACACTGACCTTTATGAATATCATTTTTTCACTTGGAATGAGTCCATTATTTTCAATAATACTGCAATTTTTTTCTGGCATTCCGCCTGTATTGGATTATCAGCACGAATTGCTTCTAAAGCACCATCAATAGCTTTATCAATTTTATGCCAATCACTAGCAGCTCTTGGTTTTAGTCCTGCCTCAGCAGAATCCCATGCTAATTCCAAATCTTTAATTCGAGTTTTTGCGCCCGATAAATCATTTTTATCAACTAAAACCACCACATCAGCTACGATTGTTCTGAATTGAGATAAATCACCTAATTTTGAAACTGTATTTTGGGGGCTGGAGTCGGAGGATGTTGATCCTTGATTTACACTTGTTGTATCTGGTTTAGAACAGCCAACGGTAAATCCTAATAAGATGGTTGAGACTATTATTGGAATACATAAAAAGCGAGTATTTTTCATTGTTAACTATCTCCATCATATATAAACGAATTATTCAGAAAATTGTGGGTTGATTACTTTTGTTGAAATAGTGAATTGTGCAGTCCCGACTAAAATTATTATAACTGATAAAAATAATACACTCGTCCACATAGCGCCCATGCCGAGTCCACCATATGTTTTAGATTGAGTTAATAAATCGCCTAATGCAGCACCAAAGGGACGAGTTAAGATATATCCTATCCAGAATGTTAATACGGGATTACCACCTAAACGGAATAACAGATATGAAGCTAAAATCATCGCACCAAAAGCAATAGCACCAATACTGAATCCAAGTGATAATGCTTCGGTTGCTAAATCACCAGCAGCGGTTCCTAAAGCAAAGGTGCATAATATGGCGGACCAATAAAATAATTCACGGCGAGATGTCGTTATTTCATGAATCGATAATGTTCGTTCTATGGTATACCAAACCATGAATATTATTGCCAATCCGATAGCAAATATAGTTGTACTTATATAAAGACTGACACCTAATTTGTCAGTTAATAAATCAGTGATTTGGGTACCGACAATACTGACCAGAACGACAGTGAGCCAATAAATCCAAGGTGTATAAGTTTTTGATACAAGTTGTTTTCCGAGCGCGATGGTCAAAAATATAGCCATTATCGCACTGGTTAATCCTTGTCCTAACCCCGCATTTACAGCCAGATAATCCGCACCGGTTTCACCAACCGTCGTCGACAGTATTTTGATAACCCAAAATGTAAGTGTCACTGCAGGCACTTTATTGAGTATTTCTCTGATACCAGAATTTGTTTGGTTTTCCATCATTCAAGCCCATTAGTAATAAAAGGTAAAACTGATATTAAGTAACAATACTTAGTACAAACATAGAAAAAGAATAATGCTCTCTAATTTGAGAACATTAATGATTGATATTATTTAATAGAGTTTATTTTTGGCGTGTAGTGATAAATTTTTATATCACTGCTGTGCAAGCAATCTGGTTTGTCTATGACTGAATCGGTGCTAAATAGATACCAACTTTCATTGTGTCTATTTCCTAATAATATTCCTTTATTTATATCAAAGCATTTTTTAAGGTTAGATTTAGGGCCTAATACCCATCGATTAGGTTGTGATTTTATCCATACAGATGCGGCATTAACCTGAGAGCTTTTATCCTGATGATATGAAAAATGATATATATCTCTATTTGCGAATAACAAGAATTGTTCTCGCATGTTGGTTAATAAAATTTCTTGGTTTGGCTGAGTGATGCTTTCAGCCTTTAACATAATTCCTTGCGGGGTTCTGAGATCATTTATTAACGGATAAGCCCATAGACCATAATGCAACCAGAATAGAGTAAGTACGGAAAGTAAAGCCGTTATTCGTTGCTTACGTAATATCAAATTTACCAAAATTCCAGAGATACCTAACGATAAGGCTAGCGGTACAGGCGATGAAATCTCTGCCAGATGACTATTCAAATTAGGTTTAATTAAAAGAACAATTCCTGTAGCAATGAAAACAATGGGGACTAACCAGCTAAGACCTTTCATCAATCGAATGGGGATCTTGCGATTGATGATATTTGGTAAAAATAATGCACTTAACATAGCAAATGGGATTGTTGCTGGTGTCATGTATACGCCACGTTTACCTGGTGATATTGAAAAAAATACAATGATTAAAATGAGGTAGGTAACCAGAATAATTACAGGAATATTTCGGTTTCTGATTTCATTTTTACACTGTAGAACTATCCACGGTAATAGCAATGACCAGGGTAGCCAAAATGGCGGAATGACATTCAGAAGGTAGTACCAGAAGGGCTTTATGTGTTGCCATGAGTTTGCATAGCGAGTGACAGTTTGGTGAAATAAAATATTATCCCGATATGCTGTATATATCGGATCTGCGTGCATTTTAACCGCAACCAGCATGGGAATAAGCCATAATCCACAAGCCATTAACATAATAAATGGGCCTGAAAAAGCTTTTAACCAATCGGATTTAGTGGCTGCTTTTATTTTCTGGAAATGTGTATAAATTGCGGGAATCAATATAAATAGTGCTAAAATACCAACCCCTTTTGTAATAATTCCAAGACCAGCAGCGAACCACCCTAAATAATACCAACGCCATCCTCCTGATGTTAAAAGAAATCGCAAAAACCCATAGCAACCTAATGTAACGAAGAACGTTACTAATTCATCAATCTGTGCTTGCTTTCCTTGAACAGTAAACTGAACGGTAAACAATAATAATAAACCGGCTCTGAAAGCAACGGAATTGCCCCATAGGCGACGTGACATGTCGTAAACAAGCGTGATACAACCTAAACCTGCAACTAGTGATGGAATTAAGAACGCAATGCGCATTGAATGGGTGAGCCAATAAATTGCTGCAATACCCCACATAAACATTGGCGGTTTATCGGGATATATTTCTCCTCCCCGAAAAGGGAATAACCATTGGCCAGTATCAACCATTTGTTTTGCGATTAATGCAAATCGAGGTTCGTCTGCTGGCCATGGATCACGTAGGCCCAACCCTGCGCCAAGTAACAACAAAGCTACGCCGAGAAGAAACAACAAATTTAGGCGGTCGTTATCAAAACCATGTAGTGTAAAACGATCTGAGATCATGCTAATTCCTGAATTTTTAACATCAAGAAGAACAAACTTTTGCTGTATCGAATTTATTATTTTTTACTTAGATGAAACTTAAAGTGATAAATATTTTTTTAATTTAAGTTTAATTTAAGTTTTTCATCTTATACTGTAATGCAGACTTCGTTTTTGTTGAGAGAATAATAAGTGAACAAAACAAGTAAATACTCATGTTATTTCAATGCGAAAACGATTGTGTTGTTGCTATCTGTATTGGGCATTTTATTTTTTATCGGAAATAGATTCATTTTCCCAACTTATACAAAACAGGTTTCCGTTTATTTTATAGATCACGTCCCTAAACATACGAGACGAGGAGTAGGTGGTGTGCGAGAACTATCGTCGGCGTCATGGAGTGCTCACATCCTTGTTGATGGGAAAAATGTGGTTTGTGATATTCCAAGCTCGTTATATATGATGTTAAAAAACTCAACAGACAACGCACGATTTGCTGTACTGCATTATCGTCATGCTATTTTTTCAGATGCATTGGTTTGTGAGCGGTTAGATGCGCCCAATAATTAACAATAACGGGAAATAAAAAACACTCATCGTTTCGTGAATGGTGTGGTATTGCCAGTGATAAAAACGTAACGCAAAAAGATGAATTCAAATATATGTTTCCCTTAGACCAATCTCTCTGTTATTTTCTGAATTGACGGTGCAGTCTGTTATTTTTTCCTACTATTGGAATGATATTCACCCATTGGCTGCGTGATAAGAACAATAAAGGAGGTGCCATGGGGCGACCGAAAATCCCTAGGAATATTTGTGGTAAACCCGCCGATAGTTGCTTTAAGCCGAACGGTATTCCAATGAGTGAACTAGAAAAAATCGATTTGGCACCAGACGAATTTGAGGCTCTGCGGCTAGTTGATTTACAAGGGATGCTTCAGCAGGATGCCGCTGTCGTAATGGGTGTTTCACGTCAAACGTTAGCTAATTTGGTCAAGGCAGCTCGTTGCAAAGTGGTTGATTGTCTGGTGCATGGCAAAGCACTGATCATGCATCAGCTAGACTAGTTCATGTAAACGTCGTGTATGAGTCATCCTGAGTGGACTGCATTCAGGTTTCGTCAGGCGAGCACCTTCTTTTTCCAAAAAAATCCTCTTATCGAAACACCTGTTCGAACTGAACAAGTGGCAAAGATGTTCATCTTAAATTTAGAGTTAATATTGCATATGCTAATTAATGCCACTATATTTGGCATATGCCATTTATTATTGTTCCTGATTTTCAGGATGTGAATGTTTGAAAGGCAATGTCGCATCATGGAGCAGCAATAATTGGCTGCATCTGGTCACACTCGTTACTGTAATTTGCAGGAAGTTATCAGGTACGGGCAGACCACTCGGTTTTTTGATATAGGAGTCACGTCTGATGATTACTGCTATTCCCATGAATGAAGATCGCATCGCCAATCATTTTTCTAAGGCTGATCACTTTGTTTTTGTTAATGAAAATGGTGATGTTTTATCCCGTATGGTCAATCCGGCTTTGAATGCAAATTGTTCAGGAAAGAATGCGTTACTGACCCTGTTACAGGCTGAAAATACGCAACAGATCTTCGTACGTAATATCGGCGAGCGGATTTTGGGCAAGTTGTTAGAAAACCAGTTTGCGGTATTTCAGGTCAACAGTAACCGTCAGAACATCAGTGAACTGGTGACTGCCGATACGAATAACTTTATGCAAATGACCAGCCCGTCACAGGGGCGTCCATCTACGAACTATGAAGCCAAACATGCAAACGGTGGTTGTGGCTGTGAACATGATGGGCATGAAAAGCAGCACGCGTGTTGTGGCAGTAAAGACCCTTCACAGGAACAAGTTCATCAGCATGGTGCAGGACGCTGTTGTCAAAAGACAGATAAACAAACTACAGATCATCATGGCAAAGGGCGTTGCTGTCATTGATAAGGTTTGAATTTAATTATTTCTGTTTATAAACAAGGAGTCATCATGGCAAAAAGCTACAAAGAAATTAATCAGGATCAACGTCAGTTTGGTTCGGCATACCGCAAAGCCAGCCCGGAAACCATGAACGCATTTCTGGCTTTACACAAAGCGGCCATGCTCGAAGGAGCTGTCAGTATTAAACATAAAGAGCTGATTGCCACAGGGATAGCCATTGCAGCCCGTTGTGATGGTTGTATTGCTGCACATGTTGCTGCAGCATTGAAAGCGGGTGCTACCAAGCAGGAACTTATTGAGACCATCGATGTCGCGATATTGATGGGTGGTGGTCCAGCAGTGATTTATGGCACACAGGCATTGGCAGCCGTCGAAGAGTTATCTGCTGAATTGAATCAATGACCGCAGAATTGAATGTCCGTTTCTATATGCCTTTGTTCGTGGGTGATCCAGCGTGAGTTGCCGGTTTGAGCTAACTGTTATTTGCGACAATCAGGCCGAGGATGATTTACTTTCCGAGCATGGTCTCTCATTTCGGATCCGTGCGGACGGACATTTGATTTTGTTCGATACCGGCAGTGGTGAGACACTGCTACCTAATGCAGCGAAACTGAAGGTCGACCTGACAGAGCTCTCTCATCTGATATTAAGTCACGGGCATTACGATCATACCGGTGGGGTTGCTCAGATTCTCGCAGCCAATAAACATTGTTCGGTGATTGCACATCCATGTGTTCTTTCTGAGCGCTATAGTCGTCATGCTGAACGCCCTGTTAAACGGATCGGTATGCCTGTTGCTGCGCAGGCAGCCTTGCAGCAGTTGGATTCAGTTCAGTTACACTGTAGCGCAGCCGTTTCATTTATCAGTGACAACATCGGTATCACCGGATTTGTGCCTCGCACTCATACCTTTGAAGATACCGGCGGACCATTTTATCTTGATGAAGCAGGACTGTACGCTGATCTAATCCCTGATGATCAGGCGTTATGGATAAATACCCCGCAAGGCATTGTGATTATCTTAGGCTGTTGTCATTCTGGATTGCTCAATACAGTTGAGTATATTCGTCAATTGAATGAGGGGGCTCGTATCGCTGGAATTATCGGTGGGTTGCATCTGCTGCATGCGTCTTCAGAGAGGCTTGAACAGTCGGTTACCTATTTGAAAAAGCTCAGGCCACAGTTCATCTATGCCGGGCATTGCACTGGTGACGACGTTATCGTCATGTTGCGCGAAAATTTGCGGGAGACAGCTGTTGGTCAATTCCGCGCAGGTATGCGGATAGGCACTGAATAAAACGGTTTATCAATTAAACAGGAATACAAAATATGTTCAGAGCATTTATATTACTGAGTGCTTTCATGTGCAGTTAGTACCAGCGAGTGGCTAATAGATGTCAGCACAGGTGCTGCATTTGCACTAATTTATCCGTAATAAAATGCTTGCGATTCACCATTTTAATAGCCAGCTTTTCGCTACCATCATTTAGTAGAATAGTGTTTATGATGGCCTCGTCAGCGATCCTACTGACACGGGCCAAAGCATCAATTAACTGTAATTCACTCATTGAACCAAACAGTTCATATGCATGACGGTTATCTTGCTGGGTTCTTAAGGTATCAATTTCATTGACGTCATCACTAAATGCTTTGTCTTTGGGATCGCCACAGGCTCTAAATAGCAAAGCACCACCAATATCGATGGTGAGAACTTGCCCATTCAATACCCCCTGATTATCACCGTGCAATCCAAGTGCATCCCAATTGGCTGTCCACGCATGAACTGCAAACCATTGCTGGGCTTGTCGGCGCTCATCTTCAGAAAATTGAGCAAGGTTTTGTTTATCTAATTTTTCCCAGAGGGTCGCGATTTGGTTCGGTTCAACAGTAGGGATATAGGTAAGGGTTGGCGCACCAGCGAGCTGATAAAGCTTTGCCGCAATCCATTCATTCTTAGCAAGCATGGGCGATTCCAACTCTTTCACATAATAACGTTGTCCATTATCGTCTTCAAAAATACCGGCAAAATTACTACCAAGTTGGCCGCCGACCCGTGTCATGAGTGAAGTATCGATCGGTTGCGAAATCGGGTTATTCATCCATGATCGCCTTCGTTGATCGCACCAGAGAAAGTTGTCCCGGCGTTTCAATAGCACCATGTCGGCGATGTCTCACCAGGCGAATAGCTTCTACAGGTTCCATGCCTAATTCCACTAAAAGACGACTCGCGATCATACCCGCCCGGCCTAAACCACCTTTACAGTGCACCAGTATATTTTCTTTGGCTCGTAACCGATTTCGAATAATTTTACCTTCTTCCAGCCAACGAACCTCAAATTGCTGATCGGGCACAGAAAAGTCTTTGATAGGGAGATGGATCCAATGAATACCACGTTTAGTCACTTCTTGTCCTAATTCAGTGACTTTTAACGCACGCAGCTCATCAGACTCCATTAAAGTTAAAACAATACGGGCATTCCAGGCTTCAATAATATCTAAATCTGCCTGGAGGTCTCTTTCCCAGATACCGGTTACTGCATATCGATCGTATTTACCTGGACAAAAGGTGATCCCGATAAAGCCAAAACTTTCATTGGCTCGTACTTCTGCAATTTTCAGAGGATGTGTATGGCTGGTTCTTATTAACGTCATTGCATTCCTTTCCCAATAAATAAGAACGTTTATAGCAGACTAAAGAAACCCCATGTCTTGGCGTTGATACTGGTCAACTCTCTGGATAATTTAGATGAATAAATGTCAAAAATAGAGGACAGAAATTGGTGAGGAATGAGATTTGGAGTTCACCTAACGCAAAGGCGCCATAAACAAAAAGAGCACTGATTTCTCAGTGCTCTTCTCGCTAGAAGATGGCGGTGAGTGAGAGATTCGAATGCTCAAAACCACTATACAATCTGTGATAAATCAATTGGTTATCTAAATATTCTTGCAATTTCATTACAAATTGACACAGCCAATTGCAATGACCCAATAGAGAAAAGATAGCACAATATAGTTGAAACCAGGTATCTGTTTTCATCGTTCGCATAGATAAAACTATGCAAGAACATGATGTAATTAAACAACAATGCCGAGTTGGCGACTGTAGCTAATGAAGTGTAAATTTACCTCTATTTTGCCGCAAAAAATTAGTTATAGCACGGTGTCTGAAACAGTACTTTCTGCATATCAATAACAATCAATACATCCACAGTGATTACCCTATTAATGCAAATAGGACAGTTCAGAAATACGGAATTTGTATTATGCCATTCAATCAAATGCGCGGGAGAGGGTTGCCGGATTACCAAGATAGGTACCTGGAGTGCTGATATCTTTTGTTACCACGGCGCCAGCACCAATAACCGCACCAGAACAGATCTTGACAGGTAATATAGTCACATTGGAACCAATCGTAACATTATTTGCGATATTCGTTTTTCCCCAAGATTGTGGATCCGGATTGGGGATGCCAGTTTTGAATAAATCATTGGCAAACATGACACCATGTCCTATGAAACAATCATCACCGATCGTGACAAATTCGCAGATAAACGTATGCGATTGCACTTTGGTTCGTTTACCAATAACGACGTTTTTCTGGATCTCAACAAAAGGGCCAATAAAAGCATCATCATCAATTTGACTGCCATACAAATTCACTGGCTCGATAATGGTGACATTATGACCAAACTGCATGTTGTGAATACCGGATCGGCGTATTACAGGTTTTGCCATTTTATGACTCCGTTGCAGTGTTCCATCTTATTGAGTTCCGGATTGTTATTTTAAGTTTGAGCAAAAAAGGTTTCCTGTTTCTTATGTGGACCGTCATTACCGTCTAGTTTCATAAGTGCTAACCCTGACGATTGGACTAATGATGCAATCATCTGTCGATTGAAGAGGGCATTTCTTTCGTCATTGATATACTCGGAAATGGATACCCATTTTGCATCCTCGATTTCATCTGTATCTTGAATACAAATGCGTTCGGATAGCGGCGTTAATCGACACACAAAATACAGATTGGATTTTCCAAACTGGAATGGATGTTTGGTGGTAAAGCCGACTATCGATTCAAACGTTGCTTCAATCCCCGTTTCTTCCAATACCTCTCGGACTATGGCTGATCCAATGCGTTCGCCCAGTTCGATATGGCCGCCCGGCAATTTATAACCATTCATGCCGTGTTCTTTGATCACTAAGATCTGCTGGTGTGGATTGCACACGATCGCACCAGCTCCCAAGGTATGTGTCGGGATAAAAGGAACAAATGTGGTTGAAGGGGCCTTACGGATCAGTGTTAATTCCGATTCTAGGCAATTATGAAAGACAAAACCCAGATCAGTAGCGGGTTTGATCAAATGTGATTTATCAATTGGTAGCGTTAACCAGATCAGGTTTTTATTTTCAGTGACAGCAAAGTGTATGATTTCTGATAGGTGTTTATGAAATTGATCAGCGCTGTCAGGAATAGAAAGTGGGTCGACAATAACACCATTAAATTTATCTAGCTCAAATTTCACAGCAGGGCCCTTCTGAGTATCTAAAGTAAAAGAGTTAAAAATGAAGGCGGATTTTACTCATTACTGATGATGTATCTCTGCGCGACAGCATTTGCTTCATTTTCGAAGATTGCCATCGCAGTAGTCATGGGTTTAAAGCCTAATTTTTGGTAAAAAGGTTCTTTACCAGGAACGGCATAGAGGATGATTTTTTTGTGGCCTGCGGATAAATTGATCAATCGTGAGACGATCTCTTTGCCGATGTGTAACCCTTGATATTCGGGTAAAACTGCGACATCGCAGATATAAGAACAGTCAACACCATCCGCTAAAGCGCGTCCCGCAGCCACTAAATTATTTGCATCATAAACAAAACATTTAAACATACTGTTGTTGAATGCGATTTTTAAACCATCCGCGGTTTTGTTACCCAGAGGTGCGGCATGGTACATGGCAGCCAGCGCGTGCCAGTCCAGATCATCAGATACGAAACGCCATCTTAATTCCATTTAATTGTCCCAGTCCAAATGATAACGATCACCATAAAATGGATGTAAGAATATTGGTGTGTCGTGAGGGGTCTGACATCTCATTGGAGTGATACAACGATAACTTTTTCAACGCCATGTTCTTTCACCCGCAACGTCGATGAATAGATCTGGTGGCTTTTGTTTGCCTGAATAATAGCGGATAAATCGATCCCTTTATCTGCTAATGCAGACAGCACCGTTGTAGGCATAAGTTTCTTTGCTGCCCGGACAACGAAGAAAGGAATGTTGATTGTGACGTTGGATTGCCCATTGATGAATTTTTCAATCACAAGCGTGCTCATTTATACCTCAGCGAATTATTGATCCACAAAAAACTATTCCGCCACGATCGCATTATGATGCCGAATGGCTTTTTTGTTAGCAAATGAAACCTGATACTTCACAGCTACGTATTTTGGAGGGTATCAGGAAGCTGTAAACAAAGTTGAGTCACATGAGTTTGCTTTTGTAAAATTTAAGCCTATAAATGTTAGCGTTCAATGATCAAATAATTGGAAGAATAATGAAAAAAATTGGGTTATTACTGGTCGGTGTATTGCTTTCAACATCAGTGCTAGCAGAAGGAGCAATGCGCTGTGGTAGTTCAATCATTTCGGTTGGGGATACCAAATCAGAAATGCTAATGAAATGTGGAACACCGATAAGCTCAGATGTGAAAACGACAGTCACAAAGAATGAAAATGGGTCAAAATCAGTCATTCAAACGGGCGAAATTTTCACTATGGATATGGGAAAAGATAAATTCATGGCGCTGGTAACAGTCGAAAATGGCGTGATCACGCACATTGAAGATGGCCCACGTCACGAATAATCAAAACAACACTGGCTGGGTCAGTTCTTAGTCAGAATTCATTTGAACTACGTTTTGCACCACAATCTTTCTGCCATATAATGCTTTTGGACAAAAATGAGTTGGCAGCTTTCCCAAAATTCAAGAGATTGGATTAGATTTTATTATGCGAACAGGAAGTACTAAGTATCTGGGATTTTCGATTGTAGCTTCTATAAGCAGCAACTTAACAGAGCAAAAACGTTGTTCTATAAAATCGCTGCGTAAGATAACACTGTGCCAATGGTAGAGGTTTGTAGCGCTTAGTTTAGGAGCATCACCAAAAACTGCTCATTATGTTATCTTTGATAGGACTCTTTCTGTATTAATAAGCACTGTTTTCAATAAGATATAATAAGCTGTGCTATTATGGTTGCATGTTTTTATCGGGTTTTAATCTATTGGTTTCTTGATAAGTGCGATTTGTCCCCTATTCCCAACACTAGCTTCTCTCGATGTATACAGCAGCCGTTAACTAAGTAGATTTGTGCCGTTCTTCATCTTTGTTTTCACATCTCTGCGTGTTTCGTGCGTTCAAATTTTTTTGGTGATATATGACTAACAGTGATATTCAGTTTTTAACAGGCTTTGAGTGGGCGGAAGTTCGACTTGCTACATTTGACCAACGGTTGTTGTTTGCGAGTGTGCATCTATTACCCAAAGGAAGAACTAAGCCCGAGATAATGAATGGAGTTGAGACGCATAAGCTCCCTAGGAAGGGGGGAACTCTATACTTCCGACGAACTGTATTAACAGCTAAAGATGCTGTGAAATGGTACAGAGCTATGGAAGAGACGCCCGTAACACCAGTCCCTTCTTGTAATACAGATCGAGATAGTCAATTTGATGGTATGCCAATCAGAAATACAAAAATGATTGATGACCCTATTTGGCCAACTCTAGGATTACCCTATAACAATAGTCTATTTTCAAATCTAGAGACGGTAGATCCTGCTCCCTTTATTGGAAATACCTCTTCGAGAGTTCACCGTCGTTTTGGCGATGGTAAAGGTTTCGAAGCTATATTGAACGATAGCTCTGCGCTGACTTTTTTGGCAAGAAGGTTGCACATTAAACTTGACTCTCATCCCGAGTATTTGGGAAGTATTGTATTACTAGCTCCCGATCCTGTGATAAGTAAGATTGATAATTTCGTTATACCTAACACCAATAGTAATGGTGATGAATATATTTTCTATAGATTCGTTCCGAGAGTTGGGCAAACACTTGAGGATCTGAAGCTTATAACATTTGACGAACAAGCAAGCTTACTATCAAGTTTTGAAGTACTAGATGTCCCGAAAAATGGAATTATAAAGGTCAATAAAGGCAGTTGTATTGGGAAGTATGGTTATGTTGTTACTCACCCTGTTCACGGCATTCTAGCTTACCATCAGCCTACGGGGTATCTAAGAGCTGTAAATGTAAGTATTGGAGTAGTAGGCGAAACGAGAGAGGTACGCGTACCTATAGGAGAATCAAAGAAGGCTAGCAGTATTGATTATGAAGTGAATAGAATATCAAGAAGTAATTCCAATTATGGCTATGACCATATTCCACCCAATGTTAATGCACGAGTTGGAACTGCTGCTAGAGCGCGTGAGAGACTGTCAGAAGCATTTAGACTTGATCAAAAATGGTTTGGAAAAGGAACTAGAAAGGAAGCTATGGCTTTTATTCGACAAAGAATAAGCAGAGCTAGGAGTCGAGTCATTATTGCGGATCCGTACTTTGGTATTTTACAGATCCCCCAATTCTTATTAGCTATAACTAGTAATGATGTAAAAATCGAGCTATTGACGTCTAGATTAGCCTTTGAAAGTAGCACGCCAACTGACGAAGATGGGAGAACTAAAAATCTTTCCACTAGTGTCGAAGCCAAGGTGCAGCAATTCAATGAAGAGGTTGAACGGATAAAAAAAGGAGGGAATCCTGACTTTGATGTAATGGTTTTAAATGGTAAATCACCTGAGCTGCACGATAGATTCCTTGTTATTGATGATGATGTATGGTTCATGGGGAACTCTCTTAATACGTTAGGGAGTAGAGCATCTATGGTAATTAAGCTACCTAACCCAGATGAAGTACTTTCCGCTTTAAGGGATTTTCACAATAAATCAGAGAAGTTTAGTGATTATATAAAAAGTATAAAAGATATAGCTGGAGATTAACCGTGTTTAATAAAGTTGCTCCAAAAGTTAATATATCAAAAAAAATTACTAAGCTTGAAAATGAAATATTGTGGCCTGCACAGAAAGGGTTTGGTAACTTACCTAATGGGGATTTAAGTAAGTTTCCAAAAATGGATGCTATAGTGAATAGAAAAAACGCCTTTATGACTAATCCATTACAAACATTTTGGACTGCTATTTCTAACGCAAAAGAAAGAATTTGGATTATTGATCCATATATATTTGAGCCAGAAAATAATAAGAATAGCAGACAAAATAGAATCCAATTCATAATTGACCAGTTACATGAGACGTTAGAAGCTTGTGATATTAAAGTGATTACCAAGTCTCATAATACTATTGAGAATAAAAATATTGATAATGATATACTAATCCAATTTAAGGAGCACGCTCAGTTACTTAATGGACTAAAAAGCAAAGGTTTAACAATATGTGATATAGATATTAAGTTTAATTTAACGACAAACTTTGATTATATTCATGACCGTTTTGCAATAATAGATGATGAACTTTGGCATTTTGGCGCTACAGTTGGCGGTTTTCACTCTCTAGTTAGCGCTGCGACTAGAGGATGGGATGCAAACGAGCATGGCGCAATAGAATTTTTTAAATTAGTGTGGTCAACTGAAGGTATAGTAGGCAAAAATGAAAATAAAATGGCCTAGAGAAAAGAAAAATGAATCTTATACAGATGGCATTGATGTAAGAAAGGAATTAAGTTTCTTTATTGAAAATTATGAAGAGTCTTTTTTAGAAAAATGCAGTACTTTAATTGATTCTATTGTTAAAGATGGAGTTAAATACCCAGAGCTTCAATCAGAAATAAAACATATCATTAAAAATATTGATGTGGACTATTCAACTGAAGATTATCTAGATCTTATATCTACGTGGGCATGTGTATTAGCAATGGTAAAGTCCCCGAGCTTAAATACATGGTTGAATATAAAAAATATTTTTTATCATTCCAACAATATTATGTATTGGTTAGAGGATTCTATTTTTGTTCATGCTAAAATTCATCCTAAAGATAGAAAAGTATTTATTACTCTTTCGGAACTAGTAATTGATGCTTTAGAGTTGAATAAGGGAAATTTAATCCCTGATAGATATGGAAAGTCAGTTGATAATCTATTACACCGCTGGAAAAAAACATCTGAAAAGCTGACAGAGATTTGGTGGGGATTAAGAGGTGGCGATTCATGGCTGTATAATTGTGAGTTTGTATTATTCTCCGTATTCAAAACCTTTGATAAAACACAGTTTATCAAAAAGATATCTAGTTCCGAAAACCCTTATCTGATTGATGCGACCCTTTATGCTATAGGTGTCGATAACTGTTACTCTTGTTGGGAAGATGCTGTAAAGTCTGCTCCAATTGCATTCTCTGAAGATGGTGGATGGAATGGATCTATTCTATTGCCCCTACTTTTAGTTGCAGCACGTAGGAATGTTCAACAAGCCGTAAGCCATTTGCCTCAATTTAATTTACCTTCAGAAGATGAAGCTAAAGCCAAAGCCGAAATTGCTGAATTAACTTCTTCTATTGCTGCGTTGTTAAACAAGAGAAGTGATGCACTCCCATTGTTTGCACGCTGGTCTACTTGGTTAATGCGAGAGATTATTGTCTCAAATGATTCTGATGAGGATAATGTAACCTCGCCAAATTTCATCAATCATTCGCTAATTAAAGAGATTGGAAAATCACTACCATCAGACTGCATATTTCAGGTCTTATCGAAGGAAGTGCCATTGTGGGAGAATTGGATATATAGGTCTGTTCTAACAGTTCATTCATACAACGGCTTTATTCAACCTCAAGATTGTGAATCGTTTATAGATGAATGGAACCTCAAGTTCGAAGATTGGAAAACAGAAAAAGGTAGGCAGCTTATCGAAAGTTCCAGTTTGTTTAATATGCAAGGCCAAGAAATCCCAAGCCCATCTAATCAATTCTTAGCATACTCATTTGCTATGTCAGAATCTCCTACCTCTAATTGGAAACATTTATGGTCTAACACAAGGTTATTAAGAGAAATCGTTGAGCTTGGGGACATCGAGGATAGTAGATTAGATCGATACAAAGGAAGTACAGAAGCTGTAAAGTTAATTTGGTTAGCTTTTTCTGTCGGGATTGCTACTTTAGATCAGCTAGTTCAACAGTATATTGATAGAAAAAATATCTCAAAAGATGAAATACTAAACTTATATCGAGCACTATTAGGGGCTTCTAATGAAATGAAAGAGATTAATTATTTCATTGATATAGAGAAGTGGGAAAAAGCTTCGCTGGTGCTGTTTTTAAGGCGTCTACATTGGGACTCTGAAGTCGGAAAAATAGAAGTGTTCGATTCACGAGATAAACCATCATTTGCAGATTTAGTGGAGCAGTCAACTCATGACGTTGTATTTTTTTGGAGGTTCATTGAATATGCTATAGGGTATGAAGATCATTTGCTAAACAAAATCGAACTACCGAAGTCTAGGGTTGTTGAACTTGTTGATGATATCAAACTGATAAAAAGCGCTAGTGATCGAAAATATAGTATAGATCTAAAAGTCATTGAAAAATGTGCCAAACGATTACTAGATAGCTAGAGTGACTGTCATTTTATACGCTGAACCAGTGGTCAACGCTGGTTGTCTAACGCTCGGATACTACGTGCGTATCAGTATTCTGGAGGGAAGGTGATACCAGTCACAACTCCTTGTTTTATGCTGAAATAACACAAGGCGCGAAAAGACATAGAAAATGGGATGGTAATCACCCCGTAAAATAACTGGCGTCAAAAGTAGAGTTTTCTCGTACGATAAACGCAGGAGATTCTTTATGAAAACATCAAAATTTACTGACAGCCAAATCATGGCGATCCTCAAACAAGCTGAGGCTGGCACACCTGTTCCTGAATTATGCCGGGAGCATGGCATGAGTTCGGCGAGTTTTTACAAATGGCGAGCTAAATTCGGCGGCATGGATGCATCGCTGATGGCTCGTTTAAAGGAACTTGAAACTGAAAATGCTCGGCTGAAAAAAATGTATGCCGAAGAGCGGCTCAAGGCCGAAGTGATCCAGGAAGCCATGGCAAAAAAGTGGTAAAGCCGTCGCAGCGCAAAGCGATGGCACAAGATGCGGTTGCTAATCGAAAAATCAGCATCCGTTTAGCCTGTGCTGCATTTTGCATTAGCGAAACCTGCTACCGATACCAGCGCATCATGACGATGAGAATGCTGCAATTGCTGACTTGCTCGTTGATTTAACAGAGAAAGAAACAGATTGGGGCTTTGGGCTGTGTTTTCATTATTTGCGTAACGTCAAAGGTTTTGGTTGGAATCACAAACGGGTTTATCGAATTTACTGCGAATTGGCGTTAAATCTGCGGATAAAGCCACGTAGAAGGTTAAAACGAAATGCGCCAGAACCGCTTTAAGAGCCAACGAAATCGAACCAAGTGTGGTCGATAGATTTTATGCATGACCAATTGGCTGATGGTCGAAGCTATCGACTGTTCAACGTGATTGATGACTTTAAACGTGAAAGGCTTGCGATTGAAGCAGGTTTTTCGTTACCGACAGTGCGTGTGATCCGAACCCTAAACCAACTACTTGAATGGCGAACAAAACCACTCGCAATCCGCTGCGACAATGGGCCGGAGTTTATTAGCCACGAATTTACGGAATGGGCGAAAAAGCATGAGATCAGGATTGATTACATTCAACCAGGCAAGCCGCAGCAAAATGCGTACATCGAACGGCACAACAAGACGATCAGGTATAGCTGGGTAAGCAAACATTTATTTGATACGCTTGAAGAAGTTCAGGACTATGCCACAAAGTGGTTGTGGTTTTACAATCATGAACGGCCACATAAAGCCAATGGCGGTAAGCCACCATTGATGGCCGCATAACCTCTACTTTTAACTGCGGTTAAAAATGGGAGGATTACCATGGACAAAGCCGTGCTGAAACGGGATTTTTTCCAAGGTTTTTTGCACGGTGCGGCATAGAAATAAAAAAAGGGTCGGATAATACCGACCCTTTTGTAGACAGTTAGCGTTTTGACTACCGGAGTTTGGTGCGATAATAGATAATATTATCGCCCACGAAGGAATCGATAACCAGTGTTTGGTTACACGCTCCGACACGTTGTTGATGTTGACGGCCCATTGTCGAAATGCCGGAAATCGTCATTGTGGCACGATTACCACAATTAAATCCCATGACGCCATCCCGAGTCCCCATGAAGTACACCGGTTCAGAACGACCACCAAAAATATCTACTGTTTCAGTTCTAACGTTGGTGGCGTCAAACTTAAAGACACGTTCATTAAGCAATGATTTTCGCATGTCATAATCAGCGATGACATACCATTCATGATCGCTTTCTAACTGAATTGCATAAAGCCAGTTCATGACAGTACCGCTAATTATATAACCAGTTAATGCAATTTTGGTTACACCTGGCATAACCCCAGAGCCAGCAATAGGAATTAAGTTTACCTGACTATATTTGTTGTCCGATGGAGACATAAATTTAAAGTCGTCCCAGGCAAATGTACCAGCTATTTCATATTGCCCTTTTTTTACCGTGATTGGGTAACGGGTGCCTTCATACAACATGCTAAATGTTATATCGGTTGGCGCGACCATGACGGGCAAACCAGATTTGTAGTTAACCGTGGTTTTTAGTACATCCCCTTGATAAGCAATGAGTTGTTCTGAATAACCAGTCACTGGGCTTCGAGATATAGGTTTTATCTTAATGTGATCGGTATATTTTGAAAAATTTCCCTGAGTGGCACACCCGGTCAGCGCGGCAACAATAATGACCGCAGCGATTGATAGTTTTTTATTCATATTTTTGTGAGAAACACTGCTTTTACGCAGTTGGAATAGCCATGAATACAAGCAATCTCCAGTTCTCTCCTCCGTTATAATTTTGTGGCTATTGTTTATTTATTGTGAATAAATTTAAAAGAAAATGAGACAATGAAAAAAATTGTGTTCGTTCTCAGTTGACTTAACGCTTGCTTATAGAATAACAGTATTTTTTAGCAAAAAAAAATAACAACAAGATTTTGATTTGTGTTGCTGATAGCGTTAGCCATTAGCAACCGTATGCGTTGGGAAGTAGCCTTATTATTGGTCGAAAAATGCCGTATATGTCTCTCTTGCGTTGGAGTGGTTTTTGGGCTGCAACATATCCCAACGTAGCTGGGGGTTTATCAATAGCCATTTAGATCATAAAAATTACAGGCTCCATGTAGCATTAGAAAAATTAGGTAAATTCAGATATCCAAAATTGTTATGAACAATGAGACTAAGAAGGAATGGGGCAAATCCGAGCTACGGATTCTGCACCTAGGACCTCTGTAGACAAAGAGTTGCAACTTAAACACTCGACTCTCGTTGAATGCACTGAAGCAAAAGGGCATTTACACCTCATTGGGGTTTTAAAGTATGATTCAAACAATACTCATGCACATTCACTAACCTATGTCGAATTTGTGTTTTGATTTCAAACCATCATTTCTGTTTCGACTGTTTACTCACGGTGTAAACAGGCTCTCTATCTCACCCGATGATTTGAATTTCTGTGGGAAAAATCAGAAGAAATCAAAAGTACCCTTTGCTGATTTGACTCATTTACCGGCGACGCATTCATGGCTGTTTTTCCATACGGTGGAATTCAAAACGTCGCAGGGATTGTTCAAACTCCGTGGATTGTCTAAAACACAGGCGTTATTTGCTAAAAAGCAAATTGATACCTTTTGGTATTTAAGTCGGGTAGGGCAGGTACAAACCTGGCTGAAAGAAATTAGAGAAGAGCTACACAAACCACATTATCTTCGCTCATCACAGTGGTTAGTGCTGCAACAGCGAATTGAAACAGACAAGGCATGGCTACCTGCTTTGCCTCCGACTGGCTTGCTGGAGGCAAACATTGAGCAATTATTTTTTGATGTTTCCGAAATCCTAACAAATCCGCTCAAGTTCCTAAAAGCATCCCGTGAGCAACATATCAATCAGCAACTGCAACGCTATGGTTCGCTATTCGATACCGTCGAATCATCACCGCTAACGGATAAACAACGGTTAGCGTGCATTGTTGATGACAATAACAACTTAGTTCTGGCGGGGGCAGGTACTGGGAAAACGAGTACCGTAATTGGGCGTGTCGCTTATTTAGTACAAAGTGGTCTGGCAGATCCAAGCGAAATATTGCTATTAGCTTTTGCTAACAAAGCGCAGCAGGAGATGCGTGAACGTCTCCAGTCCCGATTAGGTATTGATGGTGTTTCGGTCAATACCTTCCATAGTCTTGGCCTTCAGATTTTGGCGGCGGTGGAACATGGCAAACCGAGTATTTCGAAGTACGCTGAAGATGCCTCACTCAAGACCTATTTGGTCGAGCAAACCTTTCAGAAGCTTCAGCAGGATGAAAGCTATCGTCAGCAATTGCTGCTGTATTTTGAAAAATGGTTATTTCCTGAGGAAAATCCGTTCGAATTTCAGTCCTATGGCGATTACATCAATTACTTGAACGATAATGAAATCCGGACACTGAAGAATGAAAAGGTAAAAAGCTTTGCTGAATGTCAGATAGCCAATTATCTCTTTAAAAACGGCATCGAATATCAATATGAAGCGAAATATAAGATTGATACCCGTACACCAGAATTCCGTACTTATCAGCCAGATTTCTACTTGCCGGAATATGACATCTACATCGAGCATTTTGGTATCGACCGACAAAGCAACACAGCGCCTTACGTTGACCGGGAAAAATATCTGCAAGGGATGCGGTGGAAGCGGGCACTACATGCTGAACATCGCACCCAATTAATTGAGACGTTCCACTATGAACAGCAGGAACAAATACTCCTCATGGAGCTTGAGAAAAAGCTGAAGAAAGTCGGAGTGGTATTTGAACCTTTACCTGCTGACTCGGTGCTTGAAACCCTACGCGAATTCGGGGCCATTACAGCCTTTTCAAGGCTGCTATCAGATCTGTTATCTCAATATAAAAATGCTCATCTGACCGATGAAGAATTAGCTAAAAAAATCCTCCAAGCTAAAAAGCCCGACCAGATGCAGGCTGCGATGACACTCTTAAAACCCATTGTTGAAGTTTATCAGCAAGCGCTTGTAAGTGAGGGAGCTATTGATTTCGATGACATGATTGGTCTGGCTTATGATTATGTCAGGGATGGGCTTTACCATTCCCGCTGGAAATATATTCTGATTGATGAATATCAGGACATCTCGTTACCCAGAGCAAAGCTGGTAAAAGCCTTACATGACCAACAACCAGAAGGCTCACTGTTCTGTGTCGGTGATGATTGGCAGTCTATCTACCGGTTTACAGGAAGCGATATTCATCTCACTTCAGAGTTTCAAACATTCTTTGGGTATACTCAAATCACAAAGCTGGATAAAACGTTCCGTTTCAACAGCAGCATTAATGAGATCGCCAGTCGGTTTGTGTTGAAGAACCCAATTCAATTGAAAAAAGAAATTACATCACATCGCCAGGTTGAAAATCGGGCGGTTTCGCTGATGAGAACCAATAAACAGACACCGCAGGCTGTTGATGAAATTCTTGTGTCACTCGCCAGAGAGGCTAAGCCTGGCTCAAGTGTGTATTTCCTGGCCCGATTTAGAGAGCTACTGCCCAATCTGGAATGCCGTAAAACCATTGAGCAGAAGTATCGGACAAATTTTGAATTTAGGTATGACACTATTCATGCATCCAAGGGAAAGGAAGCTGATTATGTGGTGTTGCTCGGCTTAACACAGGGAAAATATGGGCTGCCTTCGGGGATTGTAACCCATCCACTCATTAACGCTTTGCAACCTGAGACTGAAGCCTTTCCGGATGCGGAAGAAAGGCGTTTATTTTATGTCGCATTGACGCGTGCGAAACATAAAGTCGTTATTGTCACCAATATGCTGAAAGCGTCTGAGTTTATTAAAGAGCTTATTGAGGATGGCTATCCACTAGCGTTAGACGAGTTTGAATGCACACTGGAACAAAGAAATGCACAAGCATTACCTTGTCCTACTTGCAAGACTGGCACGTTAATATTGCGTGACAGTGTTCGTGGTAAATTTATGGGGTGTTCCAATTACCCGCTTTGCAAACATATTCGCCATGCATGTCCGAATTGCTATTCGGAAATGAGTGAAGCCAACGGCTCTCGTACGTGTGTGAATATACACTGCCGGACTCGTATTCAAATTTGTCCGCAATGTGGTGGAGATCTGATTTTACGTAAAGGACAATATGGCCAATTTTATGGTTGCTCAAATTATCGCGGTGTAGAAAAACCGAGCTGCGGTTATACACTAAAAGCCAACCATTAATTCACGGTTAGTTATGCGAAAAAATGCAAACTGGATTTTTTCAGATAAGATAGGACTGCATTTGTTATGCTTCAAGACGCAGTCCCGCTTGAATTTTATTATGCTCTCCAGAGCGTTTACCTTTTTATTTGAAAATTACAGGTACAACCATGAGTGATTTCATCAAAACGTTTACTAATGCGCGTAGTTTAAAAGCGGCTGTTCGTGATTTAACGCTTGAACAATTGCAGGAAGGTTTTGCAAAGCTGACTGATATTGTTGAAGAACGCCGTAGAACAGAAGCTGCAAATCAGGCAAAAGAATCTGCGCGTTTGCAAAAAATTGAAGAAATGCGTGCTTTATTAGCTTCAAAAGGGTTGGATATCGCTGATTTAATTTCTGCATCAACTGATACGGCTAAATCAGTTGGTAAAAGAGAACCACGTCCTGCGAAATACAAATACATTGATGAAAATGGCAATGAAAAAAACTGGACTGGTCAGGGACGTACACCACTTACAATTCAAAAAGCATTAAATGAAGGTAAATCATTAAGTGAATTCTCCATTTAATATTGAATGGATTTATTAAAAGGATGCTAAAAGCATCCTTTTTTATTGCCATGAAACACGTCTTGAAAAAATATTAAAAATAATTGAAAAAATATTGCCTTTTTTGTGGGTTTTTAAAAATTATTTACTATAATCCAATTGCGGTTGAAAATTCATTTACCTTAAATTCTTACTAAGGAGTTCTTTATGGACGTAGCTATGTCTATTTGTAAAGATGCTTTCAATGTTGATATGGAAATTTATTATGCTGCTGCAAATGTATTAGGGATGGTAAGGCCAACCCTGAAACAATTAAAAAGCCAGAAAGACAAAGAGGTGTTTATTTCATCCAATGAAATGCAGCATATTAAGAATTATGATTTTTCTGATAATGCATTAACGGTTCGTTTGGCTTATTTGCACTTTGTATTGATTAAACTGCAAGATCATGAGTTTCTTGAACAAGTTAGTAATTATATTCGAGAAGGTGTTTTTCCGATCCAGACTTTGGAGTTTATGGAGCAATCGCTGGGTATTGTCGTTAAATATACCGACGGTACGGAAACCTTTAAGAGTTCAAAACTAATGAGACACTAAGCTGGAATGGAAATGAAGAATGGAAAAATGGAATATCAGCCAGGGACGGTATTCATGAATATTTAATTTGAGGAAATAATTATGGCTAATAATTTTCAGGTTGCTCTAACTAAAATTTGGAATGTGATTGATACGAATTGGCTGCGTAAAGCTAAAACGTTAAATGAAGGTTCTTTTGTTGTTTTACCAATTGAAGTTACACAAGGACATTTTGCGCAATTAAAACAAGGTCTGATTTCATCCTTAGACTACTCGGAACGCATGGCTTACTGCTTTATGCTGGCATATGCGCTTGAAAAGCATCATATTGTCGATACGATCCGCGAGATGATGTACCAGCGAGAATGTCCTGTAACAGAACTACTGGCGATTGAAGAAGCGCTTAACGTGCTATTCATGTATGTCACTGGTGAGGCCTGTTTTCTTTATCAGGAACCGTCATACCGATCAGTAACGCAAACCCGCTAACCTTCCTTTCATCCGTGATGATGAGGCTAATAAAAATAATAATTGCCTCATCCACACAACCTAATTCAACGAGTTTTCCGGAATTTTGCTTGTTTTGTTTTCAAAACAGGGATAATGCTGTGCAAATTGCAGTGTTAATCGAGGCGTTCCAATTTTAATTTCTCTGTCCATAAACTCATTGATTGCTCGCAAAAAGCCATTGTAGTCTTGCAATGTATTAAAGCGGGGGATCACATCATTACGAAAATCAGAGGTTATTTTATTTATATAAAATTGGAAAAGATGACGTATTTTCATTTTATAGTTGTTATCCATCGCGAAGCCTTCAGTTTGATCTATTTTGCCTAAAGATTCTAAAGTAAGCGCATTTATTTTATCCCTGCGCTTTTTAAATGGTTTGCCTAAAGCCAAACGAGACAGGATTTCATGCTCAAGAGCGCGATCTACGAAAAGGTTATAGATGATTGCATTTCTATTTTGAATGATAGATAGAGAAAATTGACTGCATTTAATGACTATTGGTTTCATTTTTATTATTCTGTTTATTATAGTTTACAACAAACAAAGCAATGATATCAATTAAGTTGATAAATATATTATGATATTATAGAGATTTTGATGTGTCGGTGGCGGGAATGGTTACGGTGGTATATTTTAAAGTATAATTTCAGAGTGTGATATTTGTAGGCAGGTGGGGCGCGGTGGAAATGTTTCATGTTATTGAGAATTAATTCAGCCTGGATCTGTGAATTTACACTGGTATATATTCCGCTGTTTTTCTGTTTTTCTGTTTTTCTGTTTTTCTGTTTTTCTGTTTTTCTGTTTTTCTGTTTTTCTGTTTTCTGTTTTGGTCGCTTTAAAATGTGTTTGATGTATTGGAGTTTATACTAACTTTCCGTTGTTGGAGGAAAATATATTTTTTCTCCTTGAAGTGATTGTGTCCTCCCTTTATTTCTCTTCTACAATTGTGGCTAATGTCAGTATTTACCAGACACCACGAATATTATGGTGCCAGGTATTTTTTCTAAAGTGTTTTATGATCAACCACGTTTATTGGTGAATAGGGTCATTTTGCGAATATCTCTGCCATAAATTCATCTATTTCTTCGTCTGATAGTTGCTTTGTCTCATTGTTGATTGAGGCCATTATGCTAATGCCGCTATTGTTTTCAGCTAATATTGTGGCAGGCCGATGCGTCGAAAAGATGCCCGAGATATCAATATTGTCCTCAATGCATGGTGCCATTTCCCACGGGCATCCTCCTTCATCATATCTGGATAGATATTCATTCATGGCAGCGTTTTCAGCAGCATCTGTATTTACTACAGTCATAAGCTCAGGGTTGGGCTTCTGTTCTCGCTCATGCTTGATTTGTTGTGATGGTAAGGCTTTAGATTTGCGTGTGCTTGCCGGGGGTATAGAAGCTGCTGGATATATATTCGGCTCTGGAATTATTACCGTTTCACCCGCTTGGATGGATTCGCCTAGTTTGGCTATGAGCTTGGGGTTATTTTTCTTAAAGTACGTTTCAGCTTGTTCAAGAATAGCCGACCTTTTTACGGTATAGGCAAAGTTCCGGACCCCGTCATGGCCTGCGATCTTGTGTGTTGTGCGTACTTCTTCCAGACCTAAGTTTTCCAAGATGATCCTGACAAACCGGGATGCACGTTTCCATGTTGGAAATATGCCGCACATTTCTTTAAACAGATAATTTGCGCTGATCGGCGAATCACCTAATTCAATGTTTCCATGCTGGATAAAATCAACAACCTGCCTGGCATCAGAATTTGTATATTGTCCGAACCAATCCGCACTGTCTATATTCAAGAGCTGAAGTATGCGTTTTAAGAATAACGATTTTGCTCGATCATTCGCGCTTTCTGTATAGTCGGATTTATGGAGGTATATCAGTCGCTGATAGAAGAGAAGTCCCTTCTGGTCATAAAAATTGATCACATCCTCAGTGATTGAAGTCACCTGAAGGGTATGAAATAGGTTGTAAGCCAGTAGATCCAGGTATTCCTTCTTGTTGGTCTGGTCGTCTTTTCGAATAAGGCGAGCTGCTTCCTGTCTGGTAATGGGGACATCGACCGATTTCAGATAGTCATCTCTGAATAGCTTCTCTTCTGCTGCACCGACTTTTCGGGCAGCATGTCCTTCTTTTCGTGCGACCCGGTCTGGTTTAACCTGAACGATTTTGAAATTAAGCTGGCTCAGGATCAGCAATACCTTACATCGGTAGTTCGCTCGTAGTTTGTTTTCAAACACGATCCGGTCAACAATTTTGCTGATGTAAGTATCATTCTTACTGGTTTCGATGAGGTCATTGGTAAAGCTATCTGGGGTAGTGAATTTTGTCAGTTCATCAACCAAGATCACTTGTCGGTCGGTATAGCGGTTATAGACTGAGTTGAACATGGCAAAATGAATGTCAGTGACCTTTCTGAAGCGCCTCATGCATTGGATGATATTCGTTGGCAGGATTGTACCGGCTGCAAATACGAAGACAGAACTGAAACGGGTTGTTTCAATACTGATCCCTGAGTTAATGACGGGAGTGATAATGCATAGCTGATAGGCTTCGAGATTCTGGTTCAGATCAGCTAAGAATTCCTTTCCTTCGGGTTTAGCGACGAATTCTCCGTCAATCAGGATGCTTTTCGTTTTCAACGAAGGAACGGCAGCTTCCAGACTGGACTTTAATTCGTATATTTTTTCTTTTCCTGCATCGCAGAACAACGCCACATTTTCACCATTTTTCAGGCGATTGATCAGTACATTAACCGCCTGATTGATGCCGCTTTTGGTATCGTAATAAGCGATCGTTTGCTGATATTGATAGGGGGTGGGAGGGGCAACAATGTAGATCTTGGCATCCGTAACTGATTTTAGCCAGTGGACCGTATCATCAGACATAAGTGCATCGGCAGCGACCACTACCGACGATGATCTTAATTGTTGTTCGAGATTTCTGAGTGTCCTGGCTCGGTTGTCTAAGGAGCCATTACCAACGGCATGTCCGGCAAGGTGAGATCTGACTTCTTCAATTTCATCAATAATCGTCACGCGGCTTTCCTGATTAAACCTTTCGAAATGCATCAGAAAGGTTGAATTGACCACCGAGAACAATCCTTTGGGTAATTGGTCAGAATTGTCAGTGATAGCCGTTTGATAATGGCAGGGATCGCCAAGCTTATCCGCCAGCATCGATCGCTTACAGCTTATAAAATGCGGGTGAAACTCACTCTCCATATATCGATTGAAGATAGGTCTGAGCACATTAGATGTCTTACCGGAGCCCATCCCGCCTGTTAGTAGGAAAACTACTTTTCCCTCTTTCTGACGTTTGTCCTCAATGAAATCTAATAATGTACTGTCATAAGGACGATGGAGCATTGTTGTATCGGGGATATCCGGTTCAGGACTATGAAACTTGAGTACATTTTGATAGGCCTGTTCAAATTGTTTCGTTACGTATTGTTGTAGCCAGGCAACCGACTCTTCATTTCTCGCCGGATAGTATTTCAATAATTCGAGTAATTTAGTTTCCGCTTCATGCCGCATTTCATTGGTGAAAAACGAATTGCTTCTCATTTCTACTAGCTTTTTAAAGTGTTCTTTGAAGCGATAGGCCGTGGGCGCATGGCGGACCTGCAATTCAGTAAAGACATCGATGTCGCTGCGTGCTCGAGCGCTTACAAACGTATTATCGATTTTAAGATCAGTTTTATATTTCTTCGCAAGCTCTAGGGCTTCATAGGCATTGGCTGGATCGCAATGAATCGTGATAGGAAGACTTTGGTATCTCTCATCAATAGCCAGTTTTTCTAAATTTGATTTCATGTTCCCGAAGAACGGAGTAACCGAGGCAGGAAGTCCGTCAATCTGTGTCCTGGCGACAGCGATACTTTTAATTTCATGCGATGGAATTGCGGTAGACATATGATTTATTGAAGAAAAAGTAATGATTTATCTTACCTGAGTCGAAGGCAAACTCCATACAACTAGCAGGGATAATGCGGTACAGATTTTATGAATGAATAGCCCTGTCACACTAACTGCACACATTTTCTATCTGACATTGAAGCCATTGATTGCGAAGAACGAAGCATCAGGTGCTTCCATTTTTCCAAATGGCACCCTTTCCCATGGAAGTAAGAATCAGCATTACTAAAAAAAGATTTAGAGCTATCAGTTATGCTTCGCATAACAGTTAAGTCCATTTCTGTGTCTTTTATATATCTATTTATAAAGTGATACATTAATTTGGACACTAATCTTTTTGACCAGGCAGAACAGGCCAGATTGCATGGCTGGCGCACACGTTGACTTTGGATGTTTTTCATTCAAAAAGACGGGCTATATTTCATTACTCACGAAAGAAACTAATTCCGCGGCGTTATTTGTAACTTAGTGCACCTGATAAATAAAAATTGCTGAAATATGTCCTCGGCTGGTTCAGGGTTAGGATTGTTTGTTGGGGTTAATATTTATTAATTTAAATAAAGCGATAAGTTGAGACTATATTTAAATAAGACATTGACAGTAATATTTTATATTTATAAATATCGTGTCAAATTATTTATTGCTTTTATAATAACTTATTTAAATTGAATTATTTATTGACGGTGATATAATCATTTCATTGATTCGAAAGGCGAATTAATAGCAGTAAGCATATATCTTGTTATATTTGAATTAATTATTAATCTTATTTTTTAAGAGGGTTTTATATGTCTGATTTTAATATTGAACGTATTGTGGAATTAGCTAGCCCTGATGCTGGATGTGAAATTATATATGCTAAAAAACGCCCATCCATCAAATGGAGTGACAGTGCATTAACGGTGAATGTCGATTGCATTATGGAACGTTCATATATAGATCTATTAAATACCATGTCTCATGTGGCAATTTCAAGAGAGGTTCTTTATGGGCATGATTGTTATGTGTTCGACTTTTATGATTTCGAAGGTACATTAATTCCACCAGGATTTGTGTTTGGTGTCGAATATTCAGATAAGTTATTAGAGCATGGGGAGGAGGGTAAAAGATATTTCTTAGAGTTAACATTAGAAGGTGAGCGTATTGCAGTGTTGCCTGCAATAATAGAACGAATTATCGAAAACGACGAAATGATTCATTGAGTTTGTTATGAATTATTTTACTATTAATTAAATAGAGAGGTTTTATGGATAATAAATATGAGCGAACACGTATTATTATGGGGTTTGGAAATAAGTTTTCTGATGTGTTTTCAAATGAATTTTGGCGTAAAGCTGAAAAATTACATACAGATAATATTTCGGGTAAGTATCCATTGTCATTGCGATGGCCTCAAAAATGTTATGTGCCCGAGCAGGTTTGGCTGGCATTTTTAGTTAAAGAAGACGTTCCGATAGAGATTATCGATGAAGTTAAATACTATTTCAGTACATTAGCTGCTTGGAGTTCAAGTTTACTAACATACAGGATAGACAGTAAAGCCTTTAATTTTGCATATAAAAATCAATTCCCAGACATATTGCCAGTATCCCAGATAGTTAATTTTATTAATGGTGCTTGTTTTTTTGAAATGATAGATTTCAATAATGTCAATGGCTTCTTTATTAGTCTTGATTATAACATGGATGATAAATTATATATTCTTAAGGTTTTGCTAGAGAAAGATAATGAACGGATACCATTAGTGGTTGAATTGGGTAATTGGAGTCTTGATGAAGGTATTAGGAAAGGATTAAGTCGAGAGTTCGATATACAAGGAAATGAAATGGATTCAACAGTAGAATACGTAATTTCTTGGGTTGAGCCCATTTTAAAACTAATTCTTTGCTTTGAAAATAATAAGCTTGTTATTAATGAGATAGATAATTGTAAAACTCGTGATTTTTTGCGCATCACAAAGCAATCAATGGGAATAAAAGAATATAATGTATCTTGCAATAAATAAGATGAATATATTTATTATTTTATCTATATTGTCTTGTAAATAAGCTTGTCTGTTTAAAAAATATTGTTAATACTCCATTAATGCCTGATGTGATTATGAATTCAGCTTTATGGTTTTTCTTTGTTAATAAATAATTTTAATTGTTTTTTATAATGTCGAGGTGTGATTGTTATGATTTTTATTTCCAATAATGGTGTAAAAGTTCTGGATACAAATTACTGGGAAAGTGACATGGCCGAAAGCGGTCTACTTTTCCTTAGTTGGAACGACGGTGCTGGCCGGTTGTTGATCCCTAAATGCCAAGAAAATCTGCTGAGAGAAATGAAAAGTGGTAAATATGTAATCATTACTCGTGGTATGTATAACAACGTAGATTCTTTAGAAATCATGTTTGAAGATAACTCTGAATCTCCATTTGTAGTTTTTATATCTATGGGGCAAACGGACAGGTTGATTCCAAAATCGGACAAGCATGGGATCTTCGATTTCACTATCTTGGTTGAGAATGGAGAAGTTGCAAAGTTTAAAGCAAAATATCGTAGAACTAAGCGTTTACCCTGCATGACGCCAATGAATTTTTAATGGCTAATTTTTAAAATTAACCTCTGAAGCTAATTGCCACCTTCGGTAATACTGGAATTTTATTTTGGAGAATATATATGTGTCAAAAATTTAACCCTTATCATTTTGTTTCGGATTATGAAATCTTATTTCCTAATTTATTTTGGGTGGATATTGAAAGGACAAGCAATTTTAACTGTTTAAGTCGCTTTGGATGGCCCATTTGTTGTTATCTTCCAGAATCACATTGGGAGACTTTATTGAAATTTCATCAAATATCATTTGATGGTTTCGTGGAGGTAATAAACCCTAGTAAATTCCTTTTACCCCTATCTTCGATAGGTGCGTGGCGAAAGCTGTCATTAACCTGTTGTATTGCCGAAGATGATTATTTATCTGCTGAAGAGTTACCTACTCCAAATGTACTGCCTGTAGAAAAAATTATTGATGCAGCTAAAGATTCCCCTTATTTAGATTTCATCGATTGTGAAAATCTGGAAGGCTGTTTTGTCAATATTGAATGGAATATCGATGATGAGTTTTATGAGATAAAAATACTTTATGTGGTTGATGATGACTTTTATCCTGTATGGATAACCTTGGGTGAGTGGGATGTTTTAACGGGCATTAAAAAATCATTACAACGTAGAGATAAATTGTCAGAAAATGAATCAAACAAAATTGCAAACCTCTTATATGTTCGTGCAACATCAATTGTGAAAATTCTTCTTCAAATTGAAAAGGAGGAAATAAAATTGCAACAAAATATTCCTGGGACACTTTAAATCATTTGTGTGATTATATTGAATAATGCGTACACATTGATTTAATCTGCTTAAAACACCGGATGTATAAGGTTTCTGCTGACTGAGAAAATCATATAACTACGAATATGACTACTTTATTTAATAACTTATTTGTTTGCATGTTACGTGTAATGTGGTGTGGAGAAATCCAGTGCCTCGCACTGGATTTAATTCTAATTTCTAATGAATATTTACCTTGTTAATTTCGCTCGTTATAAAATCCTCGTTATACCTATCTATAAATTTTATGTTTTAATTGATTTGGCTGTGATCCGCTACACGAATAACCTTATAAACCCGCAAGCGTTTCCCATCTATTGCTGCACCTCTGTTAGCTTCCGTGGTTTCCAAATTTAGAAAGTGGCGCAGAACATTATCAATCACACTTTTAGCCTTTTTGCTGTTTAGGCTGGAATGAAACCCGTTATCTTGCAGTATCTTTTTCACTGGATCTGATAGACCGTTTATCTCTATTGATTCATTTTGTAACCAATGGAGGACATGAGCGAAGTGAGCCTGATTACATTCACCAGTAAACGTGCTGTTGTCGATAGCGAGCTTTTGCAGCAATTTATTCAAAAACAGATACAAACGGTAATCAGAAACTTTCATCAATGTTGGATCTTCGTTACGCAGCAATTGCGCGTAGTCGATAGTCAAAGAGAAATTTGATTCCGATTTTAGTGCTTTACTTACAGTTATTTTTTTCGCATCAGCAATCATTTGTTTGCCAGCTTTTGCAAGATCATGGTTTTTCTCCAATAGATTGAGTTGGAAACCGTGTAATAGCATTAGCTGGAGTACATTACGTCTGTAACCTCTTCTGAGTTGTTGCTCGTTAAACTTGCGATTGAGTAATGCGCAAACGGCGGGGTTTTGTTTTATGTCGTCAAATTGCGCCCCACATATTTCACGAAATTTTGATTTAGATAGCTCAGCAAAAAGTAGTTGGTCTGGGCTCTTAAATTCATTTTGTTCCGCCATACCTGCTGAAATGAATACATCGACCACTTTAGCTTTACGATAACGGAAAAGTGTCTGTAATAATTGAAGGGGATGAATGGTTTGATGGCTCAGGACATAAACTTTGTCGAATAAAACATCAGTGATACTTATGCCGGACGTGACCACAGGACTGAACTGAATATATTGATAATTGCATTTGTTGCTAAAGAGATCATTGAGATCATATAGCTGAATAGTATTTGCATCCACTTGCAGTGCACTGGAACAAAATTGAGCACAATAACTAAAATATTTGTCAAATTGGGGTTTATCTGGCGTGTTCGCGCAGTCAGTAAACATCAACACTCGTTTGCCGGATTTTAGGTCACCGACTAGATTAGCGAAAAATTCCGCTTCACTGGGGTGAAGGTCAACTTGAGGATAGGAACAAGGAATATCTCCGCCATTGCATATGTAGATCGGCTTATCGGAATGTTTTGCAATTTCATCAATAGTTTCAGTACTAATAAATGCGTCTGCAAGTACAACCGTGTGACTTCGTCTAATTTGTAGGAAGAGCTGTTCCAAGATCTCTATTTTGGATTCGAATGAACCATTACCTATGGCGTTGCTGATGCAATGAGAAAGAACATCTTCAATTTCATCAATCAGTAATATGTTGCTTTGTTCGCGGATCAATGCAAATAGTAGACCCAAGAGGGTGTTTACGACCCCGCAAACACCCTGACTGAATTCAGTGATGTCTGCATATTGACTCTCAAGTTTCTCAAAGACCGTTTCGTAATGTCTGGCATCAGAGATCATGATTTTAGCAAGGGAACGTTTTGCGCTCATAAGCAAAGGATATAGTTGTAATGCAGAAAAATGCTCGAACAGAGGGAGCATCACTTTTTGCGATTTTCCACTAGCCATGGGCCCAGAGAGGATGTAGATCCCTGGATTGTTTTGGATGTGCTCGACTAGTTTTTTACCATATGGAATTGAAAGATGCTCAACTTTGGATGCCGATTGAACTGTCGAAACCCGATTCAAAAATTGTTCGTTTAGTCTAAAACGCGACAATAATTGCTCATATACTTTAGGGATAAATGCATCGCGGTAGACATGGGGGTATGAAACCATCTGTTCTGATATGGCTGCGATTGCATCTTCAAGTGTTGCATAAGGCGAGGGGATACGAGCAAATAAGCTTGTGGCCAGTAATGCGATTGCCTCATTCTGTTCTACTTCGGTATAAGCATACTTTATAAGCAATAGTGCCTGTTCAAGTTTATTGAGATTTGAAATTCTTATGGATTTATCTTCAATAAAAAGTTTGAAGTATTTTTCAAATGTGAATTTTAGTAATGTAAAAGCATCATTTCTGGTTGCGTTTACAGAAAATTTAATCTCATCAGTCTGTAAGGATTGAATAACTGAAATTAATGAATCACTATTTACATTAATAATTTTATTGTCATTGGTTTTTATATTAAATTTTGATTTTGTGTTTTTTTCTGTTTTCATTTCATCTATTTCGTCTTTGGTTGAAAATTATCACGAAATGATTTTTTGTCAATGATTTATTTTAAAAAATTATTTTTATATAATTATAGTCAAATATTAAATTATCCGGACAAAAGATGGTTTTATAAATTAGTTATCGAACGATAACTAATAATTGATGATTGCATCATCATTATATTCCATTTGAATATGTGATTGCTTATATCATTAAGGTAAAATAATAAGATTTAATTAATTCGATGGAATTTACATCATTAATGTATGTATCCATACTTTCTCTTAATGCACTGATCAAATCTAGCAGTGTAACGCCATCTTTCAGTAACGCTTGGCATACTTCGATTAGCTCATCTGCGGTACTGCGTTTATTGATAGCATGTGTGATTTCGTAAAACATTACTCAAACCGCTCATCTGTTAACCCCAAGAATAGGGGATAGCTACTCAATTGCTGGCCTGCTTGTTTCCAAAACAGCCTAAAATTTCCTGCTGACCACTACACCCGAGTAATTCAGACAATCACTAATACGTAGCTGCTGTACCGTACTGAGTTTATTAATGTCCCAGAACTGCCATTCGGTATGTTCATGGCTTAACTGAATGGCCGATGTATCCGGTAACAGACAACGAAAAATGAATGCTTGCGAGTTGTATGCGGAGTGGTAGTACACACCAGTCAGTGCGTCCACCATCACCGCTGTATTCAGTTCTTCCTGACATTCACGGAGGAGGGCATCATGAATGGTTTCTCCCGGTTCTAATGCACCACCAGGTAATCCCCATGACAACGAGCCATAATTTGCTTTCAGGAGCAAAACCTAGTTGTGCTCATTCAAGATCACTGCGTGTGAACTTAGCCGAAACAGATCATTAAAAGCCATTAAGCCACCGCTTATTCTGAGGCAATGGTGTCATTGTACGCTTATCGGGCGAATGTTCAGCTTATGTTTAAACGGCTTAGGCAGAGATTCACTGCTGGGGCAATGACAGTTCAGTTACTCAATGAGTGCGTATTTAGATATTTTCACGGCCTACGTTTGGCTTATTGTTCCAACATTGAAGTTCGGGGTCGTTACGCTGTGCTTCAAAATCAGTATTAGCTATAAGTTCTTTTAGATTAAACGTTGGATTTACTGGCTTAACAAAGATTCCATCGTGTTCCCGGGCTATAGTGACCTTAGAGCCTTGCTTTAGTGCATTTCTGATAGCCATTGTGCGGGAATAGTTAGCCCAATTGAATTTCCTACTTTGGTAAGTGTTCGTTCATTTTGGCATCCGGCGGTCATGGTGTAATTGTAAGTAGCTAAAATGCAGTTACAGTGTCGAGTTTTGTGACAATGACATACCAGCCCGCATCAATACAACAGATGGAGGTTCTGGTGTCAAATCATAGCCTCCGATGAGTCAATTTTGCTTAACTCAAGAAACGATGTGTAAGCATTTGAGTATAAATTTGTTGAGAATATGCACAATATTTTATACATAACGCCTGCTGGGTTATAAGTTCACATGATGACCTGATAAGACGGTTTGTATGGGAATTAATGAAGCGAAAGCGAGATCCGGAACGATGCTAATGAATGATCAAATCGAGCCTATTGGAAATCTTAAAAAAGAAAATTCAATCCCTGCTGTAAAGTCTTCTCAAGAATTTCAACTTACAGAAGAACAGAAAATGGCGCTTGTTAAGGTGCGGTTTTCAGACATTGGCGATAACGATTTGGTCGATGGCGATACTTTTTTCAAAGAACTGGATTCTGGAATATACGATTAATTTGGGTTAGTCATATGTAATGGCAAAAACAATTGAATGGCGTACTGCGTACGCTGTTCAATGATCCATATGAATTGGTCTGAATAGGTATATTTTTATAATATACATAGGAAAAACAACACATTCGGACAAATATGCATTCATCGGTATAAAAAGCTTCATGAGTTCCGAATGACGTACCGAGTGCTGCGACCACCTGCATCAGTTTTAGATAAGCAACCGAGTTCAACTAAATGAGCTAGATGACGTGTTGCAGTAGCTCGGCTGACTTTAGCGACCTTCTGGTATTGACTGCTGTTGATGCCAGACTCGAAGTCACCATCCAGCAAACGGTTTAGTACCCGAACTTGTTCTGTTGATAATTTGGTTTGATCGACATTGCGCCAAAAATTAGTTTTAGCAACGGTTTGTTCAATCATTCGCATTGAACCTAGCAGCGTATCATTCAGTGTTGTCAGAAACCAGACGAGCCAAGGAGTAATGTTCATTTCTCTCTTTTGAGTCTGCTCTAAGATTTCGTAATACGACTTCTTATGCGCAAGAATACTGACCGACATTGCATAAAAACGGATCGATAATTTTTCACCTTGTGCCAGTGCCAAATCAGTTAAAAGTCGTGTAATGCGACCATTCCCATCATCAAGCGGATGTAATGTTACAAACCACAAATGTGTGATAGCAGCACGAAGTAATGGATCTAATTCAGCATCGGATCGTGAATCATTAAACCATCGAATGAAATGCTGTAATTCCGTTTCAAGGATGTCTCTGGGAGGTGCTTCAAAATGAACTGTTGGTTTATCAATCCGACCAGAAACAACCTGCATCGGTGTTTCACCGCGCAAGACTCCACCCTGAACTGGATTAAATAAGGTATAGCCAACAGGGAATAGCAATTCATGCCAACACAATATGCGTGCAAGAGATAAAGGTTGATCGAGCTGGGTGATGGCATCAATCATCATTTCAGCTAAACCGTTGGTTTGTTCTGTTGTGGGATATTGCTGTTCTTCCTTGATCCCTAATTTATTTGCAAGAGACGAACGAACAGAGAAAGCATTGAGCTTTTCGCCTTCAATAGCGCTTGAATGAACGATATTAGCTAGAAGTGTATCGAGCGTTGCTTGTTGCTGGTTTTTTAAACTCATTCGGCCCAGTAACAAACCTTGATTGAAATGAGCTTCGCGTAACAATGGAGCGATTACAGTCTGGTCCCAATCAAAATCAGGCCATTCTGGTTGTTGCCAGATCCACATACCGAACCTCACCATGAGCCGAATAGTTAGATTATTCTACTCATTAAGTGAGTAGAATATAAGTGGTATTTGAATCATTCAATGCAAATTACAGTTTTAACGATGGGACTAACTGTATTTGAAGCTTTAGAGGAACGCTAGAAAAACAAGTATTACTGTTGCTGATTGTCGGGTTGTATACATGAGTGTAGATTGAGACCAAATAGCCTCATGTTACTGAGGCAGAATAGAAAAGCTTTCTAGCTTAACTTCCTCACTTTTTTGGAAACTGAATGAATATCTTAGTTGTTATTGATATGCAAAAAGCCCTTTTCGACGTTCCCCGTTTCAACTCTGGATCGGTAATTTCAAACATCAATAAATTGATTGAAGCAACTCGAACTTCTGGTGGAAAAGTCATTCATGTTCAACACAATGGTGATGAAACGGAAGGTTTGGAACCGTACAGCAGCGGATGGCAGATCCTGAATGAAATAGATCATCAGTCAGAAGATGTCTTCATACAAAAAACAATTTGCGATTCGTTTTATGAAACTGAATTAGAGAATGTAATTGATGGTTTAGTCCCTGATCAGGTCATTTTCTGCGGTTGTGCCACAGATTTTTGTGTTGATACCACAATCCGTGCAGCAGTCAGTCATGAACTACCAGTTGTTGTTGCTTCTGATGCGCATACCACGGCTGATAGACCACATCTTAATGCTGAAGAGATCATCAAACATCACAATTGGATGTGGAAAAACTTGATTGTATCGGCGGGTGAGATTGTTGTTGATGAAACGGATTCAATATTAGAAACGTTTAGTTTCCAGTATCACTAGTTCGAGACTGAGACTTGCACGTTAATCAATTGACCAAGCACTCGATCTCCTTCCTTGCGAAAAAAGCCTACCGATACTGGGTAGGCTAAGAATGAAAGAATAAAAATACAATGTCAAAAGCATTATCGGTGAAGTCGGCAGTATCCAATAGCTGCTAGAACTTTATGGATAGGTATTTGCTGTGATAATTAATTGTAAAGAATACTTGAATTACCATATGAGGACGATCCATTACCAAATAATCCGTTTTCATAACTTGGAAAAATTACCAAAATTCCCCACATCCTTTCAGAACTGATTGCTCTTAAGCTGATTTTGCTCTCGAACAACACATTAATTAAGGAGTGATCATGAGCAATTCAAAACCATTTACTTCATCCGATAAAAGTCGTATCCAAGGCAGCCAGGCTAAACAAAATGGTGGAAAAACTGAGTCTGGGAGCTTTCCCGCTCGAGTTCAACATTTAGTCGATCGTAAATCGAAATAAGGAGATTGGACGATGGCTAGAGATAAAAATGCAGATGACAATCGTTCACGACAACTGAATCCAGAGAACGATGCTTATTGGCAAAGTAGGGGATATGATGAACGTCCTTCTGATGAAGATGATGACGACTGAGTTATTTTGAAATGTAGGTGGGAATCAAATCCCCACCTGCTTTCTTAACTCATGAAGGTAAATATCATACCTTTCAAAGCATGAAGCCAAATTCGCTCGATTTGAAAGTGGGAAAATAGCATATTTTGTAGTTTTCCTTTTACCAATAAAACAGTTCTTCATATTGGTTAAGAGGAGGGCGATCTTCCAGTGAATCCAAGCGTTATGTATTGACCCCATGATTTGCGTTTCATCAAATTCAGAGTATTTAAGTTTTGCTATATGAGACATCCACTGGATGAATTTTGATTCAGTCGGTCTTTCAACATCGGCTTTCCATTTCTGGACAGTTGTTCTCAAATCTTCATCACTATTGCAACTTTTTCTGATGCTCCCTGCGAACTTGGCCCACATATCGATTTTGGCAGCGGTAGGGTTAAATTTTTCGAATGGTTCCCTTGGTATGATGGCGGTGAAGTAGCCATCAGGTCTTAAGTTGGGATTCGTTCGCAAGAGGTCTTCAAGATCAACACAAGCGATGAGGTATAGCATGACACCGATATCAGTCATGATGAAGATTTCTTTTACCTTCTGGTCTGTCACCCATTTGTCTATCGGTAGATTTGATAAATAATTTTTAGATTCTAAATAGATTTCATGCGGTAAAAATCTTTGCAGAAGACTTGTATCTAAGAAAACTTCTTTTCGTAGAGCTGGTTGTGCTGAAGCAAATGCTCTGGTGAATGTGATCATTTCATCAATCAGTTTAAGACCTTCGTTGATTAAAGAAAATGAGTATTGAGAGTTACTCTGGCTTACAACCTTGTCCATACCTAAAAAAAAGGTTTTGTATGCAATCAGATGCTTTTCACTTTTGAAGTAGCTTTCTGAACTCAAATCAATATCGATGGCTTGTTGAATTCGATGAATCTTTGCTTCGCGTGCAGGCGTCATTTTGACTTCAATGCCTTGAGACTCGAGTTCTTTATATCTTTCTAATGTTTTCAGACTTATTGGAAAAGGGGTTCCTGTTTTATCTTCGAAAATTTGAATGAATTTTGCGTCAACATTAATCACATCAAACCATTGGAAAACTAATTCAATGGGGAACATAAACATCTGAAATCACCTTTCCGCAGTAGTATCACGATTAAACAATCGTATTTTCTTGATAGGATACAATCAAATCTGACCCAAAGTGTGTAAAAATGTGCTCAATCGACTCGTGGAGCAGGCGGCACATGGGATTAGTGGATAAAACAAAACTGACAGAAACCGACATCATTACGAAATTTATTCTTCCTGCGGTGAAGAATGTTGGTTGGGATGATCTGATTCAAATCCGTCAGGAGGTAAAACTTCGTGATGGGAAGGTGATTGTCCGAGGGCAGGCCGCCGCACGTAAAAAGGTCAAATCTGCTGATATTGTTTTATACCATAAACCAAATATGCCACTGGCTGTCATTGAAGCCAAAGCGAACAAACATGAATTCGGAAAGGGAATGCAACAGGCGTTGGATTATGCTGGTTTGCTGGAGGTTCCTTTTGTTTTTGCTTCAAATGGTGAAGATTTCATTTTCCATGACAAAACCAACCCCACTCAGTTAGAACAAGAATTACAGCTTGCTGACTTTCCAACGCCTAAAGCTCTTTGGGATAAATACTGCACTTGGAAAGGCTATACCACCGAACAGCTCCCTATTATTACTCAAGATTACTACGATGACGGGAGTGGAAAATCTCCGCGTTATTATCAACTTCAGGCAATCAATAAAACGATTGGTTATACCTGCCTCGCTGCGAAAGCATTATTATTTTTGAAATCGCCTTGCCAGCAGAAAATATTAAACTGTAGCTTTGCGAGCATGTTTGTGGGAGCTGTATCAATGCGTTCCTTAGTCCATTGCAGTAATTGATTCAAAAAATCAGAGTTAGCCTCTATCGAGATCTATTGGTTGTGCAAATTTTATATGAGGAATATTTCGTGTCTGAAGAATTATTACCTGTCGAAGATAAAAAGTTAAAAAAATATTATGTATATGAATTGGTCGATCCTATGACAAATGAGGTCTTCTATGTTGGGAAAGGTCAAGAGTATAGAGTTGAACAACATGAGATCGAAGCTAAAAATGAAGAGGCTAACTCTAAAAAAATAAAAAAAATTCACGACATAACACAGCAGGGATACGAAGTAATAAAAAGAATAATCGGTCGCTTTGATGAAGAGAACGAAGCTTTTTCTGTCGAAGCAACACTAATTCATTGGGTTTATGGTAAAAATAATCTGACAAACATTGCAGGTGGTCATGGCTGTGATTCGATTAGACCGTATGGTGATAATTCAATTATTGAAGGGATTGATATACCGCCAAGAGAGCGATCAAATAACGGAGAATACTCAAACGTTGAAAAAAATAAAATAATTGAAAATGATATTGAAAATTTTATGGTTAACGTGAAAAATGAGTTGGAAAGAAAACTGAATCTGGAATTTTCAGAAATTAGAATTGATCAATCAAGATTTACTGAAATCTATCACGAAATAAATGGGCTGAAAATTACTGTATTCTCTAATAACTCAAAAACAAGAAAGTTAAAGTTAGAAGTGCGACCATTAACATCAAAAAAAGAGCATGTTAAAAATGTAATAAATTTGTGTGAAAAGCAGTCAGTTATTAAGATAAAAAATGCAGGTAAATATGCTTTAATCCCATCGCAAAAGCCAACGCAAGATATCGATGATATATGCCTATACTTTAATGTGGTTAAAGAGATAATTATCAACATATCTTAGTAATAAATATAAAGCATAGTCCATAACTGTACTAAAAATCAGCCTTCAATACTAGAGTAAAGACCGTGGGATATTAAGTGTTCACTAAGTTTTTAGTGGACACTTAACTGGGTGGTTAATCGACGCCGATTTGTATCTACTGTTAAACTGTCACTTAGTATCGCTATTACTATGGCTTGAATAAATATGATTTATATATTTTCCAATATTCATATTGCTTAAGTTTTTTTTCAACCTTAATGCCGTCATTAAATAATCGAGGTAAGTCTAATCTCGCGTCTTTATTTCCATTTGAGGCTGCGTTGTGGCACCAAATAAATGCCTTTTCAAAGTTAACGGGTGTGCCAATTCCATGTTCATAAAATTTCGACATTAAAAACATCGAATGCGTGTCATAACAAAATAATTCCCCGGATGCTAAATTCGTATCACTAGCTTTTTTACACCAAAAAAATGCCAAATCAAAATCTATAAAGTTAGACTCTGGGTTGGAATATATTAACGCTAATTCATATTGGCTTTTGGAACTAAATTGAGCTGATTTTGTATACCAATATATTGCTTTCTCAATGTTGCCATTATCTTTAAATAATAAAGCTAATTTTTCTTGTGCCTCTATATGTCCATTTTCTGCTGCTTTAATATACCAATCAAATGCCATTTCTTGAGATTTGGTTGTAGAATTAAATTTTGAATCACGAAGATACTCTTGGGCAAGATAAAATTGAGCATCTACATTTCCATTATTAGCAAGTTCAAGTAGTTGAGAGATATACTCCTCATCCATCTTTGTTCTTTTTATATTGTTTTCTATTTCTTTAAAATCAATAAAAGCTGACAGATCTGGATTTGGGATCATCTGAGCCTCCAATTTGAAGTTGGACAATACCTTTATTTGTTATTACTACTCCAATAACTATGCTTATCTTTCTAGCTACAAAAAATCTGAGGCCATCGCAATTCATATGTACTCACTTCCTGTGGTAAATTTAACAAAGAATAATTTTGCTCTGTAGTCGTCATTTCAACTTGGTTTACTTACGAGCGGTCATTTTCAGTTCAAATTTCATTAACTAAGTACCTTCCACCCAGGGGCTAAGATGGCATGTTCGACACCATATAATGCGTGGTGATTTCTAAGTGCCAATAGTTTCCCTGTAAACTTGGATTCAGGTTCTGATGAACAATCCACCTGCCATAAATTCAATAGATATCCTGCGAATGGTGCTCGTAGCTCGATTTTCAAAACACCATCAACCATGCCGTAATCTTTCATGATTGTCTGAGGAAACTCAATCGAAGGGTGGGGGATCAATTCTAGTTCGACAATCCTCTGCCATTGCTTGTCTTCAAGAATGCATTCATGAGCAAATACCTCCGTTGTTTCCAAAATTGCAGAATCAACACGAGTGATCACGAAATCTCTGAAACCATTTCTTTTGCGATCAAAGGCCCGGAAATGCCAACGGATCCCGTTATCGACAATCGTATGTGGTACTACAACCCTTTCAGAAGGACCATTTTCGATAGATGTGTATGTGATTTTGATAGGTCGTTTCTGATAAATGGCTTCAGAAATTGTCGCGACTAGCGACAAATCAGGCTTGTTCAATCGAAATGGAGAAACACAGGAAATAACAGTTTTAATATTCCCCATAAAACCATCACCGAATCCCTGACTTAATGTGGAAAGCGTTCTATTCACATCATAATCAAACAGGGGTTTGAAAGATGAACTCTTCACATGCATTCGACGTTTTTCATCATATACGGCGTTGTCAGGTGCAAATTCCCGATATCTTGCAAAATCCTGAGTGGCGACTGAAGGTGCGACACCAAATCGTTCTGTCACCGAGTTTCGGTTGGCTTCACCCTTAAAATACAAAGTGAAATCAATATGAGCTAGTCGTTCTTGTTGTACCTGGCTCAGTTCAGAGAGCTTAGGTTTGATTTTTTCTACAGTCATAGTGCCATTTAGTTTCACTGTTTATATGTACAGTATCATTTATACCTAATAAAAAAAAGTAGGTAACCTATTACAAATCGAGAAAATATGATCTACCATCAAGTCTCAATTGCTTATCCATGAAAAAAGTAATGTTACTTGGGAGCGCATCTGAACCAGAGGACATTACTTTCCCAGAAGGAAATGTGAATGTCGATGGAGTTAGGGCTCAATGCGTTACAACTGAGTAAAAATATCAACGGAACCACGGTTCATGCTTACAAAGTCATCTATGACAAAAAGGATGAAAATAAGAATCCAACTCAGTTGATCCGCTCTGTTGCTTCAGCGATTGGAAAGCCCAACCATTTTCCGCTAGTGACAAATTTAGGGCATGACTTAATTGTTACTCTAGCACCATTAGACGATTTAATTGTGGATACACCATGGCTTGTTGCGTGCTTAGAACTCCATGGGCAGCTTGAATTAGATGCTAATATCCCACTTCATAATGGTGCCTTGCAGCGATTGGTCAATCAAGACCTAGCCAAAGCCGCATATCAGTTAGCATTTAACAAAAGTGGAACTATTGAATATCTGAACCAGGCAGGTACAGTCGCAATAAGGGAAAAGTCACCATCTGAACGAGTCCGCTTCAAAGCTACATTTCTTGATGTCTTTAAAACGATTGAATTAGATCCCCAAGTATTACCAGATGGTACAGTAATTATAGGGCTCCAATTAGCACATGGATTGATCGCTAAATCTGGTATATCACTACAATGGGTGATTGATCATCGTCCCAAATGGTTAGAGGTGATAAAAAGAGTTAGGCATAGATATCAAAGTGCAGATCGTGGAAAGATTGTCGCTGAATTTGATTCAGTACAGACCGAGCTTAATGGTTCGAGCATCTTGCCCTCCTTAGGCAAATCTTTATATGAATACCATGCAACGAAAGGCGAAATAAAAGGAGATCTGCTTGAAGAGACCAAGACCTCCACAGTGGTCAAGGTGAAATATGGTAGCAAGAATGTATGTGACCATGCCGCTTGTCTGCTTGAGCCGGTATTCGATTTTGAGAGCTTGAGCAATATCGACCCAGATACATTAAACCGATTGGCCAGAGATTTAAAATGGCCCATGGAGGAGCGGATCCGTGAAGGCTTTAAACTGATCGACGGCTTAGCACTTCCGAACTTTTCATCCCGTCTTGTAAAACTAGAACCTGATCTATTACAACAGTTAAGGCTGAATATCAGCCACATTCAATTGCAATTCAATCGTGGGCAGTCGAATAGCGAAAAAGATGTACTGCGATTTGGCGCTTATGCCCAGATGACTAGAAACATGATTGTTCCTGTCGTTGTCGGTGAAACTGCTGATATGGGTTTGGCTCAGAAAGTCTTCAATGATGTTTTCAATACCTTATCCCGAATTAATCCGTCACAACTGCCTAATATTGCACCAAGTTACCCAATGCAAATCTGTGATGCTGATGAATTAGAAATGCGCTTACAGAAAAAATGTCCTGATAATGCAATTTTATTGATCGGATTAGCTCCAGGAGCTGATAAACGTGCCATACGTGATGTGGCATTTAGTAACAAACTTGCCACCCAATTTTTCAAATTAGACCATAAGCCTAACGTCTATCAGCAAAGCTCATATGCTGGGAATATTGCAGCCGGTCTATTTAGTAAGGGGGGAGGGCAAATTTGTAAAATCAGTAATATGCCGGGTAATAGTGAGTTATTTATCGGTTTAGATATGGCCGGTACAACAGTCAGAACACCGGGTTTTGCCTTCTTATTTACTCATGAGGGTACACAACTTGGCTGGCAATTAGCTGATAAGCAAATCGGTGAAAAAATGAGTGATGCAGAGTTGACTGATTTACTGACCCAAGCCGCAAAAGCTTATAAAAAAGAGATGGGTGAACAACCTAAACGAATGACATTACATCGGGATGGCAAGTTTTACGAGACTCTAGAGGTCGTTGAATCATTTGAATTGGCAACCGGTATTAAAGTTGACGTATTAGAAGTGTTGAAAAGCGGAGCTCCCGCTATTTATCGACGCACTTCGGTTTATGATCCTGACAAGAAAATTATCCAAAAATGTTTCACCAACCCGGAAGCAGGTGATGCATTTGTCATCAATGAAAATGAAATTATCATTTCCACTTATAGCGGTGCTGAGCTAGGGAAAATGGACTCATTGATGAGTGTACGTTCGTTACGTTTGCGGAAACGTCATGGTGATACCGACCTAAAAACACTCGCAGAACAGGTTTTATATTTAAGCCGTATACACGGAGCATCATTGTACCGACATCCACGTTTACCGGTTACAACACATCATGCAGATCGATTCAGTAAATTAAGAAAAGAAGTCCGGGTTGAGTCACTGGCCCAAATGGATCGGCTCTGTCCGGTGTATTTATAAATTGGCAAGGATCACAAAATTATGACAAACGAAGAATTGATGATGTCTCTGCGGCATCATGAGTTTATTGGTCCATGCGCCATTCAATATAGATTAAAATGTGGTTGGACAAAGGCGAAATATAAGTTAGATGAGTTAATAACTTTAGGATATGTTGATGAACAACAAGAGACAGTTTACCGGCATAAAAATCTAAGCTATGAACCTTTGCCAAAAAAAACAATATATTCACCATACATTAGAATTTGGAAGGAGCCTATTGAGAAAAAATATTTTAACAAAAGTTTAAACATTAAGGATAAGATTCATTCCATATTGGGAAAAAACCAAAATCATAAAAAAATTGCAATTTTAACAGGGGATGCTAAGGAAAGACTTATCCTGAAAAAATGTAGTATTGCCAGAATTCAAAAGGTGGTGATTAAAACACCATTACGACTTAAACTCCAAAATTTTAGAGTGATCATTATAACCGACAAGCTAATGGAAAAGCATTTTGGCTTTTGGGGGTTTAATCGAGTAAGAAAATTAAACTATGTTTCTAAGGTTTATTTGTTGTGTGCTTGATGGGGTAGTAAGATGGAATGTACAAATTCAACAATCAAGTTCTGTTTTAATAAAGAAAAGTATGGCGATATGGATTTTGTGGCTATAATAACTAAAAGTATAATGCCAGTTTTAGAATATTTTGATGATTATAAATTTGAAGAGACCAACAATGTTGTTTCAAATTGTTTTGGTTTTTCTGATTATGATAGTTATTTAAATTCAGAAGATAAAAATAAACACCTGCACGAATCGATTTTACATGGCTTTTGCGATAACCTTAAAAGTTATTTAAAAAAATCAGGTCGATTAGATCTTGAGAAGATACCTGATATTGCGATTGAAGAAAGCGTTCGCGGTTCATTTTTTGGAATGTTACCGATTTATTTCAACTTGTTAGATATCTTTGAGTGTGGTAGGGAATTATTCGATCTTGAAAGTAATTTTCATCTCAAGAGAGATTGTATTATTAGAAAAATAATAGTTCCGGTAATTAAAGAACTTCAGATTAGTGATGCGCATTCAATCAGTGATGTTGTGAAGTTTTGTGAATTAGATTTCGTGTATGATTTATATTTGAAATTGAATAAATGGAAATACATGCGCAATTTGAAAATAATGAAAAGCTTTATGCGGAATTATGACAGTAAAACAGGAACATTTTCTGAGAATGCCAATGTTTGGTGGCATATCATTTTGCGTGAATATGGCTCATATGAATCCGTATTTGATAATTTTTTCTCTGGTGGGAATGTTAATGATTTTTTCAAATGATTTTTTTCTGGTGGTTAAAGTGGATATACACATTGATAATACATCAATGTGTATATTGTGAGTTCTTATACTTCAATAAATCTAAACATTTTTGTTAAGGATATATATGTTTAAAATTCCAGAATTGCCATCTCAATTGCAAATGAATCAAGATAAGATACAAAAAATAGTACCAGAAAATCAATCATTTATGTATGAGATCTCCCGGTGGGGTGAGCCTAGCCTGAATATGTCATCTCGTGATGAATGTAAAAAGATATTAGCAAAGTTCTCTGGAAAAATCAGTCGTGGCGATGTTATATCGATGGCTCAAAATTTCTTTAAAAAACAAACTGATGAAATTCTTGCGAGTGAACTGTTTTTTTCTGTTATGTTGTGGGGATGGAGTGATCAACCTATTGGAGTTCCACGTACAGATAATATATATTTGAGCAATTCTTCTGAACACATTGCTAAATCAATCATTCAAGCAGCTAAACACATCCAAATTGGAGATATAATTTCTGCATATTCTACGTGGGATGTTAAATATTGCAAAATGGCTTTCATGACGAAAATGTTTTATTTTCTTGGTGTTGCCTCCGAGCAAAAGCCACTGCCATTAATACTGGATGCAAATGTTGTGTCCAAGCTAGATCGATTGGGGCTAGACGCAACCAACTTCGCTTCTTGGACACTAGATAATAAATCAAACAAATATGGTGTAACCGCTGATACTAAGCAAAGTCCAAGTAAATATAATAATTATGTAAATATGATGAACGTGTGGGCAGACCAATTAAGTTGCAGGCCAGATCAGTTAGAGATGTTTATATTTACTACTAATTTTTAATGTGATAGATGAACTAATCATGGATATAAACTATCAAGATATACTCTTTAGTCTACAGAGTAGATTGTCTGCAATCATTAAACATTCGAATCAACAGCAGGATTTTTATAGGAAATACAAAGATAATTTATGTGTTTATAACATTGCGGATTTGGTCGCCCACCCTCACAAAAAACATTTATTTCCATTTAGAATAATTGGTTATGGTTCATTTAGCGTTGTTCTTAAACACCCTAAAATTTCTAATGTTGTTTTTAAGATCCATAGTGAAGATGGATTTAATGTGTATGCTGAGTATTGCAAAAATCTGGTAAAACCATTTAGCTTAATACATCCTGTAATTTATGAAACAGTGTTTGCTTGCAATAAATATGGTGAGCTATTTGATGAGGCTGTATATATAACAGTAATGGAGGAATTGTTTGAGTTGAGGCGGCCTATATGTAAAACAGGAGAGCTAATAAGCTATATTCAAGAAATAAGAGATCTTTGCAAATACACAACTGAACATCACAAATTAATATCTGTTGATGTAAAAAATAACTTAATGCAGCGTATAGATGGTCAAATAGTTTGCCCTGACCCTGTTGCTGCAATATTTCCAAATATAGATAGCGATCCTGATTCGGTTGATATTTATTAAAATAGTTCACGGTGAAATCTGAGTTAAATTCTATTATTTTACATCAGTATTGTTATGCAGCTCAATTGTTTTAGGTGTATATTGTAAATATAAAAATATTAAGTGAGTCTTATGATTTTTTAATCATAAGATTATGTGATATACATCAATGAATTTTGCAGGTTAGTGTTGGATTATTATATGGCTTTAAAATTGGTGATGATATTTTCATATAAAACATCTGGTCATTTAGCCAAGCCTAACAGCCAAGAGATATATGACAAATTATTACCTATAAGATGGAGTCATTTAAGTAAGGTTGGCATTAATAATTTATTTATCTCAGTTATTGTAACGTAGAATCTGTCAATTAGGAGTCATAATTAATCCGATCTTGGTATATTCTGGGAGTTTTTTTAAGATATGGAAACATCATTAGATTGTTTAGACTACATTCGAGATCTCTCTGAAAACATTAGTTTTTCAATTCAGCGCATAATCGAACTTGAAAAAAAATGTAATGAATTTATTGATTTTCGAGAGAGTCATATTGATCTTTTATGTAAGATTTTAGGTGAAATATCACCAATATTACGTGGGGATTATTTTGATGAAAATCAAAAATTATTAATTGAGAAGTTGCCAGAACTTAAATCAGAGTTGGAAGGTAAAGTCGCATCGGCAAGAGAAAATAAAGTAAAATTAATTGATGAACAGGCCAATTTGGAAGCTAAGGTTGCCACTTTAAAGTTTATAATTAGAGAGAAGAATGATGATATCAGATTTAGAGAAAATGAAGCTGGAAATAAAAAAAATTAAATCAGACTTAAATGATTACAAATGCAATGAGTTTATACATGAGATAGATTCAGATTTGGATCATATAGATATGATTGTGTCGGTTAACTGCCAATCAATGAATGATATTGTGAAAATGAGAGGAAAATTGGCCTATGAAGCCAGTCGGACTAAATCAAAGATATCAAGTTTTATAAAAGATAATAATAATCAAATAGAAGAAATTAAAAATGATATTTATTGTATACAAGATATATTTTGTTTATTAAAGGATAATATAAGTGAAATTAATGATTTGGTTTCTTTACAAAAGAAAGTTGATGATTTATATGATGATGTTTATCATCTTCAGGATGAAAAAGAAGATGTATCTTATGTGTTAAGTAAATTAAAGGACATTGAAGTGTCTATCTCTACATCAACCATATTTAATGGCTCCTTTAGTTATTGGAAAAAGATTAATGGTGGTAAAGTTAAATGAAATATTGTGCTAATTTTGATGTTTCTATAATTATTAGTGTAGTTAGTGAAGTGCGCCACTGAGCAATAGTGGAATATCATAAGATAATATCTGGTGATACAAGAATAATTTAATACATTGTATTGATGGTCAATTGATTTGGTTTGATTTGGTTTTCAAAATTAAGAAAATGACGTTTACTTCTATATTATAAATACACATAAAAATCATATGTTATTTTCACTGTATTCTGTTAAACTTTAAGTGCAGATTGACGGTTATTTATTACATTGTAAAACAGTCACTTACATCGGAGGTTTTCCGACTCTCAATTATTGCGAAATTATCAACCCGTATAATCCAGAAATAAGTTATCTGAATTCTCTGGAATATGTACCTAGCAAAAGTGCGAACAAGTTCCATTTTGTCAAACAGATATGATTCAAATCTAATATAATCAATCAATCAATCAATCAATCAATCAATCAATCAATCAATCAATCAATCAATCAATTAGAAATGGCTGCTTCTTGATTTGAGACTTATTTGTATGTTCTCTAAATATAATTTATTGTTCGATATTATAATTCACCATGTTTTAATTAATATTTGAATTTAGAGTGTATTTTAAATTTCGACAGATCTGTTTGTGTGTTCTTTGAGTTATAATTAATTTTGGCGGCTATATGAGTGTGTATCTTCGATTATAACTAATTTCACACACAAGAATTGCTAATTTATTTCGCATATATTAAAATACAATAAAGCTTGACTTTAGCAAGCTATGTTTCTCGGCTACGTGGAAATTTTATTTCCATTCCCTCGAAACGCTTGTGCTCAAACCCGATTGGGTTCTGCGCGAAAAATAACAAAACAATAATAAATATAAAATAATAAAGGTAATGCTTATGGTAAATAATAATGATAAAAGTGACCATAAAGGTCGCCCATTAGTAGATAAAAAGTTAATTCGTTCTGAGGTGATCCGAATTCGTTTTACCCCTGAAGAACGGTTAATTATCAAATCTGATTGTAAAAGTCACAACTACACATATATATCAACATATCTGCACGACTACTATTTTAAGATAAGAAATAGTGAGAAAGTAGTAATTAAATCAAATGTCCAAGATGATTTAATTAACCTTGAGGCTGTTATAGCTACACACGGCAAAGTCAACGCTGCCATGTCTCTTTTAAAACGTTATGCAAATTCATCGCAGTCGTTAAGCTTTGAGCAAAACAAAGAGCTGTACCAACTACTGAAACAAGTAGCCACCAATTTGCACGCAATTAAAGCAAGATTGGCAGGGTAGGTGAGCTATGACTATTTCTAAAAAACTGAAATCTCGAAGCGAATCTCGAGGCACTCTTGTATATGTCTATCGTGGTGAAGAATCACATCCAGTGATAGGGAACAAAGGAGACTTGCTAATTGATAACGCAAGGCATATAGGTGGACAACTGTCTTCTGCCGACCCATTTGATTATGGTCCTGATAGTAAACCATACAAAGTAAATATAGATGAATTGGCCGCTGAACTAGATGCTCAAGTGCTGAAGTATAAAGGCATTGGTTCAGGTAAAAATCTTATTCAGCACTACATTGTAAGCCTTGCTCCAGGTGAAACTTTATCAGACAAAAAATGGCGCAAAGTAGTAAAAATGTTTATGGATGAAATGGGGTATGGTAATGACACACTTTATACAGCTTGCGTTCATACAGAGAAAGATCACGAACATGCCCACATAGTGGCATGTCGTGTTAGACACAACGGAAAACTAGTCCCAGACCAAAAGGATTATGCCAAAGCTGTTGATGCTGCACGTAAGATCGAAATAGCGTTTGGTCTCAAAATCACGGCAAATCCTGATGAAACAATGGGAGTAGAACCGACTCGTAAAGAAGTTGAGCTTGATAAGAAAAATATTAAAAAACTTGCAGATGATCCGGCAGTTATCATTCGTGATCGGATGTCATCAGTATTTGATGCCAAACCAAAGACCATGACTGACTTCGTTAGTCTTCTCAGAAAGCAATACATCAAGTTTCAAATTAAAACGAACGCAAATCATGAGCCAATTGGCATCAACTACAGCATTGACGGAGATCTCTGGATCTCCGGTTCTAAAATAAAAAAAACACGCACTACATGGCCTGCTTTACAAAAACATGAAGGCATTGAGTACAAGCCAGAGCGGGATAATAAAGCTTTAGGCATTGAATATGAATCTTTTGATGATCTACTTAAGTGTGTTTATAGTGAAAATGAACCAGAGGTTTTCGATGTTCCAGAAACTATTAATATACCAACAGTCCTTAATGTACCGCAAAATGGAAGTACTGATTATTCTGTTTTTAATATTAACTATTTTGCTAGGATCTCAAATGGTCAAGTTAATCGAATTCAAAAGAAAGATTTGAAATTAAATATATACAAGCAAAAAAACAATGAAATATATTATGCTCGATTAAAACTATCCATAGAGTGTAGAGAGCATGAATTTGATATGGGGACTAGCGGAGATGACTTTGCGAAAGCATTGATTGCACTAGTGTTAATGCTTCTGAAGGTTTTATTGGGTATTGTATTTTTAGACTCGGATATAGTCGCTGATATTATACCTCATATTGAAAATGATGATTTGGATGAGCATGTATTTAAAATAAAGTGTCAAGGAAATGAAGATCTTGAAAATAAAATAAACAATAATCTCGATGTCTATTTGTCTAAACACAAAACCAAGAAACCTTCTCCCTTGCATTCTATAGTATGATAATTCAGGTTGGTTAATTATAAAGTGGGCTTTGTAAATTAAATACCTCACAAGCCCATCAAATTTAAATTGACAACATTATAAATAAAATGTTATTAATATAATTAAGCAAAAATAATTATTATAAAAAGGATGCTTATATGACCATAATGCGTTTAAATGCGGATTTAAAAACCGTATCATTTTCAAAATCATCTTATACCTCTTATTATATGGAGGATAAAGAAGGGATAAAACATAATATCCCAAAAATTATACACATTCCTTTAGGGAAACTTTCTGTCTGTTCTGATTTTAATAAATTATCATATCTATCAAAAGAAGAAGCCATCCAATTTCGAGAGTTTGTAGACCAACAGTTGGCTGAGATAGCTAATGCCTTTGCTAACAATGCAAAAAATGGAAATTTTGGTGGTAGACCAGTAATAAAGTCTAATTCTCGAGATGACGCTAAGTATAAAAATTTTCCTGGTTATATTCAAAAACGGAAAGTAGGGGAGTTTATTGGTGTTATTGCTGATACCTATAAGTTAGATATACCAAATGACTTACCAGACGGCCTTATTGTTGGTGACATTTCCAATATTTTTAGCAACATAATGGATAATCCTTCAAAACTTCAGACAGTGATGAAGCCGCTGTATATCGAAGTCATGAATTATGCAGCATCTAAATCTTGTACACCTCATGATGCTTTGGCGGAAGAACAAATTAAAGCGTTGTTCTTGGTTTCTCAGCAGCTTCATTGCCTCGTACATAAAGGGTTTAAATGGCCAGTTTCTGAATTGCTCGGAATGGTTGAAGACTCGCGCGATCAATGGATTGATGAATTTAGAATTTCTTCAAAAAATGCTTCCATCTGGGGTAGCGTCAAAAAAATTCCGATTCTGCTATCAGAATACGAATACTAAAAATGGTTAATAAACAATCACCACTATGTGGTGATTGTTTAATTATTTCGATTATATATGTCTATTAATTTTCAATTAGTTGCCTACTGTTGTACTGCCTATCCCAACAAGTCGGCATAAGCCGACTTATTTTGTATTTTTGGCATGTCTTTGGCGGTACCCTACAAAAATTGCAAAGTAATATATTGGTGGATATCTGAAGTTGGTTAGCCCATTGAGCTAATACGTCAGTGGACAAAAATATGTAGCCTATTTAGACCAATGAACGGTACTGGCTAGTGAGGCAATAAATAATCAGGTGTACGTGATTTATCTATTCCAAAATCTTCCTTTGGTAAGTCTTTATCTAACATGACAATACATCGGCGATGATCTTTTAATGCTAGCAATGCTACTTTAAAACAATCCTCGCATAAATCTAGTTGATAACAGACACCATCTTCTTTTGAACCGTATCCCCACTGAGCTTTTAGTTCCCCAGACTCAGAATATTTATGACCATTAACCTCTTTCATAACACTGTCTCCACAAACATCACAAATACGATCAGTTACAGTTTCAACAAGTTGCAGTCCATAAATTCTCATCTAAATACTCTTCGTTAAAATTTATATGTGACAATACGATATTAGCAGAGTTTTAAGCTGTGATAGAGACTCGAAATGGGGCAGGAGGTGATAGTTGATTGGTATAACACGCCGATGGACAAAAATGCGTTACGTAATGTACTTAAAAATTACTAAATTTTATTTTTAACTGAAAACCACATCCTATGGGCGTGGTCATCGAAAGTCTTTGGCTCTACCTTATTGTCTTTTTTTATAAATTCGAAGTAATTAGTAGAGATTTCTTATTAGGGCTTTTAGTGCGCCCCGATGGGGCGCTAAAGCAATGCCGCCTTCTATGAAGGCGGATTTTTACTATTTGAAAAAATCTAAAACACTTAGTAAATGAACTTTATTGCTTCATGTAATGCACTAACCCCAAAGAGACTCAATATCAATATCATCACTGTCAGGTCTACTACCATCAGCCATTTCATCGAATTGAACAACCATAGGAATTTCGAACGATGTTCCCGTAATTACCGAACAACCTTTAGACAGATTAGGAATCATTTGTCGCGAAAGTTCATCAAGTGAGCTAATTGTATTTTCAAGTAATTGAAGGTCACGATCATTGACTAAGCGATGAATAAAGAAATTATGTAACTGAGACATAATTGTAGGTGAAATATCTGCTGGTCTTTGGCTTGATAAAGTCAGGAAGAAACCGAATTTACGTCCTTCTTTAATAATTTCCTCAAACAGCTCCAAACGATAGTCTTTCCAACTCTCACTTTCGCGATTGGATTGCGTTGACAGTATGTTATGAGCCTCATCAATTATCATGTGGAACGTTTGCTCTGGTGGATTCTGGTTTATGACCTTCTGTTTGTGTGCTCCATAATAAAATTTGGCCAATAGAAGTGGTAATACCTTCTTAATTTCTTGGTTAGTTTTTCGAAGGGATACCACAGACAACAGCTTTCTTTCCGGCTGTTTTTCGCTGACTTCAAATACTCTATCTAATGCTGTTAATGAAGCTTCTACTCGCTTTAGTAGAGGTTGAATATGGTCAAACTGAACATAACCGCTAACAAGGTCTGAAAGAAGTTGAGTGTTGATTCTCAATTCTAACTCACTAAATGGCGACAACTCTCTGATGTTGATAGCATCTACGTAAGGTTTGCAGTGATGATTGTACGCATAGTCATTATCGCCACCATTCAAGAAGTCTTGTTGATTTGGAAAATACAATTTAAATTGTTGCCCATGCCAACCCATCTCCCTAATTTTTTGTTCTAGGCCTTGAGATTTAATAAGCTTGGCAATCTCATAAATAAGATCTACAAACTCTTTCTTTTGGGCAGTACTTGTAAGAGCGCGTTCAATAGTTGACTTAACGTAATTCTGCAAGCTATCAGGATCGTTGTTGAACTTATGTCGACCGGTAACAATCCGTTTTAAGAATGGTTTCTGGGTATTTTCAGTAGCTTTAAATAAAATGCCAAATAATTCTTCATCCCAGAATACATCATTAGTTAATGGAAATTTATCACCATCATCATTACGAGTATCTAAATTGTATACATTTTTATAATCACCTTTCGGTATTAGCTGGTTATTTGTGTACTCACCGTTAAAGTCAATAATAATAAAGTGACTTTTATCTTTGAACTTATCCAACTTATTTCGAAATAGTGTGGTGTATAGGTTGGTTAACGTATTAGATTTGCCGCTACCTGTATTACCAAAGATGCCGATATGGCTATTGAACAGCCTTGACCAAGGCAAGGATACAGGTATTTCTTCCGTGAGTGTTTCACCTACAATGAAATCATCATTAGGCTTTCCAAAAATCGATTTAACCTGTGTATCACTCATTAGATAGGCAATATCACGGATCATTGGTAGATGCTTGATACCCTCATGGAATTCATCAAACTGGAAATATCCGATTGGTACTAATTCCACTTTGCGTATATAACAATTGTTCTCTTCATCTTTAAACCGTTCATCCAGATACTCACCTTGAACTCGCGCCACTATATCTTTGAATCCACGGCGAATCAGTATAAACTCCTGAATTGAAATACCGTTAAATTTCTCTCCATTGTAGAAAAGAGTTTCTTTATTGGATTCTTCGTATAATTCAACGATGATATTTGTGCCTTTAACAGAGATCACTTCTCCAACTTTTATGCTCATAGATCCCTACCATCAACCCTAACCATCTGAATTACGTTTTCATCTGCATTTTTTGGGGTAGCTGGTTTACTTGACTTAAGAACAGTAAAGTATTCATCATTAAATAATTTGAAGTCTAACTCATGCTCTTCTGAGAGGATGTATTCCACATTTGGATATTGACCAAATGTAGAATACATCCAATTTTTCACTGATGAATCAAAGCAAACTATATACATTTTCAGAGATGGATTTGACAGTGCTCTTAGTACAAGACTAAGAATATGTTCATCAGCAAATGAAAATCCAAACGTGATAAGAATGGATTGTGGACGTTCAAGTTCATAACTTAGGTGTCGAAGAATTTGATAGTATGCCTCTTCAAACACTGTTTCGTGAAACTTCCACTTTGTAGGGTTAACGATTGGCATCTTGTTATATGCAGGCCAAAATTTATTCGCTCGCAATTCAGCTAGATCGTAAAATATTTCAAAGACCATATCTAGGTCAGTGAGTGTTTTCTCTTCATTGTAAAGAATATTTCTGCATTCATCTAAAATCTGTGTTTCTTTTTCGTTAAATTCAAAGATGTAATTACTAGCTCCATAGTTAAGTTCGATATCACCTTTTTCATTCTTAGTCCAATGAACTGAACCATGAGCGTGTAGTAAGTTTATTTGAGTAAGATATTGATCGTGGCGATCTAACAGCCCTTTATTTACTACTCGATTGTTAAAGTTTTTTGTGTGGAATGTTCGAGTTTGAAAACCTGTACTACCATCGTTTATCTCAAACTGAGAGTTTCTGGCAGCCATTAATTCTTCACTAGCGATTTCGAGGCAATTATCATAGTTGGTGGTGAAAATGTTTGCTCGCTTGGCTGATGGTTTCTGTTTATTCAAAACTTGAATCAGAGTAGTAATAAACCGCTTGTACTCAGTAATAACCTGCTCTGTAATAGGCAGTCTAGGTGGTCTTGGCGGTAAAGTTGGCAGGCCAGGCTTGATGCACTCACGGTAATACAACATGAAAAGCATCGTTGTCATTTCTTTATTGCTTTCGTAATGCTTCGCTAGCGTCTCGAAGGTATGTTTTTTACCATTATCATCTCTGATTTCTAATGCTAACGTTGGTAGAAACCCAACAGATGCGCCTGCACCAAAAAGAAAGTTAAGATTGTGGTCGTAGATTTGATGTAAATTGAATTCAGTAGCCACTTAAGACCCACTCCTCAGAATAAGTCATGTCAATATGAAGTTTGATAATGTTGATTTCTCAAATCAACATCTACTGGCTACCAATAATACGCTAATTAACAGTGCCTAAACACCAAATTAGCTCCATTTGTTGCTAAAAAACAGTTTGGCTCAAACAGATCCAAAAGGGGCATCTCTTTCGGTATTCAAGATACTTCGTTTGAATGAAAAAAGTAACTCAAAATAACTTCGAGGCCATCCAAAGGCTAACGCTGAATTGGGCATTGGTGAGTTACAATCTTAGTGCCAACACTCGTGTTCACTTTAAAAGCAAGAAAACCAATAATCAAATGAGACCATCAATGATGCTCGAACAACATCGAGAGCAAATAAAACAAATAATTTTAAAACATCACGTATCGAACCCGCGTGTGTTTGGTTCGGTTCTCAATGGTACTGATACTGAATTAAGCGACTTGGACATACTCGTAGATCCAACGTCAATCACATCGCTTTTTGATATTGGAGCGATCCGATTTGAGCTGAAAGAACTGCTTCAGATTGAGGTTGATGTTTTGACGCCTAATGCGCTTCCTGATTCGTTTCGGACTCAGGTATTAGAGCAAGCAATTCCCATTTAATGTGCACGTATCCCCCAAAGCAAAGTTTTCTTTAAGATCCGGTCACTTTTCTGTTGTTCGCGCTGCATCAGCAAATCAAGCTTTTGTTAATTGTGTACAAATAACTCAATGAATCTACAGTCTGTTTATCAATATTATCAATATCGTATATTCAATTGATGCAGGTTGGACCAATGCCCGTCGAAAATCTGCCGCGGCGTACATGATTTAGATTTTTGCGTATTTCGGTATGAAGGTCTGGAAGTGCTCTGAACTTACTCATAGATAACAATCAGCCTTACCAATGCTGGCTGAGTCAGCACATGGTCTGAAAACTACGCCGCGGCGTACACGATTTAGATTTTCGTGACTTTTCAGTAAGGCAAATCAGGAAATGAACGGATCTGACTCATAGATATTGAGCCGCTTTACCGATGCTGGCTGAATCAATATATGGCCAGAAAAATCTGCCGCGGCGTACATGATTTGGATTTTAGTGACTTTTCCGTAATGAAAATCTGGAAATGCACTGATCTGACTTACAGATACCAGCCAGCTTTACTGATGCAGGCTGAATCAACACATGGCCAGAAAAATCCGCCGCGGCGGACATGATTTAGATTTTTAGATATTTCAGTATGAAGGTCTGGAAGTGCTCTGAACTTACTCATAGATAACAATCAGCCTTACCAATGCTGGCTGAGTCAGCACATGGTCTGAAAACTACGCCGCGGCGTACATGATTTGGATTTTCGTGATTTTATAGTAATGACAATCTGGGAATGTGTCGGATCTGACTCTTACATACCAGCCAGCTTTGCCGATGCAGGCTGAATCAATATATGGCCAGAAAAATCTGCCGCGGCGTACACGATTTAGATTTTCGTGACTTTTCAGTAAGGAAAATCTGGAAATGAACTGATCTGACGTAATAGATATCTGTCTTTTCGGAACTGATAAACCCAATACATGGCTAGCCAAAGTCGGTCTATGCCTACTTGATTATAATTACCTTCAGTAACGTAAATTTGAAAATGTTTAGGCTGGAATTATTATTTTCCTAAATATAATAATTGTTAATAAATAGGTGCCCTTGGTCTGCTTATGAAATTAACTAGATAAACATTAATTGTTTATGGGTAATTAAATATTGTGTGTATTTATTGAAAGTGACATTTAAATTTTTTATTGAATCTGCCACGTTTATATATTGACTTTTTGTTTTATATAAATAATATATATTTAAGCTCACTGAGTTTACATAAATAACAACAAAGGAAATTATTAATGTTTGATATTAAAGTTTATAAAGATAATGATGAGATTATTATTAAGTTTGAGAAAAATTACTTCGTGTATTCTTCGCTGAAGAAAAAGTTAAACAAACCAATCTTCAATCCGAAATATAAATATTGGACTGTAAGTGCAGATCAGGAAAATGCAGTTATTGCATGGGTAGAGTGGGTAAAAAAAGAATTAATTATTGCGGAAGGCAAAGAGCTACGTAGACTTAATGAAGGTGTGCTAGATGAGATACAAATTAATTTAAAGCAAGAAAAACAAATGCTGAAGGAAGTTGAACAAATAAAAGAAATGACTATCCTATTGAATGCTAATAAAGCTGATTTAGCTAAAGTGAAAACGCAGGTAAAAGAAGCACAACAAAAGCTAGCTGACAATAGAAATGAAATTCAAAGCGTGATCGGTGAAATGATGGACTTAAATAAGTTAAGAAAAATTGCAGACATAATGTCTAGTAATATGAATTATAAAATTAAAGGAATGAGAGAAAAATTTGAACTGGCCCAAAAAGATGCTGTGAGTTTAAGAAAAATTGTTAGGGAAGCTGGATATTGGTTTGATGCACTTGAACGCATAGCTGGGGCATCATTTAATCGGCCCGATAGAGATAACCCAAGAGATATCCCTGAATCAGCCTGGTATAAAATTGTAAAACAAGAAGAATAAGGCCAGCCGAAAGGCTGGTATTATTCTGTCGAATTTTTATCAAATTACCCTGAAAAAACCGACCAATTCGGCGTACTTTATTTAACAACAGGTAAATCTTTCCAGTTGGTCGTATAAGCAGGGGACAAATGCTCTCGTTTCATTGACCAATTCTTTGTAATACCTTCACCTGCAAACCAGACTTTCCCTTTGCCACTGTGGTTAATTTTGTCCAACACCTGCATCAGTGGTTTGCAGTTGTCGCGGACAGTGAAATCGCAAAACAGATCTGGTTGGTAGACTCCCGCATCGTAGAAGTCGGCCAGCATTACGCCTCCTTTCATGTAGCGGTATCCTTGCCGCCAAATCATCTCTAGCAGTGCTCTCGCATGGCCCAACATATCGCGAGTGTCATCTGTTGGAATAGGGAATTGGTATGTTGCTGAATTCGAGTAATACGATTCTGTTTCAGAAAATGGATTTGTGCGGATGAATACTGTAAGAGAACGAGCGAACTGTTTTTGCTGACGTAGTTTTTCGGTTGCCCGAGCGGCATAGCTGGCAATTGCTTCTTCCATTAAATGTTTATCAGTGATCCGTTCACCGAAGGACCTGCTGCTGATGATTTGTTTTTTGAGTGGCGTAACATCGTCTAATTTCAGGCAAGATTGGCCATTGAGTTCTCGAACGGTTCGTTCGAGAACAATATTAAATTGTTTTTTGATCCAGCCTGGCTCTGCATCAGCCAGCTTCAGAGCCGTATCAATGCCAATTGCGGTTAGATGTTTACTAAGCTGACGGCCAACGCCCCAGACTTCTTCTACGGGCGTAATTGCCATCAGTTTACGTTGTCTTGCCGGGTTGGTTAAATCCACAACACCTTGAGTTGCGGGATAGTTTTTTGCAGCATGATTGGCGAGTTTAGCCAAGGTTTTGGTCGGCGCAATTCCTACTCCGACTGAAATGCCAACCCACTGATAGATGGTTTGACGAATTTGCTGGCCAAATTCAGTTAAGCCACAGCAATGACTAACGCCAATTAAATCAAGAAATGCTTCATCAATCGAATAGACTTCCATTTTCGGTGACAGCTCTTCCAGTGTCGTCATGACCCGGTTAGAAATATCTGCATACAGGGCGTAATTCGATGAGAAGGCAACAATGCCATACTGTTTCACCTCATCCTGCAACTTGAAAAATGGCCCTCCCATTTTGATGCCAAGTTGTTTTACCTCTTTGGAACGAGCGACAACACAACCATCGTTATTCGATAGAACTACAACGGGTGTATGTTTCAAGTCAGGACGGAATAACTTCTCGCAGGAAGCGTAGAAGTTATTGCAATCGACTAGAGCAAAACAGGTCATCTGCGTTTGATAGACCGAATGATGTTAGTGACAACACCGAAGATCTCGAAATCGTCGGCCTCGGTGATCAAGATGGGCTGATAGTCATCATTTTGTGGTACTAGTCGGAGAGGTGTGAGTTCCAGCGTTTTGACTGTGAATTCGCCGTTGAGACTGGCAACGACAATATCTCCTGATTGTGCAGTGATTGAACGGTCAACTACCAGCAGGTCATCCGGATAAATCCCGGCATTGATCATAGATAAGCCTTCCACCCGAACAAAATAAGTCGCAGCGGGGCGTTTAACGCAAAGCTGATTTAGATCGAGCCGTTGCTCAACGTAATCCTGGGCAGGAGAGGGAAATCCGGCTGCGACCCTTTCCAGGAAGAGAGGAATGTTAAGAGGAGGCCAATTGCCTGCTTTGAAAATTTGCAGTGAACTCATAAAAACACCATATACTGTTTTTATGTACAGTACATGGTGGGATCTAGAATTTCAATACTCAAATCACGCGCTCTGAAAGGCGTTACTTATGCGACTTTGCTGAAATTCAGCGTTATTTTTTGGCCATTGGGAATACTCTGTTGCATTTGTCTGTATGTATTTAGTAGTTCTTTTTCCTGTTCAGATAGCGTTTGAGGAGGCGCAACCTCTATGGATGGTGTACAGCCAAACATGTCTGATAACGTTTGTTGGCGTCGAATATCATTCGTTATTGCTGCAAGTTTGGGCAGCCACTTCGCGTAACGTGTTGTGACTTCCTCATTACTGTGCCCAAGCAACGAAGCAATCTCAGCAATCGTGACGCCATTTGAAAGCAAATGTGATGCGTAAGTGTGGCGTAGATGGGACGGGCCACGATATCGAACGTTTCGATTTTTACACAGACGTTTGAAAGCGTTTCTAAAATCATAATCCTGACAGTAAAACTGGCTGGTTTTAGGATTTAAAGCTATCAGGTGTCTTTCTTCTTTTCTGATTTTATTCGGATCAGACATCTGAATATCTAAACGTTTCGCAGGCCGTTGGCTCGTCGCATTCTTGAGCGTATCGATCGCTTGTTCAGTGAGGGTTTCTAACGGAAGTTGACGATGACCTGCCTTTGATTTTGGTTTCTTGTAATAGCCTTCGACGACTGCTAACTCAACGTTGATTTGACGGTTATTAGTATCGATAGCTTCGTGACTCAGAGCCATGACTTCTTCTACACGCATCCCTGTCGTTACCATGATCATAAAAACAGCTTCTTCTAAAGAAATATTTTCTGGCTGAGGAAATAGTTTGCTTAGTTCTGTTTTCGTGAACGGGTCGGGATCCGTTTCTTCATCGATTTTTCGTTTGTATTTTTTCGACATTTCTTCCAAATCGATATCAATATCGAGTAATCGATCTTTGTAAGCTCGCGCCAACATTATCTTCAAAAAATCAATATATTGGATCATGGTACTGTTTTTATAACCGAGTTTGGTTTTCAGATCAGAAATGAAGAGTTCGATGTTGGTTTGAGTTAGCCGATGGACAGGCACATCCCCAAAATTCACGACACGCTCAGTTCTGACGTTGTAGCGAAATGGCCGTGTGCGTAAATTGTTTAACTTTGATTTTTTTTTCTTCAGAGACGATCGTGCAAGCGAGCGACCTGTTGAAATTTCAATTTCAACAGTGATTAAATCATTAACAGTGTATTCATTATTTTCTTCAAATAGCATGGATTCATTCTTGACATTTGAAGATAAAATACATTCCAATAATTAAATGTCAATAAGTATTTGAAAAATAATAATATATTGTATTTTTTAAATAATTTCATCGATGCGAGTCTAACTTGCTCCAATCTAAAAAGTCATATGGAAATGTATTCACTGTGCTTTGAAGTAACGGGACATTGATGTTTTTACCGTAATGACTATAGGTAAAACCTGGTTTCGCATGACCAACGAGTTCCGAAACGATATTTTCTGGGATCTGAGCTTGCTGTAGTTCGTCAATGAACGTATGACGGAAACCATACACAGTTGGCCTAGGGTTCCCAAGGAAACCTGCACGAGTGAGGTGTCGGGTATATCGACGAACTAAATTATTTGACCAGTCGTGGTCAGGACCGAAAGGTTTATCGTCAAATAATTGCTTTCTGTTTTTCCCTTGTTCTACAAATTCGAGAAATCCATGGTCAAGTAAAGCTTGATGGATGGGGACCACACGATAGGCATTTTCAGTTTTTAACGTCGATTCTTCGTCTGCTTTGTCTACATTAAGAACCCAGATCCCGTTCATTTCGATGACGTTTTTGCTGCTCAGTTGGCACGCTTCAGAAGGCCGTAATCCCATATATAGACAGATCAATGGAACCCAATAATCCTGAATTTTTAAGGGTCGATCTGTCGCTCGAAAACGCCCCATCAGATAATCAAATAGTTTTTTAGCTTCTGATTGTTTCCAGCGACAGCGACGGTTTTCATCTTTTTTAACGTTTTTCTTATGTGGAAACTTAATATTTTGGAATGGATGAACCAGACAAAACTGTAGTGTGGTACACCAGCTAAAAAATTGTTTTGTCGCGGAAAGATAAAGTGTTTTGGTTTTGCTGCTGAATGTTGTTGTTAACAGTTGGTCTCGATAATCCATGGCATGGCGAGGTTCGATCTGATCAACATGAGTAAATTTTTTCTTTTTTGCCCACTTGACGAATGCGGAGATCCGTAAGCGCAATAAGCCTATCGATTTTTGCTGAATTTTTTCACTTTGCTTCGATGCAAGGAATCGTTCGAGCGCAGCATCAAACGTCATGCTCTGCGCGAGTCTAACACCAGTTGAAAGCTGAGGTGGTAGTAGAGCTTTACCACTAGTCTGAGTTTCATCAGTTATGCTTGGCGCGACGATCTGGGGTGAGGGAATGTCACAGTAAGCATTTGCCCGGAATTGGGTTGCAGCATCAAGGATCCATTTTTGGAAGGTATGCGCAGAGACTGACGTTGCAAGAGTATCAATCAGATGACGAAGATGTGCTGCCATTTTCAGGTTTCTGTCGATGGCAACCTTTCTGGACTTTGTCTCAAGAGAGACTCTTACGGAAAAGGGAAAGCCCAAATCACGGAGTGATTTGGGCAGTGCAATTCTCGTATAGTAATTGCTTAGTGCGTTTTTGACTAAATACATAGCTTGTCACACCCGATTGCCACACTTGGCATTATCAAGGCAAAAATTTTAGACAAACTCGTTAATAATCAATCACTTAATATGGCGGTGAGTGAGAGATTCGAACTCTCGATACGTTGCCGTATACACACTTTCCAGGCGTGCTCCTTCAGCCACTCGGACAACTCACCAAATTTTTGTCTTTCAGGTTGTGACTCACATTACCCTTTCGACGGGGCGCTACTGTATGAGAAAGGGCATATGGGGTCAATCCTTTTTTGTAAAAAAATCCGGATGCTAGGTGCTTTTGCCTATCGACCGTATAATCAATGGTCAGATTGGTAAAAAGGTAAGCAATTAATGCGGTTGCAAGTAACGTGTGAAGATCGGCTCGGGCTGACCAGAGAGTTGTTGGCGCAGTTAGAGGCTAATCAGATTGATCTGCGGGGTATTGAACTCGATGTCGCGGGAATTATCTATTTGCATCTGCCGGATGTTGATTTTACGAGTCTGCAAAAATTGCTGCCTGATTTACGTCGCATTACTGGTGTAATAGATGTCAAAACAGTGGGCTTCATGCCTTCAGAGCGTGAACATCACGAGATCCAAGCCTTAATGAAGGCGTTGCCTGATCTGGTTTTTGCTTTAGACATCAAAGGCCGTCTAACACAGGCTAACGATGCGGTGCTGAACATCCTGCGTTTATCGCTGAAAGACATTCAAGGCGTCCAGGCTGGTAGTTTTCTCAAGGGGTTTGCGTTTCTGCAATGGCTGACTTCAGAAAATCCGCAACCAGAAACCTGTAAACTGATTTTCGCTGGCGAAGAGTTTCTGGCAGATATTCTACCGATTTTCATTCCAGATACACTGGGCGTTTCTCATCTGGCTGGGGCGGTTGTCGTACTGAAATCTGCGCGTCGGGTCGGTCATCACTTCAATTTATTGCATAGCTATGATGACAGCAGTTTCGAGCAGTTCTGTGCGGAAAGTCAGGTGATGCACCAGCTATTGCATCAGGCTCGCCGTTTTGCAATGCAGGATCAGCCATTGTTAATCATGGGTGAAACCGGATCAGGAAAGGAGATGTTGGCGCGTGCCTGTCACCGGGCCAGCTTACGGGCCAATGGGCCGCTGCTAACACTGAATTGTGCTGCGTTGCCGGATGATGTGGCAGAGCACGAACTCTTTGGTTCGGCACCCGGTGCATTTGGCCCTGAGTGGCCGGGTAAAAAGGGGTTATTGGAGCAAGCTTCTGGCGGAGCCTTTTTGCTGGATGAAGTTGCCGAGATGTCACCGTTACTGCAAAGTAAATTACTCCGGGTATTGCAAGACGGGCGTTTTCACCGGGTCGGGCAGGAGAGTGAGGTCACCGTCGATGTCCGCCTGTATTGTACAACCCGCAAATCGCTGGGAGAACAGGTGCGCAAAGGGCTCTTCCGCGAAGATCTTTTTTTCCGTCTCAATGTGCTCGCGTTGGAAATGCCGGCATTACGGCAACGACTGGCGGATATCATGCCATTAGCACAGCAATTTTGTAGTCGGATCAGTGATGAACTGCAGCGGCGTCGCCCACGTTTTTCTCGTTCTATGACCGAATTTCTGAACAGTTATCCGTGGCCGGGGAATGTCAGACAACTCAAAAATGCGTTGTATCAGGCGCTAACCTTGCTGGAAGGAGATGAACTTACCCCGGATATGTTGCGGCTACCATTGATGGATGCGCACGAATCAACCGCCGAGCAGTGGTTTGACGGTTCATTGCCCGAAGCCACTAAACGCTTTGAAAAGCTGATGCTGGAACGGCTATATCCGCTCTATCCTTCCAGCCGACAACTGGCGCAACGCTTGGGCATATCTCATACCGCAGTGGCGAATAAGTTGCGGGAATACGGTTTGAATAAAACAGATTAGCTTTGGGCTGAGAGCCAAACCACGCATGACGTGGTTTGATGTTATTCAGGGGTAGTAATTGGGCGAGACAGCAAATCAATCTGCTGACCATCAATTTTCAGATACCAGAGATGTGTATCCCAATCACCCAGCACAATCCGCCGTGCTTTTATGCGGAGGTGTAATTCGACGTCATGAATTTTAGGACGGTGAGTATGTCCGTGGATCATCAACGTTGCCTGATGTTGCTCAAAACACGCAACCACACTCTGCGGTGTGACATCCATAATACGCAGGCTTTTTTGTTGTTTCCCCTGACGGCTGCCTTGCCGGATTTGTTGTGCTATTTTCACACGGCGGGATAATGGCAAATGCAGAAATAGCCAACGTAACCAGGGCCAACTGGTGATCCGTCGAAAACGCTGGTAAGCCTCATCCTCGGTGCAGAGCAGGTCGCCATGTAACAATAACGCTTTTTCACCAGCCAGCTCACAGGAATAAATAGGCGGTAGCAGAGTCATCTGACATTCTTGGGCAAACCGTTTCCCAATCATAAAATCTCGGTTGCCATGAGAATAAAAAAGTAAACACCCGTGCTCGGCTAATGCTCTTAATGCCAAGGTAACCTGTTGTTGTAATGGTGATTGTTCATCATCACCTATCCAGAATTCGAACAAATCACCCAGAATATAGAGTTCCTCGGCTGCTCTGGCTTCCGTTTCTAAAAAACGGATAAAAGCATCAGTCAGATCTGGTCGGTTTTCGCTGAGATGTAAATCGGCAATAAAGAGTTTAGTCATGAGTATGGGGTAGAAGAGCCATACCGTTAAAACGGTATGGCAGACGGATTATTCAGTAATAGTCACGTTTTCAATAACAACATCTTCTTTCGGTACATCTTGATGCATACCGAAACGGCCTGTTTTTACTGCTTTGATTTTGTTGACGATATCCATGCCGTCAGTGACCTGACCGAATACGCAATAACCCCAACCCTGCATTGACTCAGATTTAAAGTCTAGGAAGGTGTTGTCAGCCACGTTAATAAAGAACTGGGCAGAAGCTGAATGTGGCTCCATAGTACGGGCCATCGCGATGGTACCAATCTTATTCGATACACCGTTGTTCGCTTCGTTTTTAATTGGTGCGCGAGTTTCTTTCTCTTCAAAACCTGGCGCATAGCCGCCGCCCTGGATCATGAAATTGCCAATGACACGGTGGAAAATAGTGCCGTTGTAGTGACCGTCACGGCAGTATTGCAGGAAGTTTGCTGCAGTAACAGGTGCCTTGTCAGCAAACAGTTCCAGAGTGATATCGCCAAAATTGGTATGCAGAGTAATAGACATGCTTTTGCCTCTTTAAAAGTTGTGCGCTGATTCTAGCTGATGAAGTGGATACACAAAAGCCGATAAGTAAAACATCTGTTAAAACCCAAGAGAAAGTAGGGGTGCAATCTCGGGCTCTCTTCTTTAGAATGTCGAGATTCATGATTAAGACGGTGACATTATGCTGAAGATTTACAATACCCTGACTCGCCAGAAAGAAGAATTTAAACCAATCCACCCCGGCAAAGTGGGTATGTATGTCTGTGGTGTCACCATCTACGATTTGTGTCATATCGGGCATGGTCGCACGTTTGTCGCATTCGATGTGGTTGTTCGCTATCTGCGTTACTTGGGTTACGACGTCACTTTCGTGCGTAATATTACAGATGTCGATGACAAGATCATCAAACGTGCGGCTGAAAATGCAGAGAGCTGTGATCTTCTGACCGAGCGGCTGATTGGTGATATGCATGCTGATTTTGATGCATTAAAACTGCAACGCCCTGATATTGAGCCACGTGCAACCCAGCATATTGGCGAAATCATTGCACTGGTGCAGAGTCTGCTCGATCAGGGTTATGCGTATGTAGCTGATAATGGTGATGTCCTGTTTTCGATTGATAGTTTCCCGGAATATGGCCGTCTGTCAGGACAAAACATCGAACAGCTGCAGGCCGGCGCGCGTGTTGATGTTGATGAAAGCAAACGCAATCCAATGGATTTTGTCTTGTGGAAGATGTCGAAACCAGGCGAACCCATGTGGGATTCGCCATGGGGAGCTGGGCGTCCTGGCTGGCACATCGAATGTTCGGCAATGAACTCTAAACATCTGGGACATCATTTTGATATCCATGGTGGTGGTTCTGATTTGCAGTTCCCTCATCATGAAAATGAAATTGCACAAAGCTGCTGTGCGCATCATACCCCTTACGTTAATACCTGGATGCACTCCGGGATGGTAATGGTTGATGAAGAAAAAATGTCTAAATCGTTAGGTAATTTCTTCACTATTCGTGATGTGCTGAAGGTTTATGACGCTGAAACGGTGCGTTATTTCCTGATGTCTGGTCATTATCGCAGCCCGCTGAATTATTCCGATTTAAATCTACAACAAGCTCGTGCCTCGCTGGAACGTTTCTACACTGCATTACGAGGGGTTGCGTTCGGTGAGGAGAAAACAGAGCTATCTGCACCGTTCGAGACGCGTTTCCAGTCAGCAATGGATGATGATTTTAATACGCCAGAAGCTTACTCCGTCCTATTTGACCTGGCGCGCGATCTGAATAAAGCGAAACAAGATTCTCCAGCTGAAGCAGTTGCATTAGCAGCTTGTTTACGACGTTTGGGTGGGGTTCTTGGTATTTTACAGCAAGAACCGGAGCAATTCTTGCAATCCGGCGCGGCAGAAGCCGATGATGTGGCGGAAATTGAACTGCTGATCAAGACCCGCAATGAAGCGCGTGCCAGCAAAAACTGGGCATTGGCGGATGAAGCTCGCAATAAGCTCACGGAAATGAATATCGTACTGGAAGATGGACCTCAGGGCACAACATGGCGTCGTAAAGGGTAATTATTTAGCCTGAAAAAGCCAGTCTGACACATTGAGCCAGACTGGCTTTTTTATTTGAAATTAAGCATTTGATAGCGTTCAAGCAAATCGTTGTATTTCTGGCTGTGGCGGACTTTAGTGAGCGCATCCTGATATTTTTTTATGACATTATCACTGGTTGCTCGGTTAAAAGCATAACAGTCAGTCATTTGTTGCAAGATCAACTTACGGGGATAATTCGCCGGATCGATGCCATTTTGCTGCAAGGTGGTATAAAACACGGGTTCGTAAGTCGCGATCATATCGACCTTATGCGACTGTAACAGCAAGATGAGTTGCTCAATATTTCTGGCTTTGAATAATTTAATTTTATTATGCGTTTGAGCGATAACAACGTCTTCTGCAATATCCGCACGAACAACACCAATAGTCAGTTTTTTCAGTGCTGCTTGTGATGACAGATCCTGATATTCATTCTTACGCTGAATTAAGACAACATTAGATGTACTGATAGGGCACACCCACTTAAACATATTTTCCCGTTCAGATGTTCGTGATGTTGCGAACAACACACTCCCTGGCTCTGTCTGCGTTATATAATAAGCGCGTGCCCAAGGTAAAAATTGGATGGATTGCTGAGGTTCAGACATTTCTTCCCAGATCAGATGCAGCAAATCAACAGAAAACCCGGCCGCATGTTGGTTGTTATCCTGATAGTTTACAGGTGGATTTTGTTCGCTGAGAAAAGTCAGCCCTACCTGTGAGGCATGGGCCAAAGAGACAGAAGTAATAACTGGAATTAACCACCGTAGTCTCAAGCAGGCGTTCTCCGATCCGTGAATAAAAAATTTCAGCTCGGATTACATATAGATGATAGTAGAAAAATTGTCAAATAATCACGTAATTACAATTAGTTAGTTATCAATGGTGTGAACAGATGAAAATCTTATTGGTTGAAGATGATGCGCTATTACTCAATGGATTACAAAAGGCATTAGTACAACAACAATACTGCTGTGATGTTGCCAATAGTATCAGTGAAGCTCGTCGTTACACATTGAACGATTATGATTTATTGATTCTTGACCTTGGCTTACCCGATGGTGATGGCTTATCGCTATTGAAAACATGGCGTCAGCAGGGGTGTGTTCTCCCGGTCTTAATCCTTACCGCTCGGGATTCTCTGGATGATCGAGTCAAGGGGCTTGATTCAGGGGCGGACGACTATTTGGTTAAGCCATTTGCACTTGCAGAATTACAAGCACGAGTGCGTGCATTGATGCGGCGGCGGTTTGAAAAAACAGAAAATGCCCTGCAATTCGGTTCGCTCAAGTTAGATATGAATCATCATCAGGTTTGGCAAAACGGCAATGAATTAACGCTAACGCGCATGGAATATGCCATTTTGCGGCGGCTTATGTTGCATGCGGGGAAAACAGTTCAGCGTGAGCGTTTACAACAGGATTTGTATGACTGGACGGACGAGATCGGGTCAAATACATTAGAAGTTTATATACATCACTTACGGCGTAAATTGGGGTCTAATTACATCAAGACCATACGTGGAGAGGGGTATCGTCTTGAATCGCAGGCTGAATAGTTTATCCCGCCGATTATTACTCAGTTTAGGTGTGATTATTTTTATCACACAAACACTTACCATTGCGTGGTTATTGCACGAAGATCGGGAATTATTAGCCACTACGCTACGCAATATCGGACAACCGGAATCAACGATACATCAGCTTCATGGCACCAATAAAGAAATGCTGAGTGCGTTGTTGGTTCCTACTGCAATCGAGTTTCTGATGAGTTTGGCTGCGGCCGCTTTCATGATCAGCTGGATCGTGGCGCCATTAAAAAGACTGACGAACCAATTACAGCAACGCACTGTAGAACAATGGCAACCCTTTGATGCAGACAGCAATAGCAAGGAAGTGATTGCGATTACTGGTGCATTGAACGGTTTAATGCTTAAGCTGCAACAGGCTTTTCAGCGCGAGCGTCAATTTACAGCGGATGTCTCCCATGAGTTAAGAACTCCCATAGCCGGAATACGCTTGAATCTTGAGCTGTTAGCGTTACAACATCCGGAAGAAATTAAGCCACTGATCGCCCGATTGGACAGTATGCAACATACCATTGAGCAACTACTGACTATGGCTCGTATGGAACAGCAAATGGTGATGGGTTTACAGACACAAGTGGATTTGGTTCAGGATGTTGTGCTGCCATTAAAGAATGAACTGGCCGAAATGTTGCGTTCTCAAGAGCAGACCTTGCAGATCGATTGCCCCAGCTCTTTGACAGTCGAGGGGGATGCGACACTATTACGGATGTTGTTGCGTAATCTTATTGGAAACAGTAATCGATATGCTGATCAGAATTCAGTCGTGACGATTACCGTTGAAATGGTAAATGATCAGCCTGCGTTGATGGTGACAGATATGGGCGCGGGGGTTGAAGACTCTAAAATAGCGGCATTAACAGATGCGTTTCAGCGATTTGATCAACGGGGGAACGGAATTGGTCTGGGTCTCAACATTGTGGCTCGGGTTTGTGCGTTGCATAGAGCAAATCTACACATTGAAAATCATCATGCACCCAAAGGTTTAAGAGTGGAAATTATCTTCCCGAATGAAGATAAGAAGGGCTGAGTATCTCAGCCCATTGTCGTTATCTAGCTATGGTATTGTTCACACGCTTGAAGTGTATTTTCGATCAGTGTTGCCACTGTCATTGGACCAACACCACCAGGCACAGGCGTAATATATCCTGCACGCTGTTCTGCAGTCGTATATTCCACATCACCGACTAATTTGCCATTCGATAAGCGGTTGATCCCAACATCCAGCACAATTGCGCCCGGTTTAACCCATTCACCAGGAATAAACTCGGCTTTCCCCACAGCAACAACCAGAATATCAGCCTGTCTGACAAACTGTTCCAACCCCTTGGTAAAGCGGTGACAGGTTGTCGTGGTGCATCCCGCGAGTAACAATTCCAGAGTCATCGGACGACCGACGATATTGGATGCGCCAATGATAACGGCGTTCATTCCTTTCAATTCAAGACCGGTACTTTCCAGCAGCGTCATCATGCCTTTGGGGGTACAAGGACGCAGGGCAGGGATACGCTGTGCTAAACGGCCAACATTATATGGATGAAAACCATCAACATCCTTATTCGGCAGAATACGTTCAATTACCTGTGTTGAATCAAGATGGGCAGGCAACGGAAGCTGAACCAAAATACCGTCCACAGTCGGATCACTATTGAGCGTATCAATCAGGGATAAAAGTTCATCTTGTGTGGTCGTAGCTGCTAAATCATAAGATTTAGAAATAAAACCAACTTCCTCACAGGCGCGGCGTTTACTGCCGACATAAACCTGAGACGCCGCATCTTCACCAACCAGCACAACGGCCAGCCCTGGTGCTCGTAAACCAAGCGCCTTACGTTCTGCTACACGGGCAGCCACACGCTGACGCACAGACAGGGCAATCGCTTTTCCATCAATGATTTTTGCAGACATACCTTCCACTCACCTTGCTTTGCTAACGCTATTGTCGCATTTTTTTTACAATAAGGTTAGTGCATAAACAAAAGGTTACCTTGGTCGTTCAATATGTGAACGGTTAGTGTTTTTTCACTAAAAAGCGTTTGACGATATAGGGGGGAGTCTATAATATTCGCCTCCGTCGTCGGACGCCTTCGACAGAGTAAATAATCGGTGATTAGCGCAGCCCGGTAGCGCATCTGGTTTGGGACCAGAGGGTCAAAGGTTCGAATCCTTTATCACCGACCACTTTCTTCCAGTGCGCCCTTAGCTCAGTTGGATAGAGCAACGGCCTTCTAAGCCGTGGGTCACAGGTTCGAATCCTGTAGGGCGTGCCAAAAGGCGATAGTTGTTCGGCTTCAAAGATGGCGAGACAACACGGTTCGATGGTGGCTATAGCTCAGTTGGTAGAGCCCCGGATTGTGATTCCGGTTGTCGTGGGTTCGAGTCCCATTAGCCACCCCAAAATTTGGCATCGCGGAAGTGGCGAAATTGGTAGACGCACCAGATTTAGGTTCTGGCGCCGCAAGGTGTGAGAGTTCGAGTCTCTCCTTCCGCACCATGTCAAATTAAGCAAATAACCAGCCCTGAGCTGGTTTTTTTGTGCCTGAAATTTATGAATCATGTCGGCCAGATATCTAATTGAATGGATGACCAGTTTGATAACCAGTGGGTTAGAAATAAAAAGCCTGAAGGTTTCTTCCAGGCTTTTTTTGATCGACTTGCGATAATTAACTGTGCTGACGGCAATTCGCCATGAAATCAAGCTCAGGATGATAGGTCGAAGCAGTAATATTCATCAATCCCATCAGACTATGCGACAGATAGTCGTGAGATATGTCTTTTGATACCGCCTCCTGATGCAAGCAATCCGTGTTAATTTGGTTATCTTTTATATAACTATCGGATAGCCAAAGTAAGGCGGGAACATGGGTTTGCTCTGCCGGTGCCAGTGCATAAGGGGTTCCGTGCAGATATAGCCCTTTCTCACCGAGCGATTCACCATGATCTGACATATAAAGCATGCTGGTATCATAGTCACGATCATGAGTTTTTAATATATCGATGACTCTCGAGATGATGTAATCCGTATAAGCAATTGTATTATCATAAGTATTTACTAGCTCATCGTGATTGCAGTTCTGGATGTCGCTGCGTTCGCAATCGGGGGTAAATAGCCGATGATTGTCGGGATAACGACGAGAATAGGTTGGCCCGTGGCTCCCGATAAGATGTAAAACAATCAGGCTGGTTTTACCGTTTGCTTGATTGAGCGCTTGTTCCAGTTGGGGCAACATGATTTCATCAAAGCAGTATTTACCATCACATAATGGCGATTGGGTTTTGATATCAATTTCAAGCGTCGGCACTCTCGCACAGACCCCTTTACAGCCACTATCATTATCAAACCAGCGCACATTCACTCCAGCCCGCTGGATCACGTCCAGAACATTGTCCTGATTATAGGCCCGGTTTTCTTCGTAATGTTCTTTGCCCATGAATGAAAACATGCAGGGAACCGAAAGGGCAGTATATGTGCCACAAGAAGAGACATGCTGGAATGAGATCAGGCCGTTTTTAGCCGTAAATGGGTTGGTGTCCCGAGAATAACCATTATACCTATAGTTCATGGTGCGAGCCGTTTCGCCCAAAACCATGACGGTGAGGTTGGGTTTAGCGTTAGGAATGGTTGCACTTTGTTTAGCATCCAGCCCGAGTTTTTGATAGACCAACGGCGTGGTGAAATAAGTTTCCTGAGTATATTTGTAACTACTCCAGACATATTGTGTTGGCACAATATATTTCTGCAGGAATTTATTATTACGACCTATCGCGGCGTAATCCTGATAATAGAAAGATGCAATAATTGCTAATCCAAGTAGAGAAATACCAATTAAAGCCGTTTTCGTTAAAACTTCTTTCAGCAATGGTTGATATTTAATCTTGGTTTTAATAATCAAATAGACTGGCAGTAGCCCGGTCAGAAAAAAAGAAACAATCAGGTTGAGATTCAGATAACTGGAGGCTTCTGACCAATTCGTCTGCGTTGAGTTTTGAATCATTCCATAGTCAAACATAGTGCCATAGACCAGTCCACCATAGAAAACAAATGATGAGGTGATGGTCAGCAGCACAAAAATCGGTTTTGTGATGTATTTAATGGTGAACAGGGAAAAGATAATCGTTAAGCCGAATAGAACAAAAAACGGAATTGAAACAATAAATCCAGTCTTTATGTTCTCAATTGAGCTTATTACTTTCCATGTCTCACGGAAAAATGGAAGATTGAATATTAAGGTGAAATAGCTTGCAAGTAGTAATGTAAAGTGCTGACTTTTAACGGTAAATCTAAATGACACTGTATGCCCTGTATAATAAATGCGCAACCCGAATGGTATATAATAACCTGTAAATCGTAATTTAATAATAAGTATTTATTTTAGATCTGCATTATGCTAATGCCGAACCATTTAACTAATGGTTCGGCATTAGGTTTAGCAAAGTTGAATCGAAGAAAGTTTATCGGTTAGCCTTCAATCTCGATCAGTACATCGCCCGGATTGACACGATCCCCTTTGGCTACATGCACGGCTTTCACCTTGCCGGAGATTGGCGCCATGATTTCAGTTTCCATCTTCATTGCTTCTGTTACCAGCAGTGGCTGACCTGCTTTTACGCTATCGCCTTCTTTCACCAGTACATCAACAATATTACCCGGCATGGCTGTGCTGACATCCCCTGGAGATGTAGCCTGTTTCCGTTTACCGCCAGAGGCTGAACCGACGTAATTATTGAGTGGTTCAAATACCACTTCTTCCGGCAAGCCATCAATGGACATGTAGAAATGGCGTTTGTTGTCACTCTTAATGCCAATCCCGGTGATATCAATGTGATAAGACTCGCCATGTACATCGATCACGAATTCAGTCGGCATTCCTTCTTTGGCAACGGTCTGTGCAGCCTGTGAGTCTGGTTGTGGCAGTAATACTTCCGGTGTCAGCGTTCCGTTTTCCCGATCCTGCAGGAATTTCCGACCGATATCCGGGAACATGGCAAAGGTCAGTACGTCTTCTTCTGATTTGGCCAATGCACCGATTTCTGCGGTCAATTTGGCCAGTTCTGGTTTCAGCAGGTCGGCAGGGCGGACATCAATGACTTCTTCATTACCAATCGCCTGACGTTGCAATGCGGCATTGACCGGTGCCGGAGATTTACCGTAGCGCCCCTGCAGGTACAGTTTCACTTCGTTGGTGATGGTTTTATAACGCTCACCTGCCAGCACGTTGAAGACTGCCTGTGTACCAACGATCTGAGAGGTTGGTGTCACCAGTGGCGGATAACCCAGATCTTTACGCACACGCGGAATTTCATCGAAGACTTCATTGATGCGACTCAGAGCACCTTGTTCTTTCAGTTGGTTAGCCAGATTGGAAACCATACCACCCGGCACCTGATTCACCTGAACGCGTGTATCGACACCTGTGAAATCACTTTCATACTGATGATATTTTTTACGGACCGCGTGGAAATACATGCCAATTTCCTGCAGCAATTCCAGATCCAGACCGGTGTCGTATTCAGTGCCACGTAATGCCGCCACCATGGATTCAGTCGCCGGGTGGCTGGTGCCCCAGGCCATGCTGGAAATCGCGGTATCGATGTTATCCGCGCCATTTTCTATGGCTTTAAGCTGACACATGCTCGCCACACCCGCAGTATCGTGCGAATGAACAAAAATCGGCAGATCAACCGCGGCTTTCAGTGCTTTCACCAGATCACCGGTGGCATAAGGGGTCAGCAATCCTGCCATGTCTTTTACGGCAATCGAATCGACACCCAGCGCAACCAGTTCATGAGCCTGAGCAACAAACGCATCAATGGTGTGAACCGGGCTGGTGGTATAGCAGATGGTTCCCTGTGCATGTTTGCCGGCTTTTTTAACGGCGCGAATGGCAGTCGCCAGATTGCGCACATCGTTCATGGCATCGAAGACACGGAAGACATCGATCCCGTTGTCAGCAGCTTTGGCAACAAAGGCTTCTACCACGTCATCACTGTAATGGCGATAGCCGAGCAGGTTCTGGCCGCGCAGTAACATTTGCAGACGGGTATTAGGCAGCGCCCGACGTAACTGACGCAGACGCTCCCACGGATCTTCTTTCAGAAAACGCACGCAAGCATCAAAGGTTGCGCCGCCCCAGACTTCCAGTGACCAGTAACCTACTTGATCCAGTTTGCTGCAGATCGGCAGCATATCTTCGGTACGCATACGCGTGGCCAGTAACGATTGGTGTGAATCGCGCAGAATGGTATCGGTGATGGTAATTTTTTTGCTCATGTTCAATTCTTCCTCGTTCGGAGTTCCGCTCTGAAATACTTATAGTCCGGCGTATGCCGCGATTGCCGTTGCAATAGCGAGAGCCAGTTGTTCCGGGCTGCGTTTTTCTGAATATTCAAGCAGTTCTGGATGGTTTTCCACAAAACTGGTATTGAACTCGCCGGTTCGGAATTCAGGATTACGCAAGATTTGTTGGTAGTAGGGGGTGGTTGTTTTCACACCATGCACCCGCATATCATCCAGCGCACGCAGACCTCGGGCTAATGCCTCTTCCCAGGTCAGTGCCCAGACCACCAGTTTCAGACACATCGAGTCGTAGTAAGGGGGGATCACATAACCGGTATAGATAGCGGTATCTGTGCGTACCCCCGGACCACCCGGTGCGTAGTAGCGGGTTATTTTGCCGAAGGAGGGGAAAAAATTGTTTTTCGGGTCTTCTGCATTGATACGGAATTGCAGTGCAAAACCCTGATGTCGGATGTCTTCCTGTTTAATTGATAACGCCAGACCGGAAGCAATACGGATCTGTTCACGTACGATGTCGATACCGGTAATTTCTTCGGTAATGGTATGTTCCACCTGCACACGGGTGTTCATTTCCATGAAATAAACTTCATCACCTGTCAGCAGGAATTCGACGGTCCCGGCATTTTCGTAACCGACCGCTTTTGCAGCCCGGACTGCCAGTTCACCGATGTAGGCGCGCTGTTCAGGGGTCAGTTGCGGGCTGGGGGCGATTTCGATCAATTTCTGGTTGCGGCGCTGAATTGAGCAATCCCGCTCGTATAAATGCACGGTGTTCCCAAAACTATCGGCAAGGATCTGCGCTTCAATGTGTTTGGGGTTAACGATACATTTTTCCAGAAACACTTCCGCAGAACCAAAAGCCTTGGTTGCTTCCGAAATAACACGCGGATAGGCCTGTTCCAACTCTTCGCGACTATTACAGCGGCGAATACCGCGACCACCGCCACCGGACGTGGCTTTCAGCATGATGGGATAGCCAATACGTTCAGCTTCGCTGATGGCCTGAGCCAAGTCAGCTAGATTGCCTTCTGTGCCCGGTGTGCATGGTACGCCGGCAGCGATCATGCTGCGGCGGGCTTCGGTTTTATCACCCATACGGCGAATAACTTCAGCACTCGGGCCAATAAATTTTACGCCATGTTCAGCACATAACTCGGCCAGTTGTGCATTCTCTGACAAGAAACCATAACCGGGATGCAGTGCATCACAACCAGTTTCTACGGCCAGACTGACCAAGCGTTGTGGGCTGAGATAACCCGCCAGCGGATCTGCACCCAGAGGGTATGCCTCATCGGCTCGTTTGACATGGAGAGCATGACGATCTGCATCTGAGTAGACGGCAACTGAGCGAATACCTAATTCGGAACAAGCACGAACGATGCGGACGGCGATTTCACCCCGGTTGGCAATCAGAATTTTTTTGATCACGAAAACTGCCTCCTTGACTGTTCATTAATGAACGATTCCTAAACATCTTAACCCTACGTCGAATCAGGAATTAATTTAAATTAATTCTTATTGTGTTTACTATAAGTAATTACTTATTCATCTGGAGGGGAGATGCGAAACTCATTGATGCGTATCACATTACGGCAATTACAAGTGTTTCGTGCTGTTTGTGAGCAACTTTCCTATAGTCGCGCAGCAGAAATAATGGCATTGACTCAACCGGCTGTTAGTTTACAAATCCGTCAGTTGGAAGAGTTAATTGACCATCCCTTGTTTGAATATGTCGGTAAGAAGCTTTATCTGACGGCGGCGGCGGAACGACTGCTGCTAGCTACCACAGATATTTTTCAGCGACTTGATGATTTGGATATGGAGTTATCAGATTTACGTGGCTCTCTGAAAGGTCAGTTGCGAATTGCGGCGGAATCCAGTGCAAAATATCTGACTCCACATCTGTTGGCTGCCTTTCAGCAGCGATTCCCAGATGTCAGCCCATTACTCCGGGTGGTAAACCGGGCGCAAATCATCCGGCGTATTGCGGAGAATCGTGATGACGTGGTGATCATGTCGTTAGTACCGGAAGACATGGCGCTGGAATTTATGCCTTTTCTGAACAATCCAATCGTTGTCGTGGCGCCGCCGTCACATCCCTTATGTCAGGATCGGAACGATGAATTGACGCTGAAAGATCTGCAGGATTATCCACTGCTGATCCGTGAGCCCGGATCGGGAACGCGCAAAGCCTGTGAGGAGTTTTTCCAGCAAAAACGGGTACATTTTGCGCGGACGATGGAGCTTAATTCTCATGAAGCCCAGTGTGAGGGGGTTTTGGCAGGCTTAGGCTTGGCGTTTTTACCTCGTCATGCCGTTTATCGCGAGTTACAAAGTGGCGATTTGAAGGAGTTATCAGTCAAAGAGTTACCACTCTATCGTAGTTGGTGTCTGGTACATGCGCGGGGTAAACGTTTGTCGCCGGTGATGGAGGCGTTTATTCAATTTATTCGCACCGAGCGTAGTGTGATCAGCCAAATTGCAAAGCGATTTGAAGTAGAAAGCAAAGAATGAGTTGGAAATGGGACCAGCCAGTAAAACAACCTGCAAATGGCTGGTCACTTTAATAGAATAAACAATTTAGAGTGGCAACTTATCTTTAAGGCAAATAGTGCGGAGTGCATCCAGATGATGCTGGTGCTCTGCTTTAACCGTTTTAAATCGTTCGATAATTTCTTTGGTCGCCGGAGATAACAATGCGGCCTTATCGGCAGGTAATGTATCGAGGTAGAACAGGGCTTTAGCATCATCCATCGGGATTGGTGTTCCTGTTGCGATCAGATAGAAGACTTTATGCCGATTTGATCGTGATTCATGATCGAACAAAAAAATAGCAGCATGTGCCTGCAGATTGGTTTCTTCTTTAAGCTCCCGAATGGCGGCTTCCAGACGGGATTCCCCTCTATTGGCCTGGCCGCCGGGTAATAGCAGCATCCCGTGGGCCGTTTCGGTTAGCAAAATCCCCTGATCACACTCCACAATACAGGTTGCCCTTCGGGGTTTGAAATGCATGCTCATATTGTTGTACTCCTGTTTAATGCTTTGGATTAAAAGAATTTCCCTCATTATTATTAGGCTTTATAGCAAAAGTCTATGAACTTCTCTGGAGTTAAACGAGCATCTATGTCATCAGAAATGGTGAGGTCATATTCAGCCGGTATGTGTTAGTTCATCAAATATTTAACCTTAAGTTTGACTCGACCTCTGTAATCAGCGAGGCAGGGACATCTTCGGCTGTGGCGAGGTTGCGCCAGTTTGCAACTGTTTCGATGGTTTCATCCAGAATGTTGTTGATCCGTTCTTTGGTAAAGAGCGGGCTTAATTTATTCAGGGAGTAAAAATCCTGACGGGTAAAGTTGTCGCGTTTACCATTCAAGCTCATCCAATGACTGTTAACCCATTTACTGCCGGGTTTATAGCTGTAGGCTAAGTCATAGGCCGGGGCGAGGGACCATTTATTTCCCGTAAACATAAATGCAAAGTTTTTAGAATGGTCGTCATGATTTCTGGCGACAATATTGAAGGTCATTCTGCGCAGTAATTGCTCTGCAGCCGATGCGGGCAGTTTAAGTTGTCTGGCTACAGAGAAAAGCTCCGCATAAGAGAAAGAGCCTGGCTTTTTGTAGTCAATGTGGGCCATGCCATTTAATGTTTGGATGTGTATTTTTTTATTACCAAGGCGGTCAAAACGCTGCGTGATAAAATGCCTGCGTTTTCCTTCGTGCAGCAACTGGCAGGGCATCATGTCAATACCACACGCTTTTGCCATCAAATGATAGACATACTCCATGGCGCCAAACCCTAAAGGGTCACCGAAAGTCTCTTGATTCTTATTGTGTTCGCTGACCCCATCAAATTTCATCAGATAGTGCGTAAACCCTTCGGGAACATTAGCCTGCCCGGAGCGGACCTGAGAAAAGGTGTCATTAAAGGCCAGCACGGCTTTGGGTCGTGCGCCGCCTGCGCTCATGCCAACCGAGAGCAAAGACAGCATGGCTTCCCGGTCTTCCTGACCATCTTTGTTGAGTTCAACGGTAAAGCTCCCGCGGGAGTCTAATATTTCTTGGGCAATAGAAACCAAGGATTCAATTTCGACCTGCTTTGAGGCATTCAGACTTTTTACTTTGGTGGCGGGTGCGTATTCCAGCGCCCCCATACCGCGCTTCCCTGTATATTGCAGTCTCTGCAAGGGGGAGATTTCATCCGGTGATTTACCTTGTGTGGCAACCCATGCATTCAGTACGGCGTTACCAAAATCATCCGGTAGTGAATCAGCAATCAACCCCGGTAACCCTTTGAAGGTATTAAAATCCAGCTCTGGAAAGCTGTAGATACGTCTAGCCAAAGGCATTTTAAGTGGAGCCAGTTCGATGCCTTGTCTGATAAAACCGGGTTCATATTCAAAGGCACCAACGCCCGTTTCGGTATCAAAACTGACCGCACCAACTTCATATTGCTGGTAGGTGACATTGATAACTTCCATTACCATTCTGGCGTATCCTCGTCATTATGCTTTCTTTGTCTGGAGGCGCGTTGACGCTTTTTCCCTTGTAATTTGGCCAGTTGAAGGGGCGAGATTTCCTGCTTGGGGAGGAAAAGATCCAGCTGTGCTGTCAAATCCAACGCGACCATGATGGCAACAAAAATATCTAATGGCACTTTTCCTTTTTCTGCATTGAGGATGGTTTTTCGTGTGACTCCCACGATTTCTGCCACTTCGGCCTGAGTTAGGTCGTGATTCAGTCGAGCCTGCTTAAGGCGCTCACCCAGTTCTTCTGCAATGGCTGTGGCTGATTTCTCTCTCATATTTAATGCTCCTATTTTTGAACATTAATTATATTTTTTTGCTTAATGTAATTAATTTAGCACATTAAAGTTATTTAATCATTATTACTTTTTAATGTGCTTTAAATTGCACATAAATACTATTTTTTGACTTTATGTGCCTAATGAGGTTCCTTATTGATAATCGATTATTGAGCTGGTGGGGTATGGTAGTGGAAATAGAAACGAGGTATTCAGAAAGGCACATACAAAAAAGCCCGTGGATTACTCTCACGGGCACATAAACAATAACAACGATTAATGAAATTACAGGGCAAGTTCTAAAATGGCTTTGACGTCTTGCGGAGTAATATCGGCTCTTTCACCCAATTGCACATGGCCATGTTCTTCCAGTTTGGCAACAACGGCAGGGATCACGGAGCGATCCAGACCATAGTCACTCAAACGGGTTTTCACGCCCATTTGTTCAAAGAACTGGCGGGTGTTTTCAATGGCTGCGCTTGCTCGGGCATCGTCATCACCTTCAGTGATGCCCCAGACGCGTTCTGCATATTGCAGTAATTTGGCTTTCTTCGCTTCTTTCTTATAAGTCCAAACAGCCGGAATCACGATGGCCAATGTCTGACCGTGGTCTAAGCCATATAAACCGGTAATTTCCTGACCGATCAAATGGGTTGCCCAATCGGCAGGCACACCTGTTGACAACAGACCATTCAGCGCCATGGTGGCAGACCACATCAGGTTTGCACGGATATCATAATCGGATGGTGTTTCCAGCGCTTTCGGGCCATCTTCCAGAATATTCAGCAACAGACCTTCCGCCAGACGATCCTGTACCTTGGCGTTGACCGGATAAGTCACATACTGTTCAACGATATGTACGAAGCTATCGACAACACCGTTTGCAATCTGACGTGGCGGCAGACTGTAGGTGGTTGTTGGATCAAGCACCGAGAATTTTGGATAAACATGTTCAGAGAAGAAAAACAGTTTGTCTTGGGTGGCAGCTTTGGTAATGACGGCGCCATTGTTCATCTCTGAACCGGTCGCAGCCAGTGTCAGTACACAGCCTAATGGTACGGCTTGAGTCACTTTGGCACCATAGGTTTGAATAATTTCCCATGGATCATTGGGGTATAAAGCGGCGGCAGCAATGAACTTAGAACCATCGATGACGGAACCACCACCCACAGCCAGAATGAAGTTGATGTTTTCCTTTTTCACCACTTCAACAGCTTTCATCAGGGTTTCAAAATGCGGATTGGGTTCAATGCCACCGAATTCAAAATAGGTAGTACCTTCCAATGCGGTGAGAACTTGATCCATCACCCCATTTTTCTTGATGCTACCGCCACCATAAGTAATGAGGACTCGGGCATCAGCAGGCATTTCATCACGGATTTTAGCGATTTGACCCTGACCAAAGTGGATCTGGGTGGTATTGCGGTAACTGAAATTGTTCATGGGAATTCCTTCATCACGAATAGGGTACGGTGACATCATTCATGTCTTCGAACACTATTATTACGATGAAACATGCGCTTCAGAATGAATTAATTCTGATTTTAGTATTCCTGTTTTTGGAATAATCACTTTCTTTGGCATGGTTATTCAATCTCAAGTACTCTATTTGAAGGCAAACGCATGACTGACATGGCTTGATTCGTGCTAAAGACTCTGATGTTGGCACATTTAGATGGCATTGAAACGGAACTGCCTTCTGAAAAGCCAGCGAAAGAAACTGATTTAGAAGCAGTTTTCTAGGCTATCCGCCAGCCTTATAATTGATGGATTGAATTGAAGAGACTTTTCTATGCCCCGATCTGAACTTGCCCAACGTATTTACCATCAGCTGGAACAGATGGGTCCGAAAGAACGTCAATTAGCTGAATTTCTGCTGACACATGAATCAGAATTGGCAATTTACTCCAGTGCCGATATGTCGCGATTGGCAAAAGTGTCGAAACCGGTCGTAAGCCGTTTCTTCAAACGTCTGGGCTATGAAGGATTTGCAGAGGTACGGCAGGGGCTCCGTATTCAACAGACGTCTGGTTCGCCGTTATTATCGGATCAGCAACCGGCTGACATCGGCACGTTGCTGAGTAATCATCAGGCGCAGGAAGCGAGGAACTGGCAGCAGACCCTGAATGATTTGCAGCGACTACCGCTGGAACAAATCATGCGAACCATTTGTCAGGCCCGACAGGTGAAGGTGATTGGTTTTCGTAATAGCTATCCGGTGGCGTTGCACTGGCGGCAACAGTTATTACAGCTCCGTCGTTCCGTTGATGTATTACCGCAACCGGGCCAGACCTTGTCGGAAGAGCTCAGTCAGCTCACCGAAGATGATTTAATCATTTTGATTGCGATGCGTCGCCGCCCTGAACTGATCAAACGTTTAATGCAGTGGGTGGGTAAATCGCCGGTGAAGTGCTTATTAGTGACAGATCCTTCCGGTTTAGAACATGCTGCCTCAGCAGATTGGACGATGACATGTCATCAGCTCAGCCCCGGTGGTTTCGCCAGTTATGCCAGTGCGATGGCGTTGGTGAGTGTGGTTTCGAATTTGTGCCTGCAGTTACAGTCAGACGACAGCAGTGTGCAGGCGATTGATGCCGTGTTTGATGAGTTAGATGAACTGGAACCGACATTCAGCTAACAAAGAGCTGCATCCAGTTTTGTTCTGATGGGAAATCTGTGTGATTGCCATACCACACAGATTTTTTTAGCGAAACAAAAGAAATAATAGTTCCCTTGTATTTACTAAAAGAAACTAAAGTTGTTTAATGGTTTTAACGATTGTTCAGAAGGACGTGTGAACATGTCAGACTTTTCGGTTTATTGCCCGCACGGGCCCCATGCATTTCGTGCCGTTCAGGATGGACCATTGCACGGCCTACGTCTGGTTTATAAAGATCTCTATCATGTGGCGGGATACCACACAGGGGCGGGTAACCCGACCTGGTTTAATGAACATACCGCGGCGACGAAGACATCGCCTGTGCTGGATGCGTTATTTCAGGCAGGCATTTATGTGGTCGGGCGCGTACAGACCGATGAGCTGGCCTATAGCCTGAATGGCTGCAATGTCCATTTCGGAACACCGATCAATCCGGTGACTCCAGATCGGCTTCCCGGCGGTTCTTCCAGTGGCAGTGCGGTGGCAGTAGCACGAGGTGAAGCGGATGTCGGATTAGGGACGGATACCGGTGGTTCAATCCGTGTACCTGCCTGTTACAACGGGTTGTATGGCATTCGCCCGACGCATGGTCGTTTACCGACGTTTGATATGATCCCGCTTGCACCGTGTTTTGATACCCCGGGTTGGTTATGTCGCGATGCAAAAACGTTAGAGCGTGTGGGTGAAGTTGTTTTTCTATCGCCAGTACAACAGCCGCAAAACGTAAGTTTTTTATGGGCTGATGAGTTATTTGCGATGTTACCGGCTGCCTTGCAGGCGGCTGTCGAACCGATTCGCTTTGCCAGTCGGACGATCGCAACCAAAACTGACAACTGGGCATTTCCTGCAGAACGACTCGCCGATATGAGTCAAACTTTCCGTATTCTGCAAGGTCGGGAAATTACCCGCACCCATTTCGAATGGGTAGAGCCTCGATTGAATGCATTTGCAAAAGATATTGCAGAACGCTTTCAGTGGGCGGCAACGCTGACTGAAACAGAAGAAACGCAAGCCAAAGCAGCGCAAGTCGCGTGGAAAGAAGAAATCGACGCGGTGCTGGAACAATCGTTTCTGATACTCCCAACCACACCTGATTTAGCACCGCTAAGAACCGCATCTGATGCTGATCTAGCTGATTTTCGCATGAAATTATTGGGCTTAACCGCCTTGGCCGGGTTAGCCGGTTTGCCGCAGGTACATTTGCCGTTGGTGAAGGTGAATGGCGTTCCATTCGGCTGTTCGATCATCGGAAAGCGTGGTAGCGACATGACGTTATTAGCCATTGCCCGATTATTCAGTAACGTGATGTCAGAGGCGTAACCTATGAATCAATGTGCATTTACCGCCTCGCATTTTCAGGCATCGCAAGCAGGCATGGCCATTTTACGTGACGGTGGCACCGCCATTGAAGCGATGGTCGCTGCTGCCGCAGCTATCGCTGTGGCATACCCACATATGAACAGTTTGGGGGGTGATGGCTTTTGGCTGATTCATGAACCGGGTAAAACACCGGTTGCAATCAATGCCGCAGGCGTCAGTGCAGAACAAGCGACTTTAGATTGGTATCAGCAGAAAGGTTACAGTGCTATTCCATCGCGGGGTGCCGATGCAGCTTTGACGGTGGCAGGAACGGTAGCTGGTTGGAATGCCGCGTTAAAACTCAGTGCTAAGTGGCAACCTCTCATTGGTTTGGATGGTTTGCTGCGAGATGCGATTCAGCTAGCAAAAGAGGGCATCGTTGTTACTGAGAGTCTGGTTGCCGCAAGTCAGAAAACAGCCAAGGAGTTCTCTGGTTTCTCTGCATTTTGTGAGCGTTATTTGCCAAATCAACAGACGCTGGTGGCTGGTGAAACGTTGAAAAACGAACCGCTGGCAGACTTTCTCACGCATTTGAGTCAGGTCGGGCTGGACGATTTTTACTGCGGTGAATCCGCTCGTGAAATCGCGAATGTATTGTCTGCTCAAGGTTCGCCACTGACACTGAATGATTTAAACCGCTATGACGCCACCTGGGTTGAACCGTTATCAGTCAAAACCACTCAGGGCAACTTCTATAACTTACCGTTGCCGACGCAGGGCATTGCTTCGTTACTGATTTTGGCGATTTTCGATCGTTTGTATGACGAATCACTCGATGAAGCAACACAACTGCATTTATTGATTGAAGCGACGAAACAAGCGTTTCGGGTGCGGAATGCAGAAGCGCAAGATCCGCGGCAAACCAGCAAAAATATTGAACGCTGGTTAACCGAGGCTGGCATTGAAAAATTAGCGTCTGAGATCAGTCTGAAACAAGCTGCTCCATGGCCGAACCCTGCGATTCCCGGCGACACCATCTGGATGGGTGCACGAGATAAACAAGGGCGGATGGTCAGTTTCATTCAAAGTATCTACTGGGAATTTGGTTCTGGTGTTGTCATTCCTGAATTAGGACTGCTTTGGAATAATCGTGGTGTGAGTTTTAGCTTGGAAGCCGGTGCAACCAACCAGTTACGGGGTGGTATCCACCCATTTCATACCCTCAACCCCGCATTTGCTCAACTGCATGACGGGCGAAATATGGTGTACGGCACCATGGGGGGCGAAGGTCAGCCACAAACTCAGGCCGCCATGATCTGGCGTCATCTCTACCAGAAGAAATCTTTAGCGACATCAATTGCAGAACCCCGTTGGCTGCTGGGGCGAACCTGGGGTGATAACGAGCATGATCTCAAAATTGAGGCTGATCTTGATCAGCAATTACAGCAAACCCTGCATCAACAAGGTCATCAAATTAAAAATGTCGCAGCTTGTTCAGAGCTGATGGGACATGCCGGTGCCATTACTGCATTTGCTGATGGTGTTGATCAAGTGACAACGGACCCACGATCAGACGGTGCGGCACTACAGGAATAACGGGATTTTGTCTTCGACAGAATCCGTCAAGGAATGGATAAGGGCTTCCCGATAGGGAATAGCCCGCAGCAATAAAGGTATTGGCTATGTTAGATATTCAGCAATTTGATCAAATTAATCCGCCAGCGCGATTGCTCATGGGGCCGGGCCCAATCAATGCTGACCCGCGTGTATTACGTGCAATGTCGGCGCAATTGGTCGGGCAATATGACCCGATCATGACCGATTACATGAATCAGACAATGGCACTCTATCGTGCGTTGTATAAAACACAAAACCAATGGACGTTCCTGATCGATGGCACTTCCCGAGCCGGGATTGAAGCCATGCTGGTTTCGGCGATCCGCCCTGGTGACAAGGTGTTAGTGCCTGTAATGGGTCGCTTTGGCGATCTGTTGTGTGAAATCGCCCGTCGTTGCCGTGCTGACGTGCATACGATCTCTGTGCCTTGGGGCGAAGTGTTTGATCCGCAGATGGTTGAAGATGCGATTGTCAAAATTCGCCCAAGATTATTACTCACCGTACAAGGTGATACCTCGACGACCATGCTGCAACCACTGGCTGAATTGGGCGAAATCTGCCACCGTCACGATGTGCTGTTTTATACCGATGCGACGGCTTCATTCGGTGGAAACCCGATGGAAGTTGATGCCTGGGGTTTAGATGCCGTCTCTGCCGGATTACAGAAATGTCTCGGCGGCCCCTCAGGGAGTTCACCGGTGACTTTGAGTGATCGCTTTGCTGAGGTTGTTCGCAAGCGTAAGCATGTGGAACAAGGTATTCGCAATGCCAGCCATGAAGATGGTTCAGACGAAATTATTTATTCCAATTATTTCGATTTGGGCATGGTGATGGATTATTGGGGCCCTGAGCGTCTTAATCATCATACCGAGGCAACCAGTATGTTATTTGGTGCCCGTGAATGTGCCCGCATTATTTTGCAGGAAGGCGTTGATACCTGCATCGCCCGTCATGAGTTACATGGCAGAGCGCTGTTGGCGGGTGTGCAGGGCATGGGGCTGAAACCGTTCGGCGATTTGAAACACAAAATGAATAACGTGCTCGGCGTGTATATTCCCGAAAACGTGCATGGTGAACAGATCCGCCAAACTTTGCTCAACGATTTTGGTATTGAAATTGGCACCTCATTTGGCCCGCTGCACGGCAAAATCTGGCGTATTGGTACGATGGGCTACAACGCCCGGAAAGATTGTGTCATGACCACCTTATCTGCGTTAGAAGCTGTACTCAATCGCTTCGGTTTTAAAACCACCCAAGGTGCTGCGTTACAAGCTGCATGGGATGTCTACGCAACTGCAGGGGTGTGAGATGGATTCCGGCATTCGTATTCATGAGCGCTGTCTGGTGCTGGCTCAATTGAGTGAATCATCTGATGACGTCACGCGGGTGTATCTGTCTGCCCAGCATTATCAGGCCAATGCACTCGCAGGGGAATGGATGCGGGAAGCCGGTATGCGCGTCTGGCAAGATGCGGTCGGAAATATCTGTGGCCGTTATGAAGGTCTGACGCAGGGGGCTCCTGCCTTATTGCTGGGCTCGCATCTCGATACCGTCCGCAATGCCGGCAAATATGATGGCATTCTCGGGGTTGTCACCGCGATTGAAGTGGTGCGGCAGTTTCATCAGCAGGGGAAGCGCTTCCCGTTTGCGATTGAAATCGTCGGTTTTGCCGATGAAGAAGGCGTTCGTTTTGATGTGACCTTGTTAGGCAGTAAAGGCCTGACAGGGGAATGGGAACAAGGCTGGCTGTCGAAACCTGATCACAACGGGCTATCGATGGCTCAGGCGCTGGCTGATTTTGGTTTAAATCCGGATCTCATCTCACAAGCAAAACGTCGAACGGAAGATTTTATTGGCTATCTGGAACTGCATATTGAGCAAGGCCCGGTGCTGGAAACGGCGGGTTTAGCCTTGGGCGTGGTGAGTGCAATCAATGGCGCGAAACGTTTGATGATCACCCTGCAGGGGGTGGCAGGTCATGCCGGAACTGTGCCGATGAATCTACGACAAGATGCGTTGGTAGGAGCCAGTGAAGTGGTGCTGGAGGTGGAGAAAATTGCCAAAGAGCACGAGGTAGTTGCGACGGTTGGAAAGCTGGAATGCAAGCCGAGTGCAGTGAATGTGATTCCTTCGCTCGTTCAGTTTAGTCTGGATATTCGAGCCGCCTGCAATGACAAACGCGATGCCGCGTTGGCTGAAATTTTAGCGCGCATAGAAACGATTGCCGCGAATCGTCAGCTCACGTTCTCTCATCATTGTTTTTATGATGCTGACGCCACACCTTGTGATCGTCTATTACAAGACGTACTTACTGAGGCAGTTGAGTCAGTGCAAGGTCAATCGCTGACACTACCCAGCGGCGCAGGCCATGATGGTGTTGCCATTGCGGCTTTATGTCCAATCGGGATGTTGTTTATGCGTTGTGAGGGTGGCGTGAGTCATCATCCTGCCGAAGCGGTTAAAATTGCAGATATTGAATTAGCGGCGAAGGCGTTGTCATTGAGTATTAAATCATTGGCTCGAACCACCGACCTGCACCATGTCCAGATGAAAATCCAACATGTTGTGGGCAATGACAATGTTCAGTACTGATTAATCTTCTTTATGTCCGAATGCGATCAGATCGGTGATTTGTTCACACCGACAAAAAAGCCAGATTATTTTCTGGCTTTTCCCATTTTGGCTGGACCAACTAATATTCCAACCAGACTACAGAGGATCAAAACGACCCCCACGGTTATCGCTAGCGTCATTTTCTCACCCAAAAAGATAATCGAAGAGAACAGCCCAATAACCGGAACGCCTAAGGTTGCCACAGACATAGAAACTGAGTTGATGCGTCTACCGACCGCCAAAGAAATTACAAAACAGAAACAGGTTGCAAGCGGGCCAATAAACACTAACAGGCTAACTAACTCAGTATTCCAATTTATATGAGGTATCCCTTCTGTGACCAATGCGATGATCATAAGCGGCAGTGCGGATAGCAACATTTGCCATGGCGCTAATATCAGCGGACTACCATGCCATGGATGTTGCTTCACATGAACAATGACGATGCTCCAACATAGCGCTGCGCCTAACAGCATGATATCCCCAATAATTGCAGCTGATTGCCAGCCCAACAGTGATGGTGAGATAACGACCACAATGCCGAGCAAGCCCGCTATCACCGCATACAGCTGACTTTTTTCCAGCGACCGGCGCAAAACAACCACGGTGATCAGTGAAACCCATAGTGGCGTTGTGTAGGCGAGTAAAGCGGCTTGTCCTGCTGCAACTTTTGTCATGGCGATTAAACCTAATACGGTAAAGGCTATCATTTGTAACAAACCGACACTCGCAATGATCGGAATATCCTGTTTTACCGGCAGTCTTAATTCACCTCTCATACCGGTAAACAGGAATAAACAGAGTGCTGCACTGCCAAAACGGATCGTTGCTAACCATAATGGGCTGATCGAAAGCAGGCAAATTTTCATAGCTGGCCAACTGAAACCCCACAGCAAGACCATGATGCCAAGTTTGAGCAAATCTCCGGACGATGTTCTGGTATCAGCTCGGCTGATTGAAATGGTATTGGAGGCTGTCATCGTAAAATCCACTCCAAGTCTTCAATCATATCTTCGACAGATTCCAAGCCGATCGACAGGCGGAATAAACCATCACCCGCGTATTGCAGATATTCCTTTTGTTGCGCAGGCGTCAGTCGATAGGTCGATTTCATTAAATCTTCGGTTTTGAGCAGCACAGCGAGACTACGCTGATGACCAATCGAATAGGCATAGTGGAATAGGTGAGATTCATGGGCAAAGCGCTGTTCAGTGGTGTCGATATCGTCTACCTGGAACACGACAATCCCGCCAAACTGATCCATTTGACGTTGCGCCAGGTCATGCTGAGGATGTGAAGCCAAACCGGGATAAATCACCGATTTCACGCGAGGATGTTGCTCCAACCATGCCGCAATTTTCATGGCCGACTGGCACATCATATTCATTCGCGGGAAAAGCGTATCGATACCGCGCATGATGAGCCATGCATTCTGTGCCGACAGGCTTGCCCCCAGATAGACACCGGCTTTTGAGCGGATTTTGGCAATCAGCGATTTTTTCCCCGCAACGCATCCACCTAAGGCATCGCCATGGCCATTGATAAATTTAGTCAGCGAATGCACCACGAGATCCACCCCAAAGTCACAAGGGCGGGTCACCACCGGTGTCGCAAACGTGGAATCGACAGACAGCAGAATATTCTTTGCACGGGTAATTTCTGCAAGCGCCTGTAGATCGGTCAGGCGCAACAGTGGGTTATTCGGGGTTTCAGCATGGATGAGTCGTGTGTTTGGCTTGATGGCGGCAATTACTTCATCGATCCGCGACAAATTCACTGCCGTTACCTCAACGCCAAATGAAGGCATCACCTGCAAAGCCAGTTCGTTGATCGCGGCATAACAAACATCACTGATGATCAGGTGATCACCTGATTTCAGCAGCGAAAAGAAAACGGCTGCCATTGCTGCCATGCCAGTTGCGGCTGCATAGGCGTCCTCAGCATTCTCCAGTGCAGCTAAGCGCTCCTCTAACTGACGTACAGTCGGGTTCGTCCAACCCGCATAGAGAAAAGGTGTTTCCGTCAGATCTAAACCGTTCGCAGAAAAAGCACCTTCACCAGGGATGAAGCTATTATTCACTGACATGGAGATATTTGGCGCAATCGCATGCGTCAGTGCATCGGGTTCTAAACCGGCATTTAAAGCGAGTGTCGCAGGCCGAAATGTGCGAGAAGGTTTTTGAGTCATTTTTATATCCTTTTTCAATTCAGCGGCGAACCGGTAGCTGACGTTCAATGCGTCCGAATACTTTGACGATGAGAGCACTGAGTGCGACATAGAAGACGGCAACCAGAATCAGTGGTTCATAGACGAGCAGGGTGTCTTGTCTGATTTTGTAGGCAACGGAGTAGAGATCCATCACGGTGACGGTAAATGCCAATGGCGTTGCTTTTAGCTGTAAGACGACCTCACCGGCAATGGTAGGTAATGCAATACGAATCGCACGAGGCAGCCAAACACGACGGATCAACGTCCAGCGTGACATTCCAAAAGCTTTACCTGCTTCGATTTCACCTTTGGGTACAGAGAGCAGGGCAGATCGAAGCACTACTGCTTCATAAGCTGCATAGTTCAGGGTGAAAGCGACGGCGGCAAAGAAGAAACCTTCTCGTAACACAGGCCACATGAAGCTATGGCGAATGCCCGGGATCATCGGTAACAGTGAGCCAATCCCGTAATACAGCAGCCATAACTGTACGAGTAACGGGGTGCCGCGAAGTAAGGTGCAATACCCGCTTGAAAATTTAGCCAGTGGTTTGGGCCCCATTACTTGTAACAGTGCCAAAACGACTGCCAGAAAAAACCCGAGGCTGACTGAAATCACGAGCAAAGCGATGGTTTGCTCAGCACCTTTCAGAAGCAGTGGCCAATAATGGGTGATCCATGAAAAATCCATTTAAAAACTCCTTAACCCAGACGAACCTGACCACGGCGGAAACGACGCTCCAGCGAGTCAAATACCGAGTTCGAACACAAGGTGATCACCAGATAAATCAGTGCTGCTGTACAGAAAAAGAAGAAGTAAAATTTGGTGTTACTCGCGGCCAGTTTGGTGATCATCGCGAGCTCCTGATAACCCAAAACGGCGATGAGTGCGCTGTCTTTGGTGACCGATGCCCACAGGTTTGATAACCCCGGCAGTGCCGTCGGCATCATGGCTGGCAGGATGATGCGACGAAAACGCATGGTTGCCGGCATGCCGAAAGCCTTTCCGGCTTCGATTTGTCCGGTCGGGATGGCCAGGATCGCACCTCGAATGACTTCAGTGGCATAAGCGCCTTGCACAATCCCCAGCACCAGAATGGCGGTGGCGAATCCATTGATTTCCACTGATTCAAAACTCAGCGCATTTAACAGCGCATTCAGGGAGTCTGTGCCGGCATAGTAGAGGGCAACAATCAGGATCAGCTCGGGAATGGCGCGAACCACAGTGGTGTAAAGGTTTAAAACCGGAGCCAATGTGCGGCTCCCGTTTAATTTACCCAATGCGCAGCCAAGCCCGATCCCAATCCCGGCCAGAAATGCACCGAATGAAATCTCCAGTGTCGTGATCGTACCTTTCAGTAAGGCCGAACCCCATCCCGGAGCTTCCAGTGCCAGTAAGCTGGTGTAGGTTGAGATATCCATGATTAGTTACCGTATGGATCGAAACTGAAATATTTCGCTGAGATTTCTTTGTACTTACCATTGGCGCGTACTGCAGCGATCGCTTTGTTGAGTTTCTCAGTCAGAGCGGTATCGGATTTTCTTAAACCGCCACCAATACCAGTGCCTAAGATTTCGGCATCATCAGGAACCTGACCTTTGCTTTCACAACACTCTTTCCCAGTTGATGATTTGAGGAATGCCGCCAAAGGAATAGAGTCGGCAATGACATAATCGACACGACCAGAAACCAAATCCTGCAGCGATTCATCCAGTGTTGGATAGTTTTTCTCGGTCGCCACGTCGCTGTAATGTTTTTTGAAATAAGCCGATTGAATGGAAGACACGTAAGTCCCGATGATTTTGTCTTTCAAATCATCTTTAGTGACTTTGTGTGGTTCGTCTTTCAGACCCACGATTTCAGTCGGGGTGTTGTAATATTTATCGGTAAACGCGATGACTTTTTTGCGATCATCATTGATCGACATAGAAGACCAGATCACATCAATTTTGTTTGCTTTCAGGCCCGGGATCAGACCATCCCAAGTCATATCCACGATGGTGCATTTTTCTTTCATCTCGTCACACAGAGCATGCAACAGATCTATTTCCCAACCTGCCCATTTGCCACTGGCATCTTTGGTGTAAAACGGTGGATATGCTTCATTCGATACCCCAAAGCGGATCTCTGCATGTGCAGCAGTGCTGGTGAGGCTGGCAAGGGCGATTAGTCCGGCGGTCAAATGTGCTTTCATAGCTGTGGTACTCCATGTATTGATTGAGGTTTATTGACGAAACTGTGATGTGAACTGACGGCAACGTTCACTATTCGGGTGATTGAAAACCTGATCCGGCGAGCCTTCTTCTTCAATCAGACCCTGATGCATAAAAACCACATGGTCAGAAACATCACGGGCAAAATTCATTTCATGGGTGACCAGCAACATGGTGCGGCCTTCATCCGCTAAATCGCGGATAACTTTCAGCACCTCACCGACCAGCTCTGGGTCGAGCGCAGAAGTTGGCTCATCAAACAGCATCAATTTCGGGTTGATACACAGCGCACGGGCAATCGCAGCACGTTGTTGTTGACCACCAGACAGGAAAGAGGGGTATTCATGGCGTTTATGATAAAGCCCCACTTTCTGCAGTAATTCTTCTGCTTTTTCGGTGGCTTCATACTTATCCTGATTCAGAACATAAACAGGCGCTTCAATGACGTTTTCTAAAATCGTGCGATGCGACCAGAGGTTGAAACCCTGAAACACCATGCCTAAGCGACGGCGGATGCGTTCGATTTGTTTCCAATCGGCTGGGTGTTGTTTGCCATGGCGATCACGGGTCTGGCGAATTTCTTCACCATTGATGATGAAGGTGCCTTGATCAGCTGTTTCCAGGAAATTAATGCAGCGCAGGAAGGTACTTTTACCTGAGCCTGATGAGCCAAGAATGGAAATGACTTCACCGTGATGTGCCTGTAATGAAATGCCTTTCAATACTTCGTTGTCACCGAAGCGTTTATGCACTTGGTTTACTTCCAGTGCGAGGGGCGTTTTCTTCCTGAGTGGCCGGACTATTTCTGACATTGTGCTATCCTGCTGTCGTTGCAATTCCCTTGTAGTATTTACAAAATGGCGGCCGCTCAACGGCGAAAAGCGTTTTTAAACGCCGGAAAAATGCATTTTCAGCGTTGTTTTTGCAGAAAAAATGCAGCTCACCAGAACAGATCGGAAATGTTTTAAGCTGGTGCGCAAATTGCACCAGAGTGGATAGAGAAAAAGTCGCAGCAGCAAAAGGAATTTGCTGGTAATCAGGTTTTATTTAATAGAGTTCAATTCATGCAGCTTGATACATTTGACGCCAAGATCCTCAATATCATTCAGAGAAACAGCCGCGTGCAGGCAGAGGAAATTGCCGAAAAAGTTGGGCTTTCTGCTTCTGCTGTTCAGCGTCGTTTGAAAAAAATGCGTACTGAAGGGGTGATTCAAACTGAGATTGCAGTGGTCGATCCGAAATATGTATCGAACGTGATGACGTTTATCGCAGGGTTGGAGATCGAGCGCGATAACTATATTGCATTAAGCTTATTTAAGAACTGGATTGCCAATCGCGAAGACATCCAGCAGGTTTATTATGTCACCGGCCCTTATGATCTGATGGTCGTGGTGACGGCGGCGAATGCCGCTGAATATGACAAATTCAGTCAGGAGTTGATGGAAAAAGTGCCGCAAATTCGCCGTATTACCACTCAGGTGGTCATTGATGCACCGAAGCGCAGTTTCTATGTTCCAATCCGTGCCATTTTAGAAGAATAATGGGAAATATAAGCCGAAAATTATATGCGCTTTTTGTCGCAAACATTGGAAGCATCATGGATCGTAGAAGCCAAGACAAACATGCTTCTACTTGGCTCTAGTTTTACTCCAATAGCCGGAGCGAAATGCTTGCTGCCGCAGTGCGGTTATCAACATTCAGTTTCTTATAAATCTGCTCCAGATGCTTGTTGACTGTTCTGGGGCTCATTTCGAGAATTGTAGCAATTTCCCAGTTGGTTTTACCGAATGACAGCCAGTAGAGCACTTGAGACTCACGTTTGGTGAGATTCAGCTCCCGCTGGAGATCTTCTTCGGTTCCTTTCTTTTTGGGCGTAACTAATCGGATCAATGAATGGAGCTGATCATATTCACCAGCGTATTCGGCTCGTATTGGGGGGGTAAAATGGTTCAGCAGCAGTGGTTCTTTCCTGTGTTCTGATGTTATCCAGTTTGCAATGTCAGGTTGAATGGTCTTCCAAGGTTCCTGAATATCACCGCTGATTTTGCTCATCAGCTCTTGGGCGTAGGGCGTGGCCCATTCCAGCCGACCTTGTTTCGACACACAGAATATGTACTGACCTGCATAATCCAGCGCGACTTGGGCCGATTTTGCGAGTTTAGCGTTATGACTGTGCACCTTGATTCTTGCCAGTACTTCGTCGGGTACCACAGGTTTTGTAATGTAATCGACGCCACCCACCTCAAATCCATGAATGACATGCTGCGAGTCGTTGAGCCCGGTCATAAAAAGGATAGGGGTCGCTGGCAGTTTTTCTTTGAGCTTTTGGCAAGTATCAAATCCATCCATTTCTGGCATGACAGCATCCAATAACACCACATCAGGTTTCACTTTTTCTACAATTGACAATGCCTGAGCGCCACTCAGGGCGACCAACACCGTTAAACCCGCTTTATTTAGCGTGGCGTTCAGCATCCCCAGTGATTCAGGCGAGTCGTCGACAACTAAAACAATGATGTTACTGAATTCAATAATGCTCATGGATCAACTCATTCAAATGGTGGACGACTTTGTCAAATTTGCACTGAGAGGCATCTGTCCGAATCGGGCCAAAAAAGGCCTCGCTGACTGTGTCAGAAAGAACAATTTCATCGAGCTTTTCGAGAAATGCAGACATAAAACCGATTTCGGCGAAATTCACTAATTGCGTGAGATCTTCGTAAGATGGAATGGCCGTTGGCTGATTCAATTGGCTGTCTGTTGGTGTCTCCGGAGCGATGGGTTCCGGCTCTTTTTCAAAGACCCAATTCACTGGCAGCAGGTTACTCAGCTTCGTCAGCAGTTGTTCACGAGATATAGGTTTGCTCAGATAATCATTATGATATTGCGCCAGCATGTTACTTTTCTCTAACTCATGAATGTTGGCTGAAAGCATCATGATCGGGCTGCGGATGCCTTTTTGTCTGAGTTGAATAGCGAGCTGCCAGCCACTCATTTCTGGCATGGTGATATCAAGGATAAATAGATTGATGAGGCGCGTTTCTGCCATTTTGAATGCAGCACTTGCACCATCGGCTTGCAGAACGTCAAAGCCGAGCGGAGTCAGAATATTGCTGACCAGATTGCGCTGATCTTCAATATCATCTACCACCAGAATGGTTTGGCGTTTGCCGGTGTATCCCGTGACGTTTTGCTGAATTAACAACGGCGCCTGTATCGGGCTTTCGACGGTCGTGATCATGAGTGTCAGTGTGAAATTACTGCCAACACCTTGCTGGCTTTCACAGGATATATCGCCACCCATCAAGTTAGAGAGTGCATGCGAAATCGTAAGCCCTAACCCTGTGCCCTGAATGGCGCGCGTGTTCTGATTTTGCACCCGCTCGAAGGGTCTGAAGATTTGTTGAATTTCATGTTCTGAAAGACCGATGCCGGTATCCTGCACTGAAAAACGCGCGACCTGATTTCGGTAGGTAACACGAAAAGTCACTTTGCCTTGTTTGGTATATTTGATGGCGTTGTTCAGCAGATTAATCAGAATTTGGCGTAAGCGTTGTTTATCTGATGCAATATGTACCGGCAGATTGGCGCAGGGCACATATTCAAAATCCAACCCTTTTTGTGACGCTTCCATGGCAAACATGTCGGCCAGTTCATTCAGCATGGTCGCGATATTGAATTCATCACGTTGCAGTTCGAGGCGGCCCGCTTCGATTTTGGAAATCTCCAACAAACCTTCCAGCAGATCAGACAGATGTTTGCCGTTCCGCCGTAAAATATGGGCATATTCCCGTGTTTTATGATCGAGTTTATGGTCATCACTTAAAAGTTGGGCGTAGCCGAGTAATACGTTGAGTGGGGTACGTAATTCATGGCTTAAGCCAGCAAGATAACGGCTTTTGGCGTTATTCGCCGTTTCAGCTGATTTCTTGGCCTGTTCTAACTGTTTCGACGTTTTTTCGTGGGCGCTGATTTCTTGCGTCAAGAGTTGTGCGTGCGCCTTCAGCTCTGTGATCGCATTACGACTGCTATTTCGGGCCAAAACAAACAGACCACTGATAATGCCAACCGGGATCAGCAGCATCACGAACGCTTTAAACATCCCCGCAGTGATAGAGTGCATGTTATCAGGCACAAGCGATGGAATTTGGCTGTAGGCGATCATAAATATGGCAGCCATAAAGCCACTGACAATGACCATGACAATCATAAACTGACTGAAAGGGCCTGACATTTTATGCAGCAAGGGTTCAGGAATATATGGGTTCAGTAATGTCTGTATCTGTTCATGTAATGTTGCCTTGGGACGGCATTTATCATGACATCTGACATCCAGTGAACAACATAAAGAACAGATGTGACCACCATAAGCTGGGCAGTATGCCATATCTTCAGGTTCGTAAACATTTTCACAAACGGAGCAGCTGAGCTCTTCATGCGAGTGAAGAGGTATGAGTGTATCAGGGGACGAGTGAACTAAATAAAACCTGCCTTTGGTGAACCACGCAATGAACGGGGCGGTAATAAATGGCAATGCGAAGGCAATATAGGAAGCGAATGCTTTGACCTCTTCATTAAACACATCAAGGTGGGCTGCAAACCCAACGGATGACGCGATGATCATGGAGCCCAGCCCAACCGGATTGATATCATAAAGTTTGGATCGTTTAAATTCGATACCTGGGGGGCTTAATCCGAGTGGTTTGTTAATCAGTAGATCGGCCACCAGACTGCCAATCCAAGCCAGCACCAGCACGGAATAAACTTGCAATGTTTTCTCTAGGAGTTGGTAGATCCCTAGCTCCATCAACAACAGTGCAATGACAACGTTAAAGACCATCCAGACGACTCGTCCCGGATGGTTGTGCGTCAGTCGGGAAAAGAAATTAGACCACGCTAAAGAGCCTGCATAAGCATTCGCAACATTGATCTTTAACTGAGACATGATGACAAACATACCCGCAGCCAGCAGAGCCAGTTTGGTATTTGCTGTCATATAGCTAAAAACATTCAAATACATATGAGCCGGATCGCCAGCTTCTGTGGTGCTAAATCCATGGCTGACAGCCAGCCACGCCAGAAAGCTGCCTAGTGCGAGTTTTGCCGAACCAAAGATCATCCAGCCGGGGCCACCAAAGAGCATTGCCAACCACCATTTAACGCGACCAGTCTTTTTTTGTTCCGGTAGAAATCGTAGAAAATCAACTTGTTCCCCTAACTGGGCAATAACCGACATTAATACTGCAGAGGCACTGCCAAACAGTAACCAGTTAAAGTGATCGCCACTCTCATGGATACCAGAATAAGCAAGCCACTTATCAATCTGTGAGTCAGGATGACGGAATACATAGAACAGTGGAGCAAGTTGCATCACGAACCAGAGTGGCTGAGAGAACATCTGAAAACGGCTGATATTGGTGATGCCCAGCGTGACGAGAGGAATGACCGCAACGGCACTGATGATATATCCCCAAAATAGAGGAATACCAAACAGCAGTTCCAAAGCCATCGACATAATGGCCGCTTCCAGCGCGAAAAAGATAAAGGTGAAGGAGGCGTAAATCAGAGAAACAATCGTGGAACCAATATAACCGAATCCAGACCCGCGGCTTAGCAGGTCAATATCCACACCGTATTTTGAGGCGTAATAGCAGATGGGGATCCCGCTGAAAATGATAACGGCGGAAACAGCAACGATCGCCCACAGCGCATTGACAGAGCCATAGGAGAGAGTAATTGAGCCGCCTAAGGCTTCTAAAACTAGAAATGAGACAATACCGAGCGCACTGTTGGCTATCCAGCTTGCTGACCATTTTCGGGCTCGTTTCGAGGTGAAACGCAGCGCGAAATCTTCCAGCATTTCGTTGGCAACTAACTTGTTGTATTTACGCCGATTAATTGGAACTTTTTGCATAATGGGCCGTGTTCTCATCCATGATCATTGGGGGAAATCGCATTCCTTGCGACCAATGAGAAATTTGACTCTCGCGCGTTAGTTTATCTGATTCTCCATCATTCACCTATGCGTCATTTGACGTAGTCCTGCGGCCCGATCTGCGCATATTCAGCCCCCATATTTTTTTCAATACTGAACAGGCTGAGTGATTAAGTGTTTGTCTTGAAACTTAAGGCAAACCGATATCTGGAAAGGGTTGTTTCGTACTGAAAAATTCATTTAAGGAAGAATACGCATGAAAGGAAAACTACTCGCAAGTTCGATTCTGGCTGCGTCATTATTTGGTGGTCACGCATTTGCTGCGGATAACACGATCAAAGTCGGTGTGTTGCATTCGCTGTCTGGGACTATGGCCATCAGTGAAACCACATTGAAAGACACGATGCTGATGCTCATTGACGAGCAGAACAAAAAAGGCGGGTTACTGGGCAAGAAAATCGAACCAGTCGTGGTTGACCCGGCGTCAAACTGGCCGTTGTTTGCTGAGAAAGCGCGTGAACTGATCCAAAAAGATAAAGTCTCTGCCATTTTCGGTTGCTGGACTTCCGTTTCCCGTAAATCCGTACTGCCAGTCGTTGAGGAACTGAACAGCGTGCTGTTCTACCCAGTGCAGTATGAAGGGGAAGAGTCTTCTAAAAACGTATTCTACACCGGTGCTGCACCAAATCAGCAGGCAATTCCAGCGGTCGATTACCTGATGAATCAAGGGATTCAGCGTTGGGCATTATTGGGAACTGACTACGTTTATCCACGTACCACCAATAAAATTCTGGAAGCGTACCTGAAGTCGAAAGGCGTAAAAGCGTCAGACATTATGGTGAATTACACCCCATTTGGTCACTCTGATTGGCAATCAATCGTCGCCGATGTGAAGAAATTCGGTTCTGCCGGTAAGAAAACGGCTGTGATTTCAACCATCAACGGCGATGCGAATGTTCCTTTCTACAAAGAACTGGGTAATCAAGGTATTTCTGCACAGGATATCCCGGTGGTTGCCTTCTCTGTTGGTGAAGAAGAACTGTCTGGTATCGACACGAAACCGTTGGTGGGTCATTTAGCTGCATGGAACTACTTTGAAAGCGTGGATACACCAGCAAACAAAGACTTCATCGAAAAATGGCATAAATTCACCGGGAAAAAAGACCGTGTGACCAACGATCCGATGGAAGCAACATACATTGGTTTCAACATGTGGGTGAAAGCGGTTGAGAAAGCAGGCACCACAGATCCTTCAAAAGTTCAGGATGCTCTGATCGGTGTGACTGTGCCAAACCTGACCGGTGGCTACGCAGCAATGATGCCTAACCATCACATCACTAAACCGGTTCTGATTGGTGAAATTCAGGATGACGGTCAATTCGAAGTGGTTTCAGAAACAAAAGGCACAGTAGCAGGCGATGCATGGTCTGATTACTTACCTGGTTCGAAAGACCTGATCTCTGATTGGCGTAAACCGCTGTCATGCGGCAACTTCAACGTGAAAACAGGTAAATGTGGCGGTTAATTCCGTGACTGACAGGGCGGAGAGTACTTCGCCCTGAATCAAGGATTGAAGTTCGGAATTTAAGAGAAAACCACGTGTTTTCTCCAGGGCGAGGAAAGCATGATGCGATTAGACAAAGCAGGATGCAGTCGAATTATTGTGGCTTGTTTAAGCCTGATGATTGGTTTCTGGAGTGTCATGGCACAAGCGATGACCACTGATGAAGCATTAAAAGAATTAAGTGGTCGTGATTTTGCGGCGAAGAAAGAAGCCATCACCACGATTGCTGACAGTGGTGAATCTTATGTCGCTGATCTATTTACAGCATTAGATAACGGCGAGCTGTTTTACCGCAAAAGTGACGAAATCATCGTGATCCGTCAGGGTGAAACGTTTATCGATGTCAAAACGAAACAAACCGTCACGGGTGACAGTTCTGATTTTAAACGCGTGGCAATGAATAATGCATTGCGTCGTCAAATCTCTGAATTATCTGCGCAATTAGCTTTGAATGATGCGGATGCAGGCAAGCGTCTGACCGCAGTGAAAAGCCTGTTAGGTAAAGTCAGCCCAACTGAGCTTTCAGCTCTGATTTCTCATCAACAGAAAGAAAAAGATGCAAAAGTTTTAGCAGCCTATGACATGGTAATTTCGTTCAGCAAATTAACCGATGCTGATGCGAATGTTCGTTTAGCAGCCATTGATGTGCTGGCAAAAGTTCACAACCCGGAAGTGTTAGGCAAGCTGAAAGCAGTTTCGCAAAATGATACCGATGACAAAGTTAAAGCGGCTGCGGCTTCAGCCGTGAAAAAGCTGGCTCGCAGCCAGTCGTTCTATAGTGGTATTGAAACCCTTTATTTCGGTATTAGCCTGGGTTCGATTCTGGTACTTGCAGGCATCGGTTTAGCCATCACCTTCGGCGTGATGGGTGTCATCAATATGGCGCACGGCGAAATGATGATGCTAGGTGCTTACACCACCTTTGTGATGCAAAAAGTGCTTCCAAATGAGCCGGGCATTGCATTGTTGTTATCGATTCCAGCGGCGTTCTGCGTTTCCGGTTTGGTAGGCATCGTGATTGAGCGCAGTGTCATCCGTTTCTTATATGGCCGCCCGTTAGAAACCTTACTGGCAACGTTCGGCATCAGTTTGTTACTGCAACAAGCGGTTCGTTCAATTTTCTCTCCATTAAACCAAAGCGTCGTCATGCCTTCGTGGATGAGCGGTACCTGGACATGGAACGACTTCTTGTCACTCACACTCAACCGTATGTACATCATTCTGTTCTGTTGCCTGGTATTTGCCGGTCTGATGTGGTTGCTCAAGCGCAGTCGTCTTGGTTTAGAAGTTCGTGCTGTTTCGCAAAACCGCGCCATGGCCCGCAACATGGGTGTTCGTTCTGATTGGGTCAATGCGCGTACTTTCGGTTTGGGTTCTGGTATCGCAGGCATCGCAGGTGTTGCGTTATCTCAGCTCACCAACGTCGGGCCAAATTTAGGTCAGGGTTACATAATCGACTCTTTTATGGTCGTCGTCTTCGGTGGTGTCGGTAATTTATGGGGAACCATGGTTGCAGGCCTTTCATTGGGGATCGCCAATAAATTACTGGAGCCGTATGCCGGTGCGGTACTGGCAAAAATCCTGATTCTGGTTGCGATCATTCTGTTCATCCAGAAACGCCCGCGCGGTTTATTTCCGCAACGTGGCCGAGCGGTTGAGGGCTGAGAACATGCTATTTAATTCTGTATTAAAAGATAAAGCAGGTCTGGGTTTACTCAGTGCCATCATGGTTGGTGCCGTACTGGTGGTGTTATCCAATCTACTGTTGCCACAAGACAGCATGCTTTACGTCGGTTCAAACACCGTCACCTTGCTGGGTAAATATCTGTGTTACGCCATATTGGCGGTCGCACTCGATTTAGTCTGGGGTTATCTCGGCATTTTAAGTCTCGGTCACGGTGCTTTCTTCGCGCTCGGCGGCTATGCAATGGGGATGTATCTGATGCGTCAGATCGGTACCCGTGGTGTGTATGGCAACCCGATCCTGCCTGATTTCATGGTGTTTCTGAACTGGCATGAACTGCCTTGGTTCTGGTATGGCATGAGTCATTTTTGGTTTGCCATGCTGATGGTGTTGCTGGTGCCGGGGTTGTTGGCATTCGTCTTCGGTTGGTTGGCGTTCCGCTCTCGCGTGACCGGTGTATATCTATCGATCATGACGCAAGCGATGACGTATGCACTGTTGCTGGCATTCTTCCGTAATGAAATGGGTTTTGGCGGTAACAACGGCCTAACCGATTTCAAAGACATTATCGGTTTTAGTCTGACAGAAGATTCCACTCGTGCAGCACTATTCCTAATCACGGCTGTGGTGTTGTGTATTGCCTATGTCGTGTGCCGTGTGATTGTGGGTTCAAAGCTGGGGCGTGTTGCGGTTGCAATCCGTGATGCTGAAATGCGTACCCGGTTTATGGGCTACCGCGTTGAATATTTCAAACTGGCAATCTTTGTATTCTCCGCCATGTTGGCTGGAATCGCGGGTGCTTTATATGTACCGCAGGTCGGCATTATCAACCCGGGTGAATTTTCACCGCTGAACTCGATTGAGTTGGTGATTTGGGTTGCCGTCGGTGGTCGCGCAACGCTGTATGGCGCGGTGGTCGGTGCAATTCTTGTGAACTACGCAAAATCCGTATTTACCGGCATTTTACCGGATCAATGGCTCTATGCATTGGGCGCACTCTTTGTTTTAGTGACCTTATTCCTGCCAAAAGGGGTCACTGGTTTATTTAATCGCAAGGAGGCGGTGTGATGAATATGTTTGCACAAACTAAGATTTTAACACCCACTTACTGGCGCGAGCGCATGGCGCCGCCAGAGCCACCAAAGCTCGATTTACGTCATGGCGTGATCCTTTACTTAGAAGATATCAATGTAAGTTTCGATGGATTTAAAGCGTTGAATAACCTCAACCTTTATATCAATAAAGGGGAACTACGCTGCATCATCGGACCGAACGGAGCAGGCAAAAGCACGATGATGGATGTGATCACCGGTAAAACGCGCCCAGATACCGGCTCGGCGTGGTTTGGTCAGAACATCAACTTGCTGGCACTTGATGAACCGGCGATTGCCGAGGCGGGCATTGGGCGCAAATTCCAAAAGCCAACCGTATTCGAGCCGCTGACAGTGGAAGAGAACCTTGAACTCGCGATGGCTGGGAACAAAGGCGTTTGGCAAACCTTTGTCAGCAAGCTGTCTGGCGAAGATCGCGATCATCTTGAAGCAACGCTGCTGTTGATTGGTCTGGTTGCTGAGCGCCATCGCCAAGCAGGTGTGTTGTCACACGGTCAAAAACAATGGCTGGAGATTGGCATGCTGCTGATGCAACGCCCTGAATTACTGCTGGTCGATGAGCCAGTCGCAGGGATGACACATCAGGAGATGGAACGTACCGCTAAACTGCTGAAACAGCTCGCCGGAAAACATTCGGTCGTCGTCGTCGAGCACGATATGGATTTTGTCCGCTCGATTGCCAATAAAGTCACGGTATTACATCAAGGCTCGGTGCTGGCGGAAGGCACCATGAGTCAGGTGCAGGCTGATCCGAAAGTGATCGAGGTCTATCTGGGGGAATCAGCATGCTGAAGTTATCGGGTATTAATCAGTTTTACGGCCAATCACACACGCTGTGGGATCTGGATATCGAGATCGCGCAGGGCGAATGTCTCTGCCTGATGGGCCGTAATGGCGTAGGTAAAACCACGCTGTTGAATGTGTTGATGGGGCAATTGCCAGTTAAAAGCGGTCAGATTGAATTCGACGGTCAAGACATCAGCAAATTTTCGGTCGAACGTCGCGCAGAAATTGGCATCGGTTACGTACCGCAAGGGCGTCAGATTTTCCCGCTGCTGACAGTCGAAGAGAACCTCAAAATCGGGCTGCCTGCACGTCGCGATAACAAACGCCAGATCCCCGATCAGGTGTATGAACTGTTTCCTGTACTGAAAGAGATGAAACAACGCCGTGGTGGTGATTTATCCGGCGGTCAGCAACAGCAATTAGCGATTGGTCGTGCGCTGGTGCTTGATCCGAAATTACTGATTTTAGATGAACCCACAGAAGGTATTCAGCCGAACATCGTCAGTGAAATTGGCGACATCATTCGCAAACTCAACCGTGATATCGGCCTGACCGTGTTGTTAGTTGAACAGAAACTGCCATTTGCCCGAAAAGTCGGCGATCGCTTCTGCCTGTTAGATCGCGGTCGGCGTGTTGCCGATGGCAAGATGGTGGATTTGAACGAAGGACTGATCAAGGAATATCTGACGGTATGACGATGCAGCCTCTGTTAACACCCCTTGAACAAACCGGATGGCAGGCGCATTTGTCACTCGGTTTTTCCCGGCGTGGTCATCAAACTGTATTGGCCGATCGTCGCCAATACGGTCCGTTAACAGTTCAACGTCCGTTTTATCCAGAAGGCATGCCTTGCCATCTTTATCTGCTGCATCCACCGGGTGGTGTAGTCGGCGGTGATGAACTCGATGTGCAAATTAAGGTGGAACCGGAAGCGCATGCGCTTTTGACTACCCCTGGTGCGACTAAATTTTATCGCAGTGCAGGGCCACAATCGAAGGTGACACAAACCTTCCACCTGTCAGCTGGGGCTGCTTTGGAGTGGTTGCCGCAAGATAACATTCTGTTTCCCGGTGCCAATTTACAACTGCAGAGCACCTTCCATCTGGAACGTGACTCGCGGTTGATCGCTTGGGAGTGCATCTCGCTTGGGCGTCCTGTGAATGAAGAGCGTTTTTTGGAAGGGCAGCTCCGCAGCCGTTGGCGCGTCTATCGTCACCAGCATTTATGCCTGAATGAATCGTTGCGGGTGCTGGATGTCGCTGATTTAGATCGTCGTGCAGGTTTAGCTGGTTATCCGCTGGTCGCGACTCTCATTGCATCGCCTTGTTCTGAAACAGAACGGGAATTGGTGCGCGAATTACTGCAAGGCTATCAGGCGCCTGCCGGTGTGACCTTACTGAATGATTTACTGGTGGTGCGCTTGCTTGGCGCACACAACGAGCCGTTACAAAAATTAATGCAGACGATTTGGCAGATGTTGCGTCCAACCGTAATTGGATGCCCGGCATGTCGTCCGCGAATTTGGAATACCTGATTCGGGTTACAAGGAGAATAAGATGGATCTGACCCCCCGCGAGAAGGACAAATTACTGCTGTTTACCGCAGCGTTGCTGGCAGAACGCCGCAAGGCGCGCGGTTTAAAACTGAATCATCCGGAATCGATTGCCCTGATCAGTGCAGCGATTCTGGAAGGTGCTCGTGATGGCAAGACAGTCGCTGAACTGATGAATTATGGCCGTACCATTTTGACTCGTGATGAGGTCATGGAAGGCGTTCCGGAAATGATCCCGGATGTGCAGGTAGAAGCAACCTTTCCGGATGGAACCAAATTGGTCACCGTTCATCAACCCATCATTTAAGGAGCGCCTATGATACCGGGAGAAATTCAGGTTGCCGAAGGCGATCTGTTACTCAATGAAAGTCGCGAGACCATCCAAATGACCGTTGCCAATACGGGTGATCGTCCAATTCAGGTGGGTTCGCATTATCACTTCTTTGAAACCAATCTGGCTTTACAGTTTGACCGTGTCGCTTCGCGCGGATTCCGTCTTGATATCCCAGCTGGAACCGCTGTTCGTTTTGAACCGGGACAAGCCCGTACCGTCACACTGGTTGCTTACGTCGGTCGTCGCCATGTGTACGGTTTCCGTGGTGATGTGATGGGCCCTTTGGATGATGAAGAAGCGGGAGTTCAGGCATGAGTATTATTTCAAGACAGGCTTATGCCGATATGTTTGGCCCAACCACGGGCGATCGTGTTCGTCTGGCAGATACTGATCTGTGGCTTGAAGTTGAAAAAGATTTCACGATTTACGGCGACGAAGTGAAATTCGGTGGTGGGAAAGTCATTCGCGATGGTCAAGGGCAGGGGCAAGCACTGAGCCGTGATTGCCTTGATTTGGTGATTACCAACGCTTTGATTATCGATCACTGGGGGATTGCCAAAGCAGATATCGGTGTCAAAAACGGTCGCATTGTCGGCATCGGTAAAGCGGGTAACCCTGATGTTCAACCGGGGGTGACGTTAGTGATCGGCCCTGGCACCGAAGTCATCGCCGGTGAAGGTTCAATCGTGACAGCGGGTGGCATTGATAGCCATATTCACTTCATCTGCCCACAACAAATCGAAGAAGCACTGTGCTCTGGCATTACGACGATGCTGGGTGGCGGTACAGGTCCGGCAACTGGCACAAACGCAACTACTTGCACACCAGGCCCATGGTATATGGCTCGCATGCTGGAAGCAGCTGAAAGTCTGCCGATGAATCTTGGTTTTCTGGGGAAAGGCAATGCCAGCTTGCCCGATGCACTGCATGAACAGGTTGCTGCAGGCGCGATTGGTCTGAAACTGCACGAAGACTGGGGTTCTACCCCCGCATCGATTGATAACTGCCTGAATGTGGCGGAAGAAACCGACACGCAAGTGGCTATTCATACCGATACGCTCAACGAAAGCGGTTTTGTCGAAGATACACTGGCAGCAATTGGCGATCGCACTATTCACACTTATCACACCGAAGGTGCGGGCGGCGGTCATGCACCGGATATCATCAGGGCTTGCGGATTGGCGAACGTGCTGCCGTCTTCAACCAACCCAACGCGCCCTTACACAGTGAATACAGTCGATGAACATCTCGATATGCTGATGGTTTGCCATCATCTCGATCCGGCGATTCCGGAAGATGTGGCTTTTGCGGAATCCCGTATTCGTCGTGAAACCATTGCAGCGGAAGACATTTTGCATGACTTGGGTGCTTTCTCGATGATTTCGTCGGATTCGCAGGCGATGGGCCGTGTGGGTGAGGTGATCACCCGTACCTGGCAGACTGCGCACAAAATGAAAGTGCAGCGCGGCAGTTTAAGTGGTGATCCGGCGCGTCATGATAATGGTCGCATCAAACGTTATGTCGCGAAATATACGATCAACCCGGCATTAGCCCATGGCATTAGCCATGAAGTTGGCTCGATTGAACCGGGCAAGCTGGCTGATTTAGTGCTGTGGCGTCCAGCTTTTTTTGGCGTGAAACCATCCATGATATTGAAAGGCGGCATGATTGCGGCTGCACCAATGGGTGATGCCAATGCATCGATTCCAACCCCACAACCAGTGCATTTTCGTCCAATGTTTGGTGCCTATGGTCGTGCCATGCAATCCACCCGCATGACGTTTCTCTCTGGTTTAGCGATCCGTTCTGGCATTCCGGCACAGCTTGGTTTGAACAGCCTGATCGGTGAAGTGAAAAATTGTCGTTCGGTGAAAAAAGAACACATGGTTCATAACGCTTGGCAGCCATTGATAGAGGTTGATAGTCAGACCTACCAAGTTCGAGCCAATGGTGAATTACTGACGTGTGAACCGGCTGCCGTGTTACCAATGGCTCAGCGCTATTTCTTATTTTAAAACTGCCAACTCAGAGAGAAGAACATGATTCGATTAACACAACGTTTGACGGCAGAAGAATCAGCAGGAAAAACAGTCTTCAGTACGCTGACGCTGCCGATTGATTTACGCATAAAAAGCCGTCTGAAGGTCACACTCGATAATGGTGATGATGCTGGTTTGTTTTTAACGCGCGGTCAGCTATTACGTGGCGGTGAATGTCTGACTGATGATGCAGGTTCCGTCATGGTGATGGTCAAGGCTGCTGAAGAACAGGTGTCGACTGTTCGCTGTGACGATCCATTGTTACTGAGTCGGATTTGCTACCACCTAGGTAACCGCCATGTGCCATTGCAGATTGAATCTGGTTTTGCGCGTTATCAACATGACCACGTACTGGATGAAATGGTCGTCGGTTTAGGTGGCACCGTGATCACCGAGCTTGCACCGTTTGAACCGGAAGCGGGTGCATATCAATCACAGGCTGGGGCGGGGCACCATCACCACCATGATCATGACTACGGTCATTCCCATTCTCATTCATCATCGCATCATCATGCGGAAAGTTCGGCTTCGGTCGTTTCGATGCATGGTTTTTTGAAAACATCATAAGCAAACAAAAGGAATTGAATATGAACAAATCACGTATGACCACAGCGATTGCCCTGATGTTACTGACAACACCAGCTTTTGCTCATCCGGGACACATGGAACACGGATTATCTTCCGGTTTACTGCACCCAATGACCGGTTTAGATCACCTCATGATGTTACTGACTAGTGGCTTTTTAGCCGCATTAACGGGGCGTCGTCTATCGCTGCCTCTAATGACTGTTCTCGCCATGATTACAGGTACAGCAGCTGGCGTTTGGTTCGGCGGAAACAATCTTGTTGAACCGCTGGTGCTGGCTTCGGTCTGGTTTGCCGGTGCCATGATTTTCGCCTCAAATCGGTTGTCTGTACTGAGCTGGATGATGCCTTGTTTTGCGCTGTTCCATGGCTGGGCGCATGGCGTTGAAGCACCGGCTGGTCAGGTTGCGCTGTTTACAGTGGGTGCAGCGATCTCTTCGGTTGTCTTACTGGCAGTTGGTTATGTCGTTGGCACCAAAGCGAATCAAGTTGCATGGTTGAAAAAGGGTTGGGCGGCGACTGTGTTTGCTGCGGCATCTGTGCTCCTGGTGGGCTAATGCATGGTTGAAGCCACGCTGAATCAGCATTCTGCCCAAAGTTGGTTGCAGTTATTCCAGCTGATGAGCCCGAACTTACCTGTGGGTGGGTTTACCTACTCACAGGGACTGGAATGGGCTGTCGAAGCTGGCTGGGTAAAAAATGCTGCTGAATTTGAACAATGGCTCAGCGACCAGATGGAAGAAGGGCTTGTCTATCTGGATTGGCCTTTGCTGAACCGTCTGCACTTGGCTGCACTTGAAGATGACATTGCCACATTTGAAGAATGCATCGATTTGCTGGTGGCAAGTCGTGAAAGTGAAGAGTTCCGGTTAGAAGAGAATCAACGTGGTGAAGCGTTTTATCGCGTGATCAAAGACTGGAACATTCAGGGAAGTGCGGATATGGCTGTTCATCTGAAACGGTCTCAGCTGGCTGGTATGGCTTGGTTTGGTGCAAAAAATGGTATCAGTGTGGAACAACTCGCTTTGGGGTGGGGGTTCGCAATACTGGAAGGCGCAGTCATGGCAGCCATCAAGTTAGTGCCTATTGGTCAGCAGGCTGGTCAGACACTGTTACGACAATTATCGGTCGTATTACCGGAAGCATATCGACGCGCATGCGCTGTTGAAGATGAAGAAATTGGCGGCAGCCTGACTCGTTTAGCGATAGCAAGTGCTTGCCACGAAATTCAGTACACGCGGTTATTCCGCTCATAACAAGATTGAAAAGGATATTGATTATGACTCAGACAACATCTCCATTACGAGTAGGCGTTGGTGGACCGGTTGGTTCAGGAAAGACTGCGTTGTTAGAAGTATTATGTAAAAAAATGAGGGACCACTTCGAGATCGCAGTTGTGACCAACGATATTTATACCAAGGAAGATCAGCGCATTCTGACCGAAGCCGGTGCACTAGAAGCAGAGCGCATTGTAGGTGTGGAAACGGGTGGTTGTCCGCATACCGCCATTCGTGAAGATGCATCAATGAACTTGGCTGCGGTCGAGGTATTGAGTGAAAAATTCGGAAATTTGGAAGTGGTTTTCGTTGAAAGTGGCGGTGATAACCTGAGTGCGACTTTTAGCCCAGAATTGGCGGATATGACTATCTACGTCATTGATGTTGCTGAAGGCGAGAAGATCCCACGTAAAGGCGGTCCAGGCATTACCAAATCGGATCTGCTTGTCATCAATAAGATCGATTTAGCTCCCTACGTTGGTGCTCGTTTAGACGTGATGGAATCTGATACCAACCGCATGCGCCCTGAAAAACCGTGGACGTTTGCCAACCTGAAAACAGGTCAGGGTGTGGATACCATTATCGACTTTATCGTGACGCATGGCATGTTAACGCCGAAATCATAATCAATATAAACGCCCTGTTATTTAACAGTTTCAGGGCTTCTTTTAGTAGGAATACGGTTCTCTCTGCGAGTCTTTCAGGTTGATGCTACAATGCCGCCGTCTTCATTTATTGATATCGGTGCTAGTTTATGAGTTTTTCCTCTCTGGGTCTTCATGCGGATTTATTGGCTGTCCTCGATACGCTTGGTTATCAAACACCAACACCGATCCAACAAGCGGCGATCCCTGAAGTCTTAGCTGGTCACGATGTCATGGCGGGAGCACAAACCGGCACAGGTAAAACTGCTGCATTTGCTTTGCCGTTGATTCAACGTCACCTTGAACGCGAAACAACTGAAAAAGCAATTCGCGTATTGGTGCTGACGCCTACGCGCGAACTGGCGCAACAAGTGCACCAAAGCTTTGTGAAATACAGTCAAGGTTTAGGTCTTAACGCTGTTGTCGCTTATGGTGGTGCGAGTATTAACCCGCAAATCAATGCGTTAAACGAAGGCTGTGATGTGCTCGTTGCAACACCGGGCCGTTTACTAGAACTTGCCATCAAAGGCGTGATCGATCTCAGCACTGTTGAGACATTCATTCTTGATGAAGCCGATCGTATGTTAGACATGGGCTTTATTGTCGATATCGAACGCGTGCTGAAACGCCTGCCTGAAACACGCCAAACCTTGTTCTTCTCGGCAACCTTTAACGATGAAGTGTTTGCCTTAAGCAAGACCATTTTAAAACAGCCAAAACTGATCGAGGTAGCCGAACGAAATGCGACAGCAGCGAAAATCGAACAACGGTTTTACGAAGTCGATAACAAACGTAAAGCAGGATTAGTGGCATATCTGATTGGTTCTAAAAATTGGCAACAGGTGCTGATCTTCACGCGTACCAAGCAAGCGGTAGATGAACTGGCGAAAGAACTAGAGAAAGATGGCATCAAAGCGGCTGCGGTTCATGGTGATAAATCACAAGGTGCCCGTGATCGCGGCTTGGAAGAATTTAAAACCGGCCAAGTACGTGCGCTGGTTGCCACCGATGTAGCCGCGCGTGGGTTAGACATCAAACAACTGCAATACGTGATCAATTATGAACTGCCTTATAACGCCGAAGATTATATTCACCGTATCGGTCGAACTGGCCGTGCAGGTCAAGAGGGCCTGGCTGTTTCGCTGGTTTCGCATAAAGAGAAATACCTACTCGAAGATATAGAAAAACTCACGGGTGAACATTTTCTCCTGCAATGGGTGGAGGGCTTTGAGCCGAACCTCATGGTGCAGGAAGAGGCGAGCAGCACTAAACGTAAACCGTCGAAGAAAAATCTACGTGCGAAAGCGCTTGGGCAAAGCGGTAGCAACAAAGCGAAAACAGACAAACCGCGTCGCCGTTAAGTTTTGGTCGAAGTATTTAGAGAAAAGGGCGGTAGCGGGTGCAAACATCGCAACTTACTTAACAACCTGCCGTCGCTTAGTTACGCGACCAAGGTTAGAAAATGAGTTCTGCAGTGGTAAGTATTAGAATTGTATGGGATTTTAACTGATTGATTTGCTTAGAATGGTGCGTCCTAGTGGACTCGAACCACCGACCCCCACCATGTCAAGGTGGTGCTCTAACCAGCTGAGCTAAGGACGCACTTGAGGATATTTTTGCAATCGAAAGTATGGTGCGTCCTAGTGGACTCGAACCACCGACCCCCACCATGTCAAGATGTAATCCATATACAACCCAACAAATTCTATTATCTTCTATAATAGCTTGAAACTATATAAAACATATTGTTGCGTTTTCATTTTATGATGTGCATCATGTTTTTACGATTGTTGTATTGAGTTTTGATGCAGATTTGGGCACAAAAAAGGCACAAAAATGAAGTTTCCTTTTTTCTTCTGGTGAGTGCCTATTGGGGGCTTTATGGGTCTCTCTGCGTTTACTCAAGATCTTCTGTCACAAGGACAATTTGTGAATACAGATGTTGAGCTTTTGTTGCTTGATGATGTATGCCGCAAATTACTGGATCGATCATCTTATGTGGCTAGTCTAACTGGGTTACCACTTCTTGATTCCAAAGATAATAAAGGGTTTGTTTTGCTGGATGCAATTCAACAGCCTTTGATCGGATATAAACGAAATGGCAGCGAGCAAGTGAAGGTGATTTCTGGGATCTTCACATACCATCGTATCCAGAAATTTGTTTCGGCGAATAATACGTTAACGAGTGTTCCCGTATTTTTGCTACATAAAGCACCTATCGGCGAAATTCGCGAATTATTGCTTCTTAATGAGATGACGAGAAATTTATTGAAACAATGCTTTCTCGGATCATCATCTCAATTAGCTGATCATTTATATGCTTGGTTTGGTTGCTTAGATAATGACTTATTTGAAAATGAATTATGGTTGCAGTTATTTCCATCGATAAAAACTAAATCGGATTTATGTAATTGGTTAGCCATTAGCTCAAAAACGTTTGTTCCCTCATGTAATAGGCGGGGCAATGAATGAGTGGCAATCTAACGCTAGAAACATTATCTGATTACTTTCTTAACTATACGAACTTGTATCAACCGGATATTGAACGTTATGAAATTGAAGAATACCTGAACGAATGGTTGGATCGTATTCAGGCACCCAAGGATGCTCGTGGCATTATGATTGTTCTGCGAAATATCAATGAATACATTCAAGATGCTGCAATTAAATTTCGTCTCCAAAAAATATATTCTTTCCCTGATTGGTTTTTTCCTGCTTTGCAATATGCGCATAAAATTGATGACAAGGTGGTTTCAAAAGCAGCTGATAATCAACGTATGGCAGATGGTTGGTGTCAGCATAATCCGTTTTATGCCTGGTTATTCAGTGCTTTTAAATATTCAAAGAATAAGACGTTTCGTCTATTTCAACTATTGTTTATTGAATTGTATTACGCACGATTAAGTGTATTGCAGAATAACGCACTTAGCACATCCTCTCAGACACGAGAACAAGAAATCTGTAGTGCTGCACGTTTACTATTTGATCATAAAAATAGTGATATGCAGAAATTTGTCCAACAACAGGATATTCATTTACTGACGAAGCCAATGGAATTGGCATATCACATAGATAGTTACTGCAAAGAAATCAGTCCTCATATTGAACAACGCAATTTGAACTATTTACACAGTCTCATGCATTTTTTACTGGAAGACTGGACTCCACTTGGTCATCGCAGTCGTATTAGCCGTTTTCAGCGAAGAATTGAGCGTCGATACAATAAAACGCGGAGTGCGCCGATCCAGGGTAATGATGATCAATTACTCGAAATTTTGCCTGCGTTACCAGAACGAATAAACATCGATGGTCTTGAGCCTGATGATATGTGTCCTGCACAAGATTTTGTATTGGAAGACAGTCACTGCGAAACAAAACGGGATAAACGAGAAATAACGGCAGCAGTACGCACCGTCGATCCTCGTATGCAACGACGTAAAGCGATTGACGTTACAGGAAAAGTCCGCCGAGGTCAGAATGCAGTTTTGCAAAATACAGAACTACTGAAAGGATCTGAGCTAGCAAGGTTTATCCATTATTTACAAAAAATCGGGAAACGCTCTGATCCACTCAGCCGTGAAATGGTGTTGATCTGTTGGTTAATGTTAGTACTTGGGAAAACATTCGAAGATATTACTGATTTGTCTGTTTTTGATGATCTAAAGGAATTAACTCAGGGATTATATCTTGATGAAAAAGGCGATGGTTGGTGGTGTTTCCCCGTCGTATATTCAGCCAAACCCAATTTGGATGATATTGCGAAAGGACTTACGCAAACTCAATCATTTGTTTTTACGCCATGTCCGGATTTTTTACTGATATTAATACGCGCAAATTATTCCAGCGGACTTCATCCATTATTGAGTAAGGCACTGACCGTTGAAATGCTACAGCAACAGTTGAAGACGTACTCGGACAAACTCATTGAAGGTGGTCGTGTCACGATTGATAAACTCAGTAATTTTATGCAGCGATATTGTTTTGCATCTGGGTGTATTGATCCGGTTGTCCTTGATTTTAGTTATCGGTTGGGATTGACACAAACAAGGGTATCACGCAGTTACGCATGTCTGAGTGACGATGTTAGACAGGATGCATTATTGCGTTTGTGGCTGGCCGTTGAGGTTGATATTAAAGCCGCAGATCCGAATATTTTACTACCTCAGTTCTTTAAATCACGGGCTTGGGTTCATGAGCAGTCGGTCGGATCGACGTTCACGCCATCTTTCGATGCCTGCAAGCGACTGCAATCAGAATTGATGAGCCGATTAGAAAACAGCAAGCCGACCAAAGCATATTCCTATGAATCGGTGATGATCTATCACAATCGTTATGTACTTTATACTGCGTATCTGTTGATGTTTGCGACGGGGTATCGGGCCGTACATAATCCGTTACCATCATTATCGCTTCACCTCAAAGCGTATGGTCTGCTAGCGATCAGTGATAAAGATGATGTTGATTTTACCCACGCCAGATTAGTTTGTGTGCCGCCGACACTCTCTCAGCAACTGAGTCATTATGAAGAGCATTTAAGCGTGCTTGCCGAGCTCATTCGTTATCGAACGCCTGAACTTTCAAAAACGATAGATCATTTGCTTCGACAAGATGAAATGATGCTTATGTTGCATCCAACCGAAGCGGCGGATTGGTATAAGAAGGTAAAAAATTCACGCACAGTGCTTGGTCCGCTATTTATATTTCACAAACAAAATGGCCAATGGATTCCTTTTAATATTGCCCCGAAGGATTTGATCAATGATCAGCCGCCTAATATGCAACTGCCCGCGAATGCTGGTCGACACTGGCTGAAATCAGAACTCATTAAACGAAAAGTCGACTCTGAATGGATCGACTGGCAAATGGGGCATTGGATGACTGGGCAAGCACCATTAGCCTATTACTCAGCGTTTAGCCATGTCGAGATAAGTGCATTAATGGGAGAAATCATTGATGAATTACTCAGGAAGGTCGGATGGAAAAGCTTACCGTCAGCACTTACTTAGATTTATTAAAGGGCTCACTTGCGGATAAATTGGCTGAGCATTGTGCTCAGCATCTAGATCAGCATTTTCCCGCGTCCGATGTAAAAAATGAAGTTCAGCATGTCATTAAATGCATGACTAGCTTACGTTTGTTCAATAACTCACAGGAACGTTTTGAGTCAGAGTTTTTACGGCGGGTCGTCAAAAAATTTCGTACTGAAATCGAAGTTCAATCGATCGAATTGATGATCCTAGAGCTTATTTTGCTCTATGCATTAAATGAGTATCAGATTGATTCAGCAAAAGTCCCTGCCATCATTAAATTACAACGAGATAAACCATTCATCAGACCGGATTCAATGCTGCAAATCAACGCTGCAGCTAAATTGATCGGTATACTTGAGCGGGAGCAATATCGTCCTACCGTGCAGGAAAATCCAACAGCAATCATTGGCCGATTATTGCTTCATCTATTCTTTAAGGAACAAGTTGAGAGGCTGGAATATGCTTTGCGAATAATTCAATGTGCACCGCGATTGGAATATCTCGATGGAATTGTTTGCATTGAACTCAATGAACCCGATCTCGATTGTCGGTATGTGTTATCGGAACCTGGAGCTATTTGGTGGCTACACTGGTTATCAATAAAAGATACGATCTCCCTTAATCCCAAAAATAAATCAGCATATTATATTTCAGCATATTTGCGGAGTATTCCCGATTGGCAATATTCTTCTGTCAGTATTCCAACCCTGAAATTGCTAAGGAAAACAGATGTTTCTTTACGCATTAGCCCTATTCATTATGCTTATGTGGCTAATTTTTCTAAAAGTACGTCACTTCGCCCGAGCGCATTTCTTCGCATACTTACTGGTAAAAAAGTCAAACAAGACAGAGAACCCCCAGATACTTACTACGTCATGACTGTCAGAGAAAAACGAAACTGGAAAGAGCAGTTTTCTATTGAGCGTTATACTCCGTTGCGAGAACAACTCATGGAGTTGACTCGGATGATGGGTCTTCTGAAACCAAGTGACGGACGACATCATAATGGTCGTTTAGGGGTGAGCAGAAATCAGTTGATCCATTTATTTACACAATGGCTGACCGATAATAAAGATACATACTCTCCCTATCTGTGGCTACTCATGGCTTGGGCTAAATCTTTATTAAGTGATGGGGGGAAAATAAAAAGCGTACTGGAACCGAGTACGATCACTGATTATACCAACAGCATTGGTTGCGAATTTTTAACTGTTTTCTGTCAATACAAGATAGAAACGCTTGGCCCTAATGATTGGATCGATTTACTCGATGAAGTCAGTCAAGAAATCAAATCTTCCCAGCGAAAAAGTTTGGTCATTTACTTGGCTTGTTATTTACGTGATTCCGGATTAGTACCCGATCTTGCGGTAAGTGAACTGGATATTGCTGCGAGTCATGGGCAAGTTGATGCCAATATCATATCTCCTCATCATATTGATATGATCATTCAGTATCTGATGAAGCAAAATGGGGAGATTTATCGAGAGGCCATCTTATTGCTGTGCTTGTGTTATTTCAGCGGGTTACGGCGCAGTGAAGCAGGGTATCTACAACTGTCTGATTTTACTTTTTCAACTGATCTATCAGGCCCAGTTGATATGTATATTCGGCTGAATGTTAAGCGAGGCATCAAATCTAAAGCGGCAAGAAGGGTATTACCTTTAGATGTGCTCTGGCCTGCGGATCATCTGAGTTTATTACGCAATAAAATCATGTACAGCCGGCAGCAATCAGTAACACCGACAAGACCATTGTTTGAGGATATTCGTAAAGTTGAGAAGGCTTTTTTGCTGATCACTGATCTGATGCATCATATCACTGGTGACCAAACTCTCTGCATACACCATCTGCGACATAGTTTTGCGAATTGGCAATGGATTCGGCTTAACCCTAGCGCATTATCTCAAGGCAGGAAGCAACTAACGCTATTTAACCACACGTTGTTTTCTGCCGATCAGGTTGAAAAATTTCATGCTAGGTTAGGGCTTAAACCAGCTAGTCGAAAAAGTATGTATGTACTGTGTCACTTGCTGGGGCACAAGGAACCGTCTTCCATAATTGCCAGCTATCTTCACCTGAAGGACTTAGCGGGTTACTTACTTTTAAACGCCAGAGCAACCATACAGAACAAACAACTAACGCAAACTTTGGGGCGAACCAAAGTAGCGTTGAGAAACGATTATGCTGATAATTTAGCTTTGCGTTTGTCATTTGAAACAAAGCAAATGGAAGAAAAGATTGCGCCTATTCCATATGGAAAAACACTATCAACTTCTATTGCAACACTGCATGAATTTGTTATTCGAAATAATGTCAATGCTGACACATTAGGAAGGGATGTTTTTTCTTGGGCTGGAATATTAATCGCTTGCAAGACATTAACGCCTGAACAAGTAGCAGAAAATGAAGGCATGCATCCTGAGGACATTCGTCGGTTAATAAATGCCGCTGAGACCATACAACGTAAATGTTCTGGTCGCGGAAAACAATTACCCCTGATCCCAGATCTTACTCCATGGGTCAAAACTCTAAATCAAAAGCCTGTTAAACAACAAAATATGGCAGAGAAAATGAAGGCTGAATCTCACTCTTTCAAAATTTTGCGTTTTTTGCTTACGCGCCTGAATGAAAAGCTTGAGCAGGGGGGATTGACATGGGATGTGATCCGAAATGCAAGTTACAACCTCATATATGTCGTGCCAGGAAAAGGATTCTTGATCCGTTCTCCAAGCATTAAGAGAACACAATCATTTTTCGAATTGTTACAACAACTAGGGTTAAATGCTAAACGATTACGATTAACACTATATTTAGATCCAAATGAAGTGACACCTGATCAAACCCAACATTGGCATAACACATTAAAACAGAGCCCATTAGGGCCACTTGATTATGCAATGGGTGAGATAGGCGAATTCAAATTCATGAAGCATGTATATCGAGAATCTGGAGCATTACAAATTGCCTTAGTGAACCGCAAACTAAGTAAAGAAGGGCGACGGCAACGGGTATTTATGTCATTTTTTCAGTTATTGGCAATTTTATCTCTATTTTTTAAAGAGGATGAACCTATAAATGAAATGAGTCATGCATCACAAATTAAACGATGATTTTATGTCGTCAAAAGATATTTTTTCATCGTTTCATTCCTCTTTCCAATAGTCCGTACGTCGGTAGCGACCTAAGGTTGAAATCTAAAAAGAACGGGCAGAATTATCTAGAGGTAATATCTGCCCACTTATTTAATATAAGAGATGTATTCACCATAATTTTCTTCATGTAAACCAGTCTTTGTGCTTATTATCTAGCTCACTTTTGCCCCATTCTAATTTAGAGCAAATTTCATCTTTAATGTTTCCATTTAAATTGCCTTAATTTAGCTAATGCAAAAATAACTGCATGGCGACAAGTTGCTAAGGATAAAATGGAAACGTAATCCCTCGTGTCAAGTTGATCGTAACAGGCATAATTACGCATCTATAAGAATGAGAAAACACGCATACTCGGTAAATCGGATATGCGTGCTGATCTTGATTGAATATGACTTAAATGTTTTTGCCGTAAAACGATGTTAATTTTTCAACTGCCTGATTGACGTATTCAGGTTTCCAATACGTTTCAATGTGAGTTGCACCTTTAATCAGGAATAACTCTTTCGTTTTCGCATTGGTCGCCAGTGGGAAGGCGCTTTCAGTCATATATAAAGTGTCGGCTTTATCACCGGCGATCATGAGTAATGGCTGGTTAATTAAATCCATATTGGTTGCAGCATCAAAACTCATCAAATCAAGCAGGCTACTCATGGTGTAGCGGAATGATGAGTTTGGATGTGCATGAGTTTTCCAGTAATACTCAAAACCCTGACGATAGAGATCAAACGGCAGTTTCGCAATTTGTTCGTCGGTCAGCTTCGTATCGGCAGCATAAATGATTTTACCGCCAGCAGCTTCCTGTGCTCGCGCATCAGATGCCTGCTGGAGACGTTGCTGAATGGTATCTACCTGAGAGTTCATGAACCCATTACGTCTGACTAAACCAGAATTAAACATACTGACTGTCGCCAGTGCTTTAAAACGTTTGTCGGTTTGAGCAGCTTTTAGTGAATAACCGCCACCGCCACAAATTCCTAATAAGCCAACACGGCTTGCATCAACACCAGCGTAGTGCGTGATGTAATCAGCCATGCCATGGATGTCTTCGATACGGTTTGCTGGTTTATCAACGTAACGAGGTAATCCGCCACTGCCTCCCTGATAGGCGGCATCAGCTGTAATAGTGATATAACCCTGTTCAGCTAAGCGTTGTGCATATAAACCAGCGACTTGTTCTTTTATGCCACCATTCGGATGCGCAACGACAATTGTTGGGTATTTTTTGGTTTTGTCATATCCAGCTGGCGTATAAACATTGGCAACAATATCAATTCCGTTCAATTTGTATTTCACCGGATGGATATTGACTTGGCCTTGTTCATTTTTAGTAATGGCGCCTTCGTACACCAATGTCCAAGGATTTTGTTTGTAGTCAGCGGCATAAGACATGCTTGATGAGACAGCAACCGTTGCTGCAATCAGTGTTGCATTCAATGATTTCATCGAAATGACCTTCTTAGATAAGTGCTATTTGGTGGGATTATCTTTAAAAATATCTTTCGCGATACCAACCGCGGTGACAGCACTTGGCCAGCCGGTATAGAACGCGAGGTGTGTAATTTCTTCCGAGATCTCAGATTGAGTGACACCGTTTTTCAGGGCCAAATTGATATGAGATCGGAGTTGATCGGGGCGATTGAGTGCAATTAACGCACTAACGGTAATCAAACTGCGTTCGCGTTTAGACAGCTCAGGCCGCTCCCAGATATCGTCGTACAAAACTTTGTCTGTCAATTCGGCAAGTTTCGGCGCAGTCTCTCCCATCAACTGTTGAGCGCGTGATGGTTGAACTGGAGCAACGGCGTTTTTTTCCTGAGTGCCATATTGAGCGTCAGTGACTTTTTCATACCAATCTGCGGTTTTTCCTTCCTGATGTTCCTGAACAGCAAGGTGTGTGAAGCTGCTGTCAGGTGTTGCCCCGTGCCAGTGCTTTACTCCCGGCGGGATCCAGACTACATCACCAGTTTTAATTGTTTTCCGCTCACCGCCCCAAAATTGGACATAACCGGTGCCTTTGGTCACCACTAAATGTTGTCCGACAGGATGCGAATGCCAGTCTGTGTGAGCACCCGGTTCAAAATTGACATAAGCTGCTGTCGCATCAGAGGGCGCGTCTGCTGGAAATAACGGTGCAACGATTGCTTTACCAGTGAAATGCTCTGGTGCAGCAGGACGTAAAGGCCGGTCAGATTCATGGGTAATCGAAACAGTAACGAGATCCATTTTCTTATTTTCCCCAGAGTTAGTTTCCTGAGCTGCGAATACAGAACTACTGATATTCAACGCTAGAAATAATAGCGATAGGCTTAGCGGTCTCAATTAATTCATCCTCAGTGTGCAAATTAGTAAGAAGTGAGTTTCCTCACCTCTTAGCAGATAATGGCTTGTGATTATGAATCAGCATTACCACTGATAATCAGGCGCCAGCATTTTCAACAATTTGCTGTCATGCCCATACACCAGTGTATTTTCGGTATCCAAAAGCATGGTTGCTCCGCTTGCACGGGTATATGCTTTCCACTCTGGAAGTGATGTCGCAGAAGGTTTTCCTGTCTTGGCAAAAGAGATCCAAGCACTGCTCATGGTATCGGCTATCTTAGCGAGCGCTTGTTTTTCAGCGGCAGATTTTATGCCCCCAGTCGGAATAGGCGATTCCACATTAGCATTATTAAATACCAACGGGATTTCCACGGTATGGATCGCTAATGGCGACCCATGGGTATAAACATATCCGTAGACAGATGCTCCTTTCTGATCAGCCTTATGACTCATAATTTTAAGCATTGGCAGACGAATAAAGGTGTCAAAATAAAGCGCATCTTCTTTGCTCTTTGACGGAAATGCCTTCAAAAATTCCGCGACGACCTGCTCTTTGTTTGCGCCATAGGCTTTCTGTAAACGCTCATCAATTTCTTTATCAGTCAGTGTTTTTCCTTTATCTGGACCCATGACTAAATTCATTGATGCCCATTCATTTAAGTTGGAACCAATCAACAGTGGAATATCTTTACCCGTAGCAGCAAATGAGTCAGCGGTGACAGGATTAGTTGGCAGGAAATCACCATCGACAACCGGTTCCCAATCCATCGAAACCTTACCTGTTAAAGCACCCTTCAGACCAAACTCACCCGCTGTTTCTACCTGCGCTTTCATGGATTCTTCAACCAGTTTGTCATAAGGAACAGACTGGATCGCATCAAGGTTATTTTTGGTAATACCTAGATTTTTCAGGGTTAACTCACCAACACGACGACTTGCTGCCAGTTTGGTAAAATTGACGCCCATCGATTCTGTTGCGCCACTTTGCACAATGCCTTTTTGGAACAGACCTTTTGCATGAGGGCTGCTCATCAACGCAAGTACTTTTGCACCACCACCAGACTCACCGAATACAGTGACGTTCTTGGGATCGCCGCCAAAACGGGCAATATTTTTCTGGATCCATTCCAACGAATCAACGATGTCTTCAATGCCCACATTGGCGGAATATTTATATTTCTCGCCGTAAGCAGACAAGTCTAGATGCCCCACAACATTCAACCTGTGGTTGACGGATACCACCACCACATCACCTTTTCTGCTCAGGTTTTCACCATTATAAGCAGGGGTTTCCTGTGCGGAACCAGTGGCAAACCCGCCACCGTGTAGCCAGACCATCACCGCTCGTTTTTTACCATCAATGCTGGGTGTCCAGATATTCAGGTTCTGTGCATTATTATCTTGTTGCCCTTTAGGCACCGGAAAACCCGTTAATGATGACTGCAAAGAAATAGGGCCGTATTCCGTTGCCTTACGAACGCCATGCCAAGGCGTGACTTTACTTGCTGGAACGAAACGTTCATGCGCTTCAGCATAGGGCACACCAAAATAGGTATAGATACCGTTACTTACTGCACCCTGAAGAGCACCCGATTCTATTTGTATAATATTGCCTTCTCTTTCTTTCACTTCTGCGAACGTGGGTTGGCTTGCCAACGTGATGGCGGTAATCAACCCAACGACAAACGGCATTTTTTTCATTGAAATTCCTTCGAAGATGACTTTGCTGTTTATTTAAAATATTGACTTAGTATGATGATTTTTACTGTTTACGATTAGACCGAATATCAGCAAAGGCTTTTGAATAAAATTCACGAATATGAATTTTAAAATAATTACTTATTAATTATTGTTTGCCTCCAAAACTCAGTGGCGAGCAAAATCCATCCTTCTGCGGGTGTTCCTTCACCAAGCCCAAACCCATGGCCGACATTAGGAAATTGATGATATTCAACGTTCGTCCCCATTTGTTTTAATGCGTTTACTCGTTGTTTCATCACTGTAGGTGGTGCAATTCCGTCGCGACTTCCGACAACAACAAATGTTGGCGGTTCATGCTGTGAATAATCAGAATATCCGGTGTAAGCCATGATGACGGCGGCAGGCTTTGGTACGTTATCGCCACCATATTGGGCTACACCATAACTCCCCACTGCCGCCGCCATTCTGGCTCCAGCTGAACTGCCCCATAATGAATAGCCTTGTGTGCTGACCTGTAATTCAGATGAATTTTGGAAAATAAAAGAAATGGCACGAGCAAGATCTTGAACTGCATTGCGGCCACCGAGACCAACTCGATAGCGAAGCACAAATGCGTTATAGCCTAGTTTGCTGATTTCATTGGCATAAGGAAAACCCTCATGCAATGACCCGACATATTCGAAACCGCCACCGGGGCAAATAATGGCAATAGGCGCATTCTTTTTGCCTCGGAAAAAAAACAAGCCAGTTTGACCCTTGTCAGGTGATTGCTGTCTTTCATCACCAGAATAGATATTATAAAAAATGGTTTCTCCTTTATTCACATCCTCAATCATTCTATTTAAAGATGTCACCACTGTTTTGGGCGTAATTTGTGTGTGGTACGGCAATAATGATTGAATATTATTTATCGCAATAGGAATGTTTCTGCTTAAATCATTCCATGGCAATATAAGTGGAGAAAATCCATCAAAAGCATGATTTTTTAATATATTCTCAATACTGTCATTTGCTGTCAAATATGGGTGTTTAACATCGCCCCCCTGTTTTTGAATGAATTTAATTTCTCTTTGCGAATACCCCGCAGGCTCGACATCATCGGATGCCAGACAAGAAATAATGCATAACGGTATTGCTTTCATTGATATTCTGTTATTCATGATGCATGGAAATAATATTGCTTATTCCCATATTAAATGACTTTGTATTATTTATTACGATTCAAAACCGAATAGGTTATTGCATAATTCTCACAAATACCCTTAATGACATGTTCTATAATGAAAAATGCTAACAGCCCACTCAGAGCTGAGTCACAATTTGCATGGAACATGAATGTTGAAAGAAAATCTGAATGACTTGCAACTCTTCTTGGTCGTTGCCAAAGAAGGCAGTTTTACCAAAGCATCAGCGCTGTTAGGGGTTTCACCTTCCGCATTAAGTCACTCAATAAAGGCGCTTGAAACTCGCTTAGGTTTTCGTTTGTTTAATCGGACAACGAGGAGCATTGCGCTCACTGAAACAGGTGAACATCTGCTGTCCATTATTGAACCAAAACTCACCGAATTAGATCGTGAAATGCAAGATTTACATGAATCCCTCAATCGACTGACCGGCAACATTCGTATCACCGCGACTGAACATGCCGCATCGGCCATTCTGGCTCCTTTATTATCTTCATTTGTCAGAAATTACCCTGAAATTACCGTCGAAGTTTCGGTAAATAATGGCTTTGTTGATATCGTCAATGAGCGCTTTGATGGTGGGATCCGTTTAGGTGAACACTTAGAAAAAGATATGGTTGCCGTTCGCGTTGGCCCGGATGTTCGTATGTTGCCAGTCGCAAGCCCCGAATATTTTTTAACGCATCCAAAACCAGAAACACCCTATGATTTACAGCAGCATTCGTGTCTCAATCTGCGTTTGTCTCATCAAGGGGGCATCTATGCATGGGAGTTTACTCATGATGGAAAAGAGCTTCGGGTTAAAGTCGAAGGCCAACTGACATTTAATAGCGTTGCATTGATTAAATCTGCTGCACTGGATGGTTTAGGGATTGCTTATCTGGCAGAGAACTTTGTTGCCGATGAGATCAAGGCGGGTCGATTAGTCGCTGTGTGTGAGTCGTGGTGCCCCTATTTTTCAGGATTCCATCTCTATTACCCGAGCGCTAAACAGCATAAACCCGCTTTTGCAAAATTTGTCGAAGCAATACGCTTTCGTGCATCGAAGAAACAATAAGATCATAAGCCTGTTGAATGTGATGTCATTCTACGGGCTTTCTGTTAACGGGTCTCATTACTCCTGAAATTATCTCACAAGCTCATTCTTTTTTGCCCACCTAATCAATGAGAAAACCTCGTTATATAGTCATGCTGTTACCGTAAAATCAAAAGCAGGCTATATGAAATCCGAATCAAACAATAAACGTTGGATATTGCTGATCATTCTGATGAGTTATCTGATGATCGTATTGGATATTTCCATCGTGATAACCGGATTACCTAAAATTAGTACCGATCTTCATTTTTCAACTGCATCACTATCATGGGTGCAAAACGCCTACACATTAACGTTTGGTGGTGTGCTGTTATTAGGTGCCCGCGCTGGTGATATTCTGGGTCGTAAACGAATGTTTCTGATTGGATTAAGCATTTTTATGTTTGCATCACTGCTGGTTGGATTATCGCCAACAGCACTGTTTATGCTCATAAGCCGCGCAATTCAGGGGATCGGTGCAGCGATCTTGGCGCCATCCACGCTGGCATTACTGACCACCAATTTTGAAGAAGGTGCTGAGCGAAATACGGCCGTCAGTTACTACGGTGCAACAGCGGGGGTCGCCGCCAGTATCGGTTTAGTTGCCGGTGGTATTTTCGCAGGCTGGTTATCATGGCGTGTTGGGTTTTTTATCAATATTCCTATCGGATTATTCTTATTCTTTGGTGCAAGCAAATTCATTCGGGAAACCGAAAAACACCTCGGCCAATTTGATATCTTCGGTGCAATGACCTCAACCGTGAGTATGTCTTTATTGGTCTATGGGATCGTGCAATTAGCTGAAAGCGGTATCCATGATCGCTATGCGCAATTGCCTATTGCTGCGGGCTTATTCTTACTGGTGATTTTCATTCTCAATGAAAAAAGAGCAAAACAGCCGATCATGCCTCTGCGTTTGTTTGCACATAAGGAAAGAAATGCAGCCCTTGTTTCACGCATGTTGTTTTTAGGTGCAGGGGTGAGTTTCTGGTTTTTTACAACCCAGATTTTACAGAATGTCATTGGCTTAACCGCGATAGAAACAGGGGTTGCGTTCTTACCGACCACACTCGCTAACTTTATCACTGCAATGAATATCTCAAAATTCACTCGTCGGTTCGGAAATGGGCGTGTTCTGGCCGTCATGTTGGCAATCAACATTATCGGTTTGCTGTGGTTAAGTCTGATCAACGACCATTCTGATTATATGTTTGCGGTTGCATTGCCAATGATTTTGATTGGGATCGGTCAGGGTGGTTCCATTGGCCCTCTGACAGTGGCAGGTCTCACTGAAGTGCCGCAACAAGATGCGGGGGCCGCCTCTGGACTCGTTAATGTTGCCCATCAGTTTGGTAGCTCAATTGGTCTTGCCATCCTGATCGTCATCTTCTCTTCATTCCAGGATCACTTGTTGTCTTTGAAAGGACAGCTAGCACATCAAATCTCTGCTGCGCTCGTCGGCGGAGCCATCATGGCCGCATTAGCCATGACACTTTGCTGGTTATTTATCGGAAGAAAACAGCCAACACAGATAACCAAGTTCACTGATGCCTCAAACAAAGCGCAAGCCTGAGTTTGATCGCATTGAACTCAATGATGACCTCTCTATTCAGCGTTTTTCAGAAATCAACATAAGGATAATCATATGCCGATAACACGCCGGAATAAGCTCTCAGTATTAGCAATCAGCCTGGCACTTGTCGCTGGCTGCTCTGCCTCTCACCATAAATCAGACCTATTGATGATTGAAAAACAAGGCAGCTTTGCCGTAGGTGGTTCAGTCGTACAGATGCCGGGAACATTCGATCCGATCAAGCAAGGTGCATACAACCCAGCAGGCCCGGACTCGACTGGCCAAACATTACATGGTGATCATCTGACGGCGTTTTATCAAATTCCGCCCAAAGCCAATCCATTCCCTTTGGTTTTCTGGCACGGTCACGGTGAATCGCTGAGAACTTGGCAGACCACGCCTGATGGACGTGACGGTTTTCAGAATATCTTCCTGAAAGAAGGCTATGCGACCTATCTGGTCGATCAGCCCCGTCGCGGGCTATCTGGACGCAGTACGAAATCAGTGACTATCTCCGCGGCGCCTGATGAACAATTATGGTTTGGCACCTTCCGTTTAGGGGTATGGCCTAACTACTATCCTAATGTGCAGTTCTCTAAAGACCCAGAAGCATTAAACCAGTTCTATCGTCAGATGACACCAAATACCGGCCCTTATGACGCAGCACTGAATATCGATGGCGTTTCAAAACTGTTTGATAAAATTGGTGATGGCATTTTGGTCACGCATTCCCAAAGTGGTGGCCCAGGCTGGAAAACAGCGATGAATGATAGTCATGTGAAAGCCGTTGTCTCCTTCGAACCGGGTGGTGATTTTGTCTTCCCAGAAGGAGAAGGCCCAACCATGGTAACCATGAAAGGCCGCTCTTTCCCATTACCGAAAGTGCCGATGAGTGAATTTATGAAACTCACCAAGATCCCGATTGTGATTTATTACGGCGATAATATTCCAAAAACAGAAACCGATAACCCTGCACAGGAACAATGGCGCACTTTCCTGCATATTGCTGAACAATTCAGAGATGTTGTGAATGCCAATGGTGGCGATGTAACACTGGTGCATTTGCCGGATATCGGTGTTTATGGAAACACTCATTTCCCAATGTCCGACCTGAATAATCAAAAAATTGCTGAGTTAATGTCTGATTGGTTGAAGGCAAAACACTTAAATTAATTCAACATGCTTAAACAAAAACGGCTTACTAATGTAAGCCGTTTTGCTATTCACAATCAGCGCCAACTACACATCTAATTTACGGTAGGCCAACCATTCAACCATCGCTGGGTCGCGATGCGAGAAGAAAGCACTGGTAGCCGTGTCCATTGCTGCAATTTGCAACATCTCGGTTTCAGCCAGTGAAAAATCAAGGATGTTCAGATTTTCGATCATGCGTTCTTTCCGGACAGTTTTTGCCAGAGAAACGATGCCACGCTGGAATAACCAACGCAAAATGACCTGCCCAACACTCTTCCCGTATTTTTCACCAATAGCGGCTAGTTTAGGGTTTTGAAACAGACCATTCCGCCCTTCCGCAAAGGGTGCCCATGCTTCTGGCTGGATCCCTTTGCTGAGCATCCACGGTGCGGCATGAAGTTGCTGGTTGAATGGGTTTACTTCTACCTGATTCACTGCCGGTACAACCTTGTTAAAAGCAACCAAATCAGCCAAACGATCCGGATGGAAATTACTCACACCAATTGCGCGGATCAAACCGGCTTGCTGTAACTCTTCCATTGCTCGCCATGCGCCATGAACATCACCATAAGGCTGATGGATCAAATACAGATCGACATAATCCATCTGCAAACGTTTTAATGAACGAGCAAACTGGGCTTAGCACCCTCATAGCTGGTATCTTGTAACCACAATTTGGTGGTGACAAACAGCTCTTTGCGATCAATACCACTTTGTTTGATCGCATTACCCACTTCGGTCTCATTCTGATAAGAAGCGGCAGTATCAATCAGACGATACCCGACATCAATGGCATCAACCACCGCGTGTTCACATTCTGCTTTGTCCGTCATTTGAAAGACGCCAAAACCCAGTAATGGCATCTCAACACCGTTGTTTAATTTAATAGATTGCATGATCTTAAACCTACAAATGGCAATAATTCATACAAATGATAATGGAAATAAAGAGATAGGATTAGTCAGGCAATCAAGCAAGGGTTTGTGAATAAAACTAATGAATAGTGATGTCGACTGTTTCAATGATACTCGATTGATCAACACCAGTATTACAGCGCAAGCGATTAAACCTCTTTGCAATACTACAGTTAATTCAAATCCAACTAATTTAGCTATTTCGCTAACACAAAAATGTCCAAATTCATGTTAGTTAGTCAGCCTGCGTATCATTTTGTCGCCGTTTTTTAAGAAGCTGAAATGGGCGGGCTTTCCGGAAAATAATACGTGTGTTCTGTTAGAGGAACAGGATGCGTGATCGGCAAACCGGAAGATAGATTCAACGGCATATTGTTCACTGCGGTACTGCTGATACGGCGCTAACATACTGGAAAACATACGGTGTGCATCCCAATCCTGAGCTGCCAGAAATTTTAATGGTTCTGCCAATAATGAAAAATTCAGGCATTCATGTGCACCGGTTTGATACGTCTCAATATTGGCTTCGCTTTGGCTGTAGACCTTACCGATATCGTGAAAAAGTCCGGCTAAAAGAGCAATCTGACATTCGATAGAGGAATGACGAAGATTAATGGCATTGCTATAAGCCAGTTCTGCAACCTCGACACTGTGCTGAAATAACCCATGACGATAGGCATGATGGTCACGGTAACTGGCAGGCATGATTAAGTAAGCTTCAAAATGTTCTGGATGAGAATTCCAGAATTCAATAAACGGCATCAACTCTCGGGCCGTCACTTGCTCCAATAACCGCACAAAACGGCTAAATAAGGGCAGTCGTCCCTTATCCAGTAAGGCGATGGCTTTGGCGTAGAGCTCATAATTGATAACAGGCGCAATGAAACATAGATTCGTGGCGATAAAGTAACCTTGTTTATTCATCTCAAGCTTGATTTCAGCAAGCCCTTCTTCAGTTGGAAATGTATTAGCAAGAGCACTTGTCATGAAGGCAGAGATCGGTTTGTCACCAAACAGCAAGTGGCTACTGCAGATAGGTAAATGGCCACTGCGTTCGATTTCTTTCAGTCAGTATAATAGCGTCATCATATTCATTACCTCAGTTACATGAGATCAGCGAATTAAAAGCACTGCCATCCTGGCGGGTCAGATTAGGCACATAACGGCTATATACCTCAAACAACATCTTGGTGGTGCTGTGCCCGAGTTGTTTTGCTATCCATTCTGGGTTTTCACCTGCCGCTAACCAAAGTGTTGCTGTGGTATGGCGTGTCTGGTAGGGGCGACGACGTTTCAGTCCAAGCATTGCAAGCGTAGGGTTCCATATTCTTTTGGTTACATTCCGGTGATCGAGCGGATTTCCTTCCTCATTACAAAAAACAAAGTCATTATAGCCAGTTTCATCATATTGATGAGACAGTGCTTGATAGACTGGTTCAGAAATCTGGATCACTCGGTAAGAGGCTTGTGTTTTGGGTGTCTCTTGGCGGCCGTTGACCAGAGTTTCTTCGACAATGATCTGTCGATTTGCAAGATCAACATACTTCCAGCGCAAACCATCAATCTCGGCTGTACGCATACCGGTGAAGAAGCGCACCGCATAGTAATTTCGAAAATCAGGTCTTACACCAGCCAAAAAAGTTCTGACTTCTGTCAGAGAAAAGGGTTCTATGTTGCTACGTCCAATTTTGAGTGGTTTGATATTATGGAAAGGGCTAATAATATCAAATCGTAAAGCAGCCTCAGAAAGTACACACCGCAACGGAGTCATAATGTGATTCACCCGATCATTAGTAATGGATCGCTGGCTAGCGGTTTTTCCTTTTGCTAACGACGTTCTGAGTTTCAGAATATCTGCACGGGTGATCTGATCAAGTTGCATTGTTCCAAAAGTCGGAAGCAGATAGTTCTCAAAGATCGATTTAACATTGGCTAAATGACTTTGTTTCCAATGAACCTCATTTTCTGACATCCATTCATAACTGAATTTAGAGAAGGTTGGAACATTTGAGACAAAAGTCAGGTGTTCCTCCTGTTTTTCCTGTTTCTGTTTTGTTTGAGTATCAATGAGCTCAAACTCAGTACAGCGCGCACTACCGGGAAAAAAATCACGATATATAAATTGTCCTAGATGAATAGCCTTGTCTATATCTGACATAACTTTCTCGAGCCGAGCGCGGTTCATCTTCGTGTCTTTTAATAATGTCTGTTCACGACAACGAACTCCCTGATAGCGGAAATCAAAGAACAGCTGCTGGTTTCTAGCTCTGATACTACCCATGGCAGATCCCTCCTTTAGCCATAGGAATAGCCATCATTGGCCGAACAGTAACCTTAAACATCTCTTTTTCGACTTCTTCCCAGATGTAGAATATTTTCCTCCCGCCAAAGGGACGGATGTAATGTTGGCCTTGCAAAAAAATTGTGTCTTTTAGTGCATGGTTTATGTATGCCGAGCTGAAATTAATGCGCTCAGCTAACTGTGATGAAGAAAGAAGAGTTCTGCTCATAAGTCCCTCTTTGTTCTTTGTGGGAATAAAACTGGTGTAAAACAACAATAGATCAACCAAATTGTTCTTTCAAGGAATATTTTATGTTTTTACATGTTTTTTGTTCTATTGGGAGTGAAAATGAGAATTAGCATGATGTTGATGGTGTCGCTGGATGTTGTTTGTTAATGAATATATACTTTTTGTGATGCATAGCCTTTCTCTGTTCTTTCACAGCACAGAATAGGTAATTTAGAATTGCTGTTTGAAGAAGTCTCGCTGCCGTAACCAAAGGATGTGGAGAACTATGATTCGGTTTCGTATAAAAGAATTGCTGGCTGAAAAAGAATTTAGGGAACAGCGGAAAATCACACTAGGTGAGGTATCAGAGAAAACGGGCGTAAATCGAACTTCATTATCAAAAATGCAAAGCCCTATAATGCGTCACTCAACAACAACGAATGCGATTGATTCATTGTGTAAATACTTTCGTTGCCAAGTTGGCGATTTGATGGTTTACGTTGATGATGAACAAGTAGAACCTAAAATTGATTAAGGTATTCAGTTATCAAATTTATTGGTCAGTTGCGTGATCTGTAGCGCCAATTATATAGATAGAGCGGGGATACCACCCTACGTCCATAGCCCTGAAGAAAATGAGCAGTTCAGTTGGTCAATTCCTTTTCATTACTCAAAACGTCTCTGCGCTCATCTTGATTCTAAATGGAAAGGTGAATTTGATTTTAAATGTAGAAACATAGTTATGTTTATTTGTAATTAACATAACTGGAATTCAGAATAAGCATTGATAATCATGGTGTTAAGATAGTTTTTAATAACTATCTATCATGAGTGATGTCACATGCCTGCAACCAGTGATCGTATCCGTGGATTTGGTGAATCCATCATCCGTCGTATGACGCGTATTGCGAATCAATACAATGCTATCAATTTGTCACAAGGTTTTCCTGATTTTGATCCTCCGGCTGAAATTATCGAAGCAGGCCATCAAGCAATGGCAAATGGGCCTCACCAATATGCAGTAACCTGGGGATCGAGCGATTTCAGAAAAGCGTTAGTGGTGAAACAGCAGCGGTTTATGGGGTTGGAGCTAGACCCGGATAAAAACATCGTCGTCACCTGTGGTAGCACTGAAGCCATGATGGCTGCGCTGATGACGGTGTGTAACCCAAAAGATAAAATCATTGTCTTCTCGCCGTTTTATGAAAATTACGGCGCTGACAGCATACTCTGTGATGCGGAACCTATCTTTGTGCCGTTGCTTCCGCCGACATTTGGGTTTGATTTAGTAACGCTAGAGGCGGCATTTGCGCAAAAGCCGAAAGCACTGATCTTGTGTAACCCATCCAACCCCTGCGGCAAAGTATTCAGCAGAGATGAGTTATTGCAGATTGCCCATCTCGCTGAAAAATATGACACCTTCGTTATTACTGACGAAGTGTATGAACATATTGTCTATGCACCGCATGACCATACCTATTTTGCCGCTTTACCAGGCATGTTTGAGCGAACGATTTCCTGCTCGTCATTATCGAAAACCTATTCAATTACCGGTTGGCGCCTCGGGTATGTTATCGCACCACCTGAAATTATCGATGGCGTAAAAAAGGTACATGATTTCTTAACCGTCGGTGCTGCTGCACCATTACAAGCCGCTGCTGTAGCGGGCTTAACATTACCTGATGATTATTATAAAAACTTAGAAACAGAATATACGGATAAAAGAACGTTGTTCTTATCATGGCTAGATAAAGCAGAATTAAATTATTACCCGCCACAAGGAGCATATTACGTTTTAGTAGATATAAGTGAATTCATTCGTAACACTGATTATGACGACACTTATTTTTGTGAATGGTTAGCCAAAGTGGTTAAAGTAGCAGCAGTGCCTGGATCAAGCTTTTTCCGTGAACCGGTACATCATTATATTCGGTTCCATTTTGCCAAACGACCTGACACGTTAAATGCAGCCGGTGAAAATTTATTGGCATTACGTGAACTTTGGTTGCGAGATCATGACTAATTAATGAACTATACGATTCTATTCCTGATTTAAGTATATATAAATCATACCTATAGTAATCGAAAAATATCATTTTCCAGTTTCATGATTTCATTATTTAATTTCTTCAGTGATTTTCATCAGAAATTTAGTTTCAGGGTATTTATGTCTTTTACTGAAGAGTTATCCAGAATCGTTGGCGCAGAAAATGTTCTGCAAGAGGAACATAAATTATCCTATCTGGTTGATAAACATCACCGCCTGATAGGAAATGCTATTTCGGTGGTAAAGCCAAAATCGACCGAAGAAGTCGCGGCAATAGTTCGGTTATGCAATAAACATAAAATTACAATTACCCCACAAGGCGGGAATACCGGTTTTGTGGGAGCCGCAATTCCGGATGATTCTGAGAATAATATTGTTTTGTCATTGGAAAGAATGAATTCCATCCGCGCGATTGATCTGGAAAATGACACGATCACAGTGGATGCTGGTTGTTTGCTACATGAAGTGCATGAGCAAGCTTCTGAGCATCAGCGGTTGTTTCCTCTCAGCTTTGGTGCTGAGAAACACTGTAGCATCGGTGGAAATTTAGCGACCAATGCGGGTGGTTCAAAGGTCATCCGTTATGGCAGTGCTCGAGAATTGACACTGGGACTTGAGGTGGTCACGGCAGAAGGTGAGATCTGGAGTAATCTGAAAGGGCTGCGTAAAGATAACAGTGGTTATGATTTACGTGATTTATATATCGGCAGTGAAGGCACCTTAGGCGTCATTACTGCGGCGGTGCTGAAGCTTTATCCGGTTCCACAGGCTCAGAAATTGGCATTTTTGCTATTTGATACCATAAAAAATGCGGTAACTTTTTTAGCTGATATAAAACCCAAACTAGGTGCCGGATTGACAGCGTATGAGTTGATTTCAGCCAATAATCTGGAGCTTGTACGCAAAAATCGATTAGTCGATGAGTTGCCATTTTCTGACCCTAAAAATGAAGCGAATTGGTATGTGTTACTGGAATTTTCTGATCATGAAAATGAACGGCATGCCGATGATTTGATCAAGACTGTCATCGATGCGGGAATTAACGCTGGTATCGTTAAAAGTGCATTAGTGGCTAAAAATAAACAACAAACCAAGTTGTTTTGGCGGATTAGAAATATAGAAATATCGAAGGCTCATCAAATTTCAGAGCGTTATTTGGTGCGACACGATATTTCGCTACCGGTTTCTCAGATCACACAATTCCTGGCAATAACAGAACAAAAATTACGTAAAGCTTATCCGCATACTGCATCGTTAATATATGGCCATTTGGCCGATGGTAATTTGCATTATGACGTTGCTTTGCGGTTTTCGACAACCGATGCTGAATTTAAAATTGAGCAAGCCAGGATCACGAAAATTGTCCATGACGGCGTTCGTTCTCTAGGTGGTTCCATTTGTGCAGAATATGGTGTCGGACAAATAAAAGTGGATCAATTGTTGTTTTATAAAACACAAATTGAACTTGATCTCATGCGCCGATTAAAACGTGCTTTTGATCCGCAGGGTATTTTTAATCCTGGAAAGATAATTCCAGTGAATAATTTATCAGATGATAAAAATCTTCAGATAGTGAAAGCTTTAGGCGCTACAAGCTAAAAAATATCAATCTAATTAAAAATTTCATAAGGGGATAAAATAATGTCTCAGGATAAAATCCATTTCATTGGTGGCGGCCAGATGGCCGAGGCAATTATTAAAGCATTAATTAAAGGCAATTCGATTGCAGCTAATGCTATTAGTGTCAGTGATATAGACAGTGCGCGTTTACAATTACTGCATCGCCATTATGGTGTGCAAACGTCGGATATTCTTGATGTCGATCTTTCGACCGCCAAGATAATCGTGCTGGCCGTCAGACCTCAGGATTCGAACCATCGACCCACACCATGTCAAGACAGCATTAATTAACTATATGTTGATGTTATATCAAAAAAATCATTATTTATCAGTGGTGATGACTCATATCTTTGCGCTTAATCACACTAAAATAATGTGAAATGGTCACAAAATAGACTAAATTCTAAAGTATCTAAAGCAGAGTTTGTTTTGCGGGGGATTGGCATGGGAAATGAGATTTATCGATTTGATGAAACACTCTTTGATAGCGTAGAGCTTGTGCGAGTAAGCATCACTGATCTGAAATCAGATGATATCATCGAAGAGCTTTTTGAGACTGCAAACCCTATCGCTGGGCTCAGGATGATCAAAAAAAACGTAAAGAGTCGCATTCACTGATCGTTTTACGTCTGTTGCTTTCGCAGATACACGCTCTTCTGGACCAGAAAAAGATTTCTTGGGAAACGATCCGCCAAGCCTGTTACATTCTCAAATATGTGGTACCAGGTAAAGGGTTCATGATCCGTTCTCCCAATATCCAGCGAACATCTCGCTTTCTGGAATTACTGCATCAGATCGGCTTAAAGGCAAGGCATCTGCAGCTCACTCTATTTCTGGATGATACCCAATCACCTGCAATTAAACAGCGCTGGCATACCATGCTAAAACAATGCTCAATTGAAGGGCTTCATGCGAAAGAGGGGGATCCTCAGGAGAGGCAATATTTCAGTAGCAAATATCACTCTTTTGGCGTGTTACAGATTGCGCTGGTGAATACGCGGTTATCAGGAAAGCCCCGTCGGCAAAGAGTCTTTATCTCGGCATTTCAACTGCTGGCTATTTTGTCTATATTTTTCAATGAGGGTGATAAAGTCAAAAATGCAACTACAGAACTAAAGACCGTTATTTAATCTGAACATCAATCGTGTTTTGTCAGATAATATTGCATTGTAAGCACTTGAGATGTAAAAGTGCTTGAAACCAAGCTATATGTGTCTGATGTAGCAATATGGCGTAATGATGGCGCAGTATCACAACCGTGCGAATTTTACGATTACAGTGAGATGGCTGGGTAATCAAAACACGGTGAAAACCATAAGTCATTAATAATGCACCGCTATGAAAATGGAACAACAGGATGCCAGTAATACTACGCTTTAACGGATACCGATTTTTCTTTTACTCGAATGAAGGAAATCCATTAGAGCCAATGCATATCCACGTAAGGAATGCAGAGGCTGAGGCTAAATTCTGGCTTCAGCCAGAAATTCAGTTAGCTAGAAATGATGGATTTAGTGCTCGGGATCTGAAAGAATTATTTGATGTAGTAGAGCAAAATCAGGTGCTGTTTATGGAGGCATGGAATGAATATTTCGGCTAAAGATGTTCGGTTTGATGAATTCAATATGTGGGTAACATTGAGTGATGCCCGTACACTTGGAGTACCATTGGCTTGGTTTCCCAGATTGATGCACGCCACTCCAGAACAACGCGCCCATTTTGAATTAAGTGCTCGAGGTATTCACTGGGATGATCTGGACGAAGATATATCTGTGGATGGATTACTTGCTGGACGTGGAGATGTTACTCATCAACCACACCAAGCTGCCTGATTATCAATGAAAGCAATGCCGCCATTAATGAAACTAAAAGCGGCATTGATATTCTATTGATCCATAAAGCTTTTATCTTGCTCCGAAAGAACCATTTTGCCTATTTTCAGGTTAGATTTATTGGCTAGTTGGGCGTAAATCGCATCCCACTCTCTGGCATTTTCCGTCTCATATTCAAATACACTATCGAACGCACCCGGTGCAACTTTCACCTTGAGTTCTTTCTCTGTTGATTCTGACGGCTGATGCGTATCATCAACGAGTTTTAATGCAGGCTGTTTTTCTTCGTCAAATTCAGCCATGGCTTCTTCCAATTCCTGATTAAATGCATCCTGATGTTCTTGCGTCATTGGCCGGTGGTAAAACAAACCATCAATAAATATGGCATAAATCGCTTCGGAAAAAGAAAGTTCTGCAGGCGAGTAACAGGCGGTGATGTTGCGTTTATCGATGAATAAGCCTTGAATATTTTCAGCTAATATTTTGGACTCTTTGCCAAGAAAGATATTCTTCTGCTGGCTCGCGACAATGATTGGCGTGTGTTTGATCTTATCAAACGCGATATGGCTCGCTGAATAATGTTCGTTGTCACCATGATGAAAACCGCACATCGCAGTTCTGGTTTCTATATCAATCAGGTCGGTTTTAATCCGATTATTTTTATTGTTGAAAAAATCAGTCAGATCTTCATCATCTTTCATCGGTAGATAGTCATAATGCCGTGAGAAAGAGGCTGATTTTGAGATCTCTAAAAATGAAAATGTTTGTTCGGCATCAGACAGCTTTTTGCATGCAGCACAGTAGGCATTTACATCCCGGTCAGTATATTTAGAAAAAATATTCTGCCATGGTTCAATAGCGAGGATCACATTGGCTAATGTGGTGTTTTGCTCAAAAAATACATTTTGATGAAAGAAGCGAATGATGAAACTTTCGTCTTCTTCATAATACGATTGCAAATCAACTAGCGGGTAATAGATATCTTTTCCATCATGGTAACTTTTTACTCGCAGTACGGAGTCATTACAAAATACCAAGTCTACATAAACATCAATCATGACTGTTTCCTCTGTGATAATGACACCGCTACTCACCCAACAAGCAGCAAAAAAGGTACAACTAAATATCATCCATGGTATTCAGGGATCCTGGCTACAGTCCAGACACAACCGACAAATTCTGCTTTATTGACATGATCGTCGATCCAACTGGGGTCAGGCCATTCAGTAAGGGCTTCAAAATGAAGTTCCAAGGCTTCTCGTGCATTTTTGATAGATTCAGATAGAGAATCACCGGCACTAAAACACCCTGGAACATCCGGGAAATAAACACTATATGCAGTCTGGTCATCCCCAGGAAGGATCGCGATAGGGTATTGCCGAATAGCGGCTGCATGCTTAAGAAACGTCATCACGATGCGGCCATCAACAACGTCAAAATCATACAAATCCCCCTCGCGTTGATCAGTTTGCTCACAAAATTCAGGTGGAAAGATGATGATACATTCACCATTTTCATCACGTTGCACTTGTGCCGTCCAGCGAGAAACTATGTTTTTCATGATTTGCTCCCCGTATCCCCAATTAATGTCAGTTAGTCAGCCTGCGTATCATTTTGTTGCCATTTTTTAAGTGATCTGACCCAGCGTTATTGGACACCTCATTAAACGAGTAAAATAACTCATAGAGGTGGATCATGACCAAAACTGCAACTGAACAGAAAAAGTCCCGAACTCAATATTCGCAAAGTTATAAAGAAGATGCGCTCGCATTAGCTGAACGGATTGGTTTTGCCAAAGCGGCCACTCAACTTGGTGTCCAGGAGTCTCAGCTTTACTACTGGAAAAATAAACTTCGTCAGCAACAAACTTCCAGTGAGCGGGAACAACTCTTGGCTGATGAAAATGCCCGACTCAAGCGTTTGCTGGCAGAGCAAGCAGAAGAGCTGGCTATCGTAAAAAAGGCCGCAGCGTACTTTGCCAAACACCTGAAGTGAAGTACGCCTTTATGCTGGCTCATAAAAGCAAATTTTACTTATCGACCATGTGCCGTGTTCTGAATGTTTCCCGGAGCAGCTTTTATCATTGGCTGAACGGCAGCACTAAACGTTATCTACGACAACAAGCGCAGCAAAATCTGGATAAACACGTAGCGCTCGCATTTCAGGCAGAAAAAAGCAGGTGTGGCGCAATTCGATTAGTCCGACGCTTGTCTAAACAAGGACTACACTATAACCGTAAAACGGTGGCAGCAAGCTTGAAAAGACAAGGATTGCGGGCGAAAGCTGCTCGTAAATTTAAAGCCACTACACAGAGCAACCACAACTTACCGATAGCAGAAAATCTGCTGAAGCAGAACTTCCATGCTAGCCAGCCAAATCAAAAATGGGCCGGAGATATTACGTACCTATGGACTGAAGAGGGTTGGCTCTATTTGGCAATTGTGATTGATTTGTACTCACGTAAAGTGATTGGCTGGTCGATGTCAGAGCGAATGACGGCAAACTTAGTCTGTGACGCATTACAGATGGCGTTATTCCGTCGTAAACACCCCAAAGGGGTTGTTGTGCATAGTGATCGAGGAAGCCAATATTGTTCTCACGATTATCAAACATTGCTACGTGACCACCAACTTTTGTGCAGCATGAGTGCAAAAGGCTGTTGTTACGATAATGCCTGTTCAGAAAGCTTTTTCCATAGTCTGAAGGTAGAAGCAATCCATGGTGAAAGATTTGAAACCCGAAGTCAGATGAGAGAAATCGTATTCGAATATATAGAAGTTGATTACAATCGACAGCGTTTACACAGTTATCTGGATTACAGAAGCCCAGATGAATTTGAACAACAGAAAATAGCTTAACCGTGTGTCCAATATTGCTGGGCTAGATCACTGCCATCCTGGCGGGTCAGATTGGGCACATAACGGCTATAGACTTCAAACAGCATTTTGGTGGTGCTATGTCCGAGTTGTTTAGCTATCCATTCAGGGTTTTCGCCTGCTGCTAACCAAAGCGTTGCCGTGGTGTGGCGTGTCTGATAAGGGCGACGACGTTTCAGTCCAAGCATTGCAAGCGTGGGGTTCCATACTCTTTTGGTTACATTCCGGTGATCGAGCGGATTTCCTTCCTCATTACAAAAAACAAAGTCATTATCGCCAGTTTCATCATATTGATGAGACAGTGCTTGATAGACTGGTTCAGAAATCTGGATCACTCGGTAAGATGCTTGTGTTTTTGGTGTTTCTTGGCGACCGTTGACCAGTGTTTCTTCGACAATGATCTGTCGATTTGCAAGATCAACGTACTTCCAGCGCAAACCATCAATCTCGGCAGTACGCATTCCGGTGAAAAAGCGTACTGCATAATAGTTGCGAAAATCGGGCCTTACACCCGCCAAAAAAGTCCTGACTTCTGTCAGAGAAAAGGGCTCTATATTGCTACGTGCAATCTTGAGTGGTTTGATATTATGGAAAGGACTAACAATATCAAATCGTAAAGCTGCCTCAGAAAGTACACACCGCAACGGAGTCATAATGTGGTTCACTCGGTCATTAGTAATGGATCGCTGGCTAGCGGTTTTTCCTTTTGCTAACGACGTTCTGAGTTTCAGAATATCTGCACGGGTGATCTGATCAAGTTGCATTGTTCCAAAAGTCGGAAGCAGATAGTTCTCAAGGATCGATTTAACATTAGCTAAATGACTTTGTTTCCAATGAACTTCATTTTCTGACATCCATTCATAACTGAATTTAGAGAAGGTTGGAACATTTGAGACAAAAGTCAGATGTTCCGTCTGTTGTTCCTGTTTCTGTTTTGTTTGAGTATCAATGACCTCAAACTCAGTGCAACGCGCACTACTAGGGAAAAAATCACGGTATATAAATTGTCCTAGATGAATAGCCTTGTCTATATCCGACATAACTTTTTCGAGCCGAGCGCGGTTCATCTTAGTGTCTTTTAATAATGTCTGTTCACGGCACCGGACTCCCTGATAGCGGAAATCAAAAAACAGCTGCTGGTTTCGAGCTCTGATACTACCCATGGCAAATCCCTCCTTTAGCCATAGGAATAGCCATCATTGGCTGAACAGTAACCTTAAACATCTCTTTTTCGACTTCTTCCCAGATGTAGAAGATTTTCCTCCCGCCAAAAGGGCGGATGTAATGTTGGCCCTGCAAAAAAATAGTGTCTCTTAGTGCATGGTTGATGTAAGCCGAACTGAAATTAATACGCTCAGCTAACTGCGACGACGAAAGAAGAGTTCTGCTCATAAGCTCACCTTTGTTCTATGGAAGAATAAATCTGACTTAAAACAACAATAGAATATTAAAAATGTTCTTTCAAGGAATAATTTTAAATTTTTCGTGTTTTTTATTCTGAATTGCCATGATTGGCTTCAATGGGGGCTTTTTGTTGGGTGGATGTTATTTGTTAATGAAGATATACTTTTTGTGACACAGATATTTCATCTGTTCTTTCAAAGCACAGATGGGATGTTCTAATATCATTGTTAACGAAGTCGTTTCGTTGACCGTAAATCAAAGGATATGAAGAACCATGATCCGGTTTCGTATAAAAGAATTACTCGCTGAAAAAGAATTTCGGGAACAACGGAAAATCACGCTGGGAGAGGTTTCAGAGAAAACGGGTGTGAATCGGACTTCGTTGTCAAAAATGCAAAGCCCTATAATGCGTCACTCAACAACGACGAATGCGATTGATTCATTGTGTAAATACTTTCGTTGCCAAGTAGGGGACTTAATGGTTTACATCGATGATGATCAAATTGAATCCCAGAATGATCAAAGTTCAGAATAATTCTGAGATATCACACAATGTGCTTGAATATTTTTTCTTTCAGTAATTTAAGTCTGAGAGAAAAGAAACAAATTCTAGATACACATTAGTAATGAGTAACAAGCCATCCAATATGAATGGCTTGTCGGTGTTTGTGGCGAGGTTATTGGAGCATTGTATCTGATGTTTGCATCCAGCCACCACCGAGTGCTTTGAATAAATCCACTTGTGCGTTGGTGAGTTGCAGTCTTGCGCTGGCTGCGGTACTACTTGCATTGAGCATGGCTTGTTGATTGACAAGCAACTCCGTATACGAAATTGCCCCCGCATCATACCGTGCTTTCGCTAGCACATAGGCTCGCTCTGATTTTTGTTGTGCGGTGAGCAACTCAGCATTTTGCTTATTGACCGCATGGAGTGAGGTTAAGGTTTGTTCAACCTCTTTATATGCAGTCAAAACTTTGCCATCAAAGCTGGCGACCGAGGCTTCTGCCTGTGCATTCGCTTGTTGCAATCTCGCTCTGGCGGCGACCATGTTCGGGAAACGCCATGAAATGAGCGGGCCGATACCATAGCTAAAACTGTCACTCCCGGTGATCTGGTCACTATGCAAATAGTTGGCAGAAGCACCGAAGCTGATACGAGGGTAAAGATCGGCAGTTGCGACGCCAACTCTGGCAACATCGGCTGAGAGTTGCCTTTCCGCTTGTCGCAAGTCAGGGCGACGTCGCAGTAATGAGGTGCCATCACCCACCGGAACGAGTTGTGCAATCGCTGGCGGCATGGCGCACTGTGCTACAGCAACCGGTGCATCGTTGGGTGTGCGCCCGAGCAGGGCTGCAAGCTCATAAACTGCGTTTTGCTTTGCTGCTTGCGCCATCGGGAGCTGCGCTTTCACATTAGCAACCACTGATTCAGCCGAGGCGAGTTCGAGTTCGGTTGCTGCGCCGACGTTGAGCCTGTCGTGGATCATCTGCAACTGAGCCTGACTATTTTGCAGCGATTCTTGCAAGACTTGCTGCTGATACCCATAAGCGCAGGCATTCAAATAAGCGCGGGTGGTTTCGGCCGCCACCGTGACTCGCACCAGATCGCGGGCTGCGCGCTGCGCTTCCAGATCATCGCTTGCTGCTTTGATGGCCTGATCAATCCGCCCCCCAAAATCGGCTTCCCAATTTAAAGAAAGCCCGGCATTTTCGCGCCATTGTTCATCCTGAAGATTCTGGTCAGCGTTGCCATAACTGACACCGCCATTGAGCGTTGTCTCCGGTAATTGAGCGGCCTCTGATTGTCGCAGAATGCTCTGCGACTTTTTCAGATTGGCTTGTGCAATACGCAGGTCGGTATTGGCCTTGAATGCCTCGGTGATTAATCCATCTAATTGCGGATCTTGATACAACTGCCACCAATTCGTCGGAAGCGATTGGTTTGATTCCTGCGCAGGGTTTTGGTTGATAAATGAACCTGCATTCGTTTTTTGCTGACTGGAAAACGCTTGCGGATCAGGCGTTGTTGAACAAGCAGCCAAAAATAATGCCAGCGTGATCGTGCTCAGCGGTAATTTATGCATGGTGAACCTCCGCTGCATCGTCATTCTGAGATTCTTCCTGATGTTGCTTGTGGTGATTTGCAGCCAGCAGGGTATAGATGGTTGGTAACACAAACAGCGTGAACAACGTGCCCACTAACATGCCCATGACAACCACAATTCCGATCGCGAAACGGCTCGCCGCTCCAGCACCTTCCGCAAACAACAATGGAATTAACCCTGCGACCATCGCTGCTGTGGTCATTAATACCGGACGCATACGCACGGCAGCTGCATGTCGAATCGCTTCGAGCTTATTCATGCCTTGCTCAATTTGAAGTTCATTGGCAAATGAAACCATCAAAATGCCGTGTTTTGAGATCAGCCCAATCAGTGTCACGAGACCGATTTGCGTGTAGATATTCAGCGTGGTGAAGCCTAAATAGATTGGCACTAACGCTCCACAGATAGCCAGGGGAACCGTCACCAGAATCACCAGCGGATCGCGGAAACTTTCAAATTGCGCGGCTAACACCAAGAAGATAACAATCAATGCGAAAGCAAATGAAACGGTTAAGCGATCGCCTTCATGCACGAATTGACGGCTGTTGGAAAGCCAGTCAACAGATGTGCCATCTGGCAGCGGTTGTTGCTGCAAGAAAGCCACGGCTTGTCCCATCGTCACACCCGGCATTAAGACCGCGGACAGCGTGGCTGAGTTCATCTGATTAAACTGCGGTAATTTATTCGGTTGTGGTTTGATGGTGACGCTGACCACCGTTGAGAGGGGCACCAGTTTGCCTGCGCTTGTCCGCACGTAGTAGTTGCCTAAGTTCTCTGGAGTCAGACGAAGTGACTGTGGAACTTGCGTGATCACGTCATAAGAACGGTCGAACCAGTTAAAGCGGTTGATGTAATTTTCGCCAACTAATACGGCCAGTGTGTCCGCAATTTCTGACATCAAAATGCCTAGCTCACCGGCTTTGTTACGATCGATATCCAGATGTGCTTCAGCATTATCGAACGCCAGATCACTATCGACGAACGCGAACAATCCGCTACCCCATGCAGCACCTTTTAACCCCATCAGGGTTTGATAGAGCGAGGTGAAATCACCGGAAGATCGGATTACCATCTGCACAGGTAAACCGCCCGTGGAAGCGGGGAGTGGGTTGTCTTGGAATAACGAGGTGTATACACCCGTGATTTGACTGGTAATGCCAGCAAGCTGACCTTGAATTTGATCGGCGCTGCGTTCGCGTTGTGACCATTCTTTCAGAATGATGCCACCAAAGCCGATGTTGGTATCATCCATGCCAATTGCGAAGAAACTCCGATCGAATTCCGGCAGTTGTGTGAAGCTTTGATCGACTTGTGCACTATATTTCGTGATGTAGTCGATGTTGGCATATTGCGGCGCTTTCGTTTGGGCAAAGATGTAGCCCATGTCTTCTGCGGGGGCGAGTTCACGTTTTGCACCGGTGAACAAGACCCCAATAGCCGCCAGAATGACAACTCCCACCAAGAGAACGGAGACGCGAGAGACCAGTGTGCGATCTAACATCCTCACATAAATCTGGGTGGCGCATTCCATCGTGCGTTCGATCCATTGTGCCAATTTCGCTTCTGACTGACGCGAGTTCAATAATTTACTGCTCATCATCGGAGAGAGCGTGAGCGCAACAATCCCCGACACAATAACTGAACCCGCTAGTGTGAATGCAAACTCACGGAATAAAGCTCCAGTCAGACCGCCCATCATCCCAATCGGCGCGTAAACCGCGGCCAGCGTAATGGTCATCGCGATGACCGGGCCTACAATCTCTCTGGCACCTTTGAGCGCAGCTTTGAAAGTGGATAATCCTTCTTCGATATGGCGATGAATGTTTTCCACCACTACGATCGCATCATCGACCACCAGACCAATTGCCAGCACCATCGCCAGCAGCGTGAGCAGATTCAGAGAAAATCCTAGTACGAGCATCAGTGCTGCGGTACCTAACAGTGACAACGGGATGGTGACGATAGGAATGATGACCGCACGGAATGTGCCTAAAAACAGGAAGATCACCGCAACAACAATCACGATGGCTTCAACCAGCGTATGTTTGACCTCTTGAATTGATGCATCCACAAAGTGCACAACATCGAACTGGTTGATAATTTCTAAGCCAGGAGGAGCCACTCGCTGCATGTCTTTTAGTAATGCATTGACGTTTTGCACGATCTCCAATGGGTTGCCATCTGGCGTTGGAGAAATCGCGATATAAACTGCTTTTTCACCCGAAGCAAGGGCTGCCGAATCATAGTTTTGACCGCCTAACTCAACAGTTGCTACATCATTTAGACGAACCACGCCTTGCGTGCCTTGTTTTACTATCATCTCACGAAAAGCATTGGTATCGCGTAAGTCTGTTGCTGCAGTGATATTGAGCGAGGTTTCGCTATTTTTTAACTGGCCGGGGGATGCCTGAATATTATTACTCCGCAATGCATCGGCAATGTCACTGGCCGTCATGCCTCTGGCTGCTAATTTCGTCGGGTCAACCCAGATTCGCATGGCGTATGATGCACCGCCACTAACAGGGGCTGAGGCAACACCAGAAACAGAGGTGATTAATGGCTGCGCAATCCGCGTTGCAAAATCGACAATCTGTGGCGTTGAGAGCGTTGAACTGCGAAACGCTAGATACTGAATGGCCGAGGCACCATCAGTGATTTTAGCGATCACAGGGTCCGTAACGCCAGCCGGCAGACGGTATTTTACAGTCTGCACTTTCGACAGAATTTCGGTCATGGAGCGATCGGCATCTGCGTTTAATACCAACTTGGCAGAGATATGACTTTTGCCTTGTTTGGATGTCGACGTGATGTATTCAATGCCGCTGGCTGTTGAAATGGCCTGTGCAATCGGCGTCGTCACGAAGCCCTGCATCATATCCTGCGTCGCGCCGGGTAATGAGGTATCAATCGTGATGGTCGCACTTTCCATTTTCGGATATTGGCGGATTGGTAAATTGTAAGTCGCGCTCAAACCAATCAATAGGATCATCAGACTGACGACAATCGACAGGATAGGTCGCTTAATAAACAGATCGGTAAAGTTCATGATGATTTACCCCCTGTATCGGCAGGTTGTTGCACCACGACTTCAGCTCCCGGGGGAATTCGGTTTTGACCTGCAGTGACGACGACATCTCCAGCTTTCACGCCGCTCAAGATCTGGATTTCATCACCAATCCGTTGGCCAATCTCAACCGCGACAATTTCAGCATTGCCTTTTTGATGGGCTTGTTCACCACGGATCACGACGACGCTATAGCCCTGAGCCGAGGTTTCTACCGCGGTCGCAGGCAATAAAATCGCGTTGGATGTTGGTGGTAGCACCAGTGCTGCATTCACATACATCCCCGGACGTAACGACTGCTTCGGATTCTCAAATTCAGCCTGCACCAAAATATTTCGCGTGTCGTTATCAACCTGCGGTTCAACTGCATTCACGGTCGCTTCAAATGATTGATTAGGATACGCATCGGTGGTCAGTTTCACTTTTCCGCCGGGTTGAATGGCTGAAAACTGTTGCTGTGGTAATGTGAATTCGACATAAAGTTTATCTAAAGCGGTCAGTGTTACTGCTTGTTGACCCGGATTCAGATATTGCCCTTGATTGACTTGTCTGATGCCGAGTAACCCAGTGAATGGCGCTAAAATTTTCTTCTGGCGGATTAGAGCTTCTGCTTGCTGAACTTCCGCTTGTGCTTGTGCTAACGCGGATTGACGCTCTTGCAACACATCCACTGATTCTGCGCCTTTCGGGGCTAGTTGCTGAGAACGTTTTAATTGCAAGCGAGCATAATTGGCTTTGGCTTTGGCGGTGCTCAGTGCTGCTTGTTCTGTGCCATCGTAAAGTTGCACCAACAGCTGTTGTGGCTTCACGATTTGGCCTGAATGAAAATTCAGTGCTTCAATGCGACCAGCCGTTTCAGCGGATAATGTCACTTGTTGCACCGCTTTGAGTGTCCCGACTGCATCCAGATGTTGATCTAATGTGCGTGGCGTCACAGTCATAGCGGTCACTGGGACTGCCTGCGGTTGCCAGCCCTTAGCACCACTAGTGAGTGCTTTTTTCCAATAAAAAACGCCTCCTAAGACAAAAGCGAGGCAAACGATGGTGACGATGAATGTAACTTTCCCTTGTTTGTTGTTTGCAACAGGAACTGGGGGTAATTGAATGCCATTACTCATGGTGGCCTCCGGCTGAGAACGAGCGGAAGTCCACAAAGCGAATATTCTGGTTTGAAGTAAAGTGTGTCTGATGACGACGGGAATGTTTTCTACCCATGTCGGCTCCTGAAATACGGTCAGAAATTGATTTGAACGCTTGAAAGTGTTCGCCGACATAAATAATATGACCTCAAGTATACTTGAGGTCAATGGTGTTTTTTCAATGAACCAGACAATTTTACTTTCGGTTGGCGAGGTTGCTAAACGCAGTGGCGTTTCGGTTCCGACGCTTCATTTTTATGAAACCAAAGGATTGATTGCAAGTACGAGAAATAGTGGAAATCAACGTCGTTATGATCGTGGCGTGTTACGGCGGATCGCGATTATTCGAATTGCCCAAAAAGCCGGTTTACCACTCGCAGAAATTAAACAACACCTCGATACGTTGCCAAATTCACCTATTTCAGTCGAGGAATGGCGGACGTTAAGTCAGGAATGGCATACGATGTTGACTGAACGTATCGAAACTTTGATTACCTTACGAGATCATATGGAAGGATGCATCGGCTGTGGTTGTTTATCCTTGAGAGATTGTCCGCTGCGAAATCCGGATGATGTCTTAGCAGAAAAAGGTGCGGGGGCGCATTTGTTAGAGCATGGTACGTCAGCAACATAAAAGTCGCCGGATATTTTACCAACGATTTTTTCCAGAGTTATCAACCCTGTGCTGCCGATTTTTAGATCGGTATCAGTCACTTTGTGTAGCACAACTGCATCTCTAAATGAAGGCGCAGTCTGGCTGCCCGTCAGAATATTATTGTGGTATGTATACGGATCTGTTTGATATGACATTACGGGAACCTGCAAAATCCGGTCCTTTGTGTAAAATAATTAATTTGATGCCTGATATCATGAATTGATAAACAGGCACCAAATTTAAGAATGCAAACTAATTCGTATGTTTTTCAATGATTACTGTAAATTCGTTTTATAGAACTGCTCAAATTTATCAAACGGAATTTTTCCTGCCTGATTGTCATATAAATCGACATGATTTGCGTTTGGCACAATAACCAGCTCTTTGTTTTTACCGCCGATCGCTTTATAGGCATCTTCAGCAAAATAGCGGGAATGTGCTTTTTCACCGGTGACGATTAGTGTTGGCGTCGTGATCTCATTGGCATAACTCATCAGCGGGAAATTCATAAACGAGTGAGCAGTAGTTCCTGTCCACGCACCATTTGAGTTAACAGAACGAGGATGGAAACCACGAGGAACTTTATAGTAATCATGAAACTCTTTGATGATCGGGTTCGCATCAGCAGGCAGTTTATCGGGTAAACCACCTGGCATTGGCGCTGGTTTTCCGCTTTCAGCATCAGCCCAGCGTTGTTGGCTGATCTGATCAAGCGCGGCATGTCGTTGTTCCGCAGTCATACTGTCAAATAAGCCTTTGGCCATCACACGACTCATGTCATACATGACACTGGTTGCAACCGCTTTGACGCGGGTATCCGCTGCGACTGCATTTAATGCCATGCCACCCCAGCCACAGATACCGAGAATACCAATACGGTTACGATCGATTTCCTTCTGAATGCCGAGAAAATCGACTGCTGCGCTGAAATCTTCGGTATTAATGTCTGGAGATGCAACGTTGCGTGGTTCGCCCCCACTCTCACCGGTATACGACGGGTCAAATGCTAGTGTAATAAAACCACGTTCGGCCAGTGTCTGAGCGTATAAACCGCTCGACTGTTCTTTCACTGCACCAAACGGACCGCTGATTGCGATCGCTGCCAGTTTTTTGTCAGCGCGATTTCTCGGGAGATATAAATCGCCGACCAGTGTAATGCCGTAACGGTTCTTAAACGTTACTTTGCGATGTTCAACTTTATTGCTTTGTGGAAAGGTTTTGTCCCATTGAGCAACCATAGAAACAGGCTCAGTCGGATTGATATTTTCTGCATAGGTCATACATGAAGCTCCGGTTAAAGCTGTGCCTAACAATAAGGCAGAGGCAATCGTTGTCAGTTTTTTAGGAAAAACGGTCATAATGTAACTCCTGTTAACACGAATAATTAATGCTGTGTGTGCATGTTTTTTAATCGATGAGTGTATTTTAGTCATACCATAAGGTGATTATTAGATGGTTAAATTGGATAACATTAATATCTATATGTTATAAATAACCGTCATTTTTTGAGTGAGTGAATATGATGGATCGTGAAAACTACAACGATTTATATGCATTCATGTTGGTTGCCAATGAAGGTAGTTTTACCAAAGCAGCCAATAAGTTAGGTGTTGCTCAGTCAGGTATTAGTCGCACCGTGCGTGATTTGGAGGTCCGGCTGGGTGTCCAACTATTAACTAGGACAACGCGAAAGCTGTCACTTACTCAGGCAGGGGAACAATTATATCGGACGACGCAATCCAGCTTTCAAGCGCTGGATAATGGTTTGTCTATGCTGGCGCATTATCGCGAGACACCGTCGGGTACCGTCAGGATCAACGCCAGCCAGCATGCAATTGATAAGGTTCTGTTGCCAAAATTAGCTGTTTTCAAACAGCTGTATCCGGAAGTCCGTCTTGAGCTGATTAGCGAAAGTCGTTTTGTTGACATTATCGAGGAAAAATTTGATGCGGGTGTCCGTTTAGGGGGAGATGTAGGCGAGGGCATGATTGCTGTGCGGATCACGCCTGATATTGAAATGGTTGTTGTCGCCACGCCAGAACATTTACAACGTTACGGATTTCCTCAAACACCAAAAGATCTGACCGAACACCCTTGCATTGCTTATCAGTTTGCTGATGGCAGCCTTTATCTCTGGGAGTTTTGGCAGGATGGAAAACTCATAAAACATAAGCCACAGGCGCAATGGATATTTTCAGATAGCTACATAGAAGCTGCAGCGGCAAGACGTGGTTTGGGTATGGCTTATGTACCAGAAGATTTGGTAGCAGAAGATCTGGAACAGGGCACCCTCATTCGGGTATTAAAACGCTATAGTCACCGTTTTGCAGGTTTACATCTGTATTATCCGCATCGGAATGTATCGCCTGCTCTTCGAATGGTTATAGAAACACTGAAAATGAAATATACCGATTGAAAGATTGGTCAGGAGTCTTCGCGTTTTTAAAAAGACAGCCCCGAGAAAGGGGCTGTCTTTGCTTAAAATGATGAAAGAGCGTGGTGGCGTAGAATTACAAACTCTTTTTAAAGAAGTCGGTCAGTTTGGCAAAAGGGATCAAACCAACACGATCATACAAATCAACGTGACCAGCATTCGGAACAATATATAACTCTTTAGGCTGACCCGCTAATTTATACGCAGTATTGCTAAACTCACGAGAATGCGCATTCTCACCAGCGATGAACAGCATTGGACGCGGTGAAATGGATTCAATATCGTTGAACGGATAGAAGTTCACGAATTTAGCTGTACTCGTTAATGTTGGGTGTGTGGTTAATTCAGGAGAAGAACCCTTCGGTGTAAATTCGCCGCGAGGGGTACGATAAAAATCATAGAACTCACGTTGAATCGCCGGTGTATCTTTGGTTATCTCGTGTGTGGTACCACTGGTATATTTGGTTTTACCACCGGTGAATTCAACGTAACGCTGTTCGGCTGCCTCAGCCAGAAAAACTTTGCGTTCTTCAACCGTCATCGGTTTAAATTCTTTGTAATGTGTCAGGCCAGAGCGGTTGACTTCACCCATGTCATACATGCTGACAGTGGCGATTGCTTTCATACGCGGGTCAATTTTCGCGGCACTAATGGCAAAACTGCCGCTTCCGCAAATACCTAATACACCGATTTTATTGCGGTCGATAAATGGTCTGGTGCCTAAATAGTCGACAGCGGCACTGAAGTCTTCGGCATACAGATCAGGTAAAACTGCATTACGAGGTTCTCCGGCACTTTCACCCCAGAAAGAGAGATCAATGGCCAGTGTTACAAAACCTTGTTCTGCAAGCTTTTGCGCATAAAGATTCGAACTTTGCTCTTTTACCGCCCCCATTGGATGCCCAACAACGATAGCCTGACTTTTGGCATCATTGGTCATATTCTTGGGCATAAATAAATTACCCGTGACATCCATTTTGTACTGATTTTTAAATGTTACTTTTTGCACGATAACTTTATCGCTTTTGTAAAAGTTATCGGCATTATTAGACATGTCAGCAGCCACACTGGAGAATGCGGCAACAGACATTAATAATGAAGCTAAAAGCCTTTTCATGTTATGAGTCTCACGGTTTGTTGTTAAATACCAAATGTGACATATGTCACGTCTGGTATTTTCCTATTGATAGTGACCCATATACATTCCGGTTTCTGGATTTAATAATTCCCAGATGAGGAAGCTTCTTCAATGGTGTTCGTCTGGAAGCGTAATGCTGCGATATCCCGCTTGGGTGGTACGCCAAACTGACGCCCATATTCGCGACTGAACTGTGATGGGCTTTCGTAGCCGACCCGAAATGCTGCGCTTGCAACGTCGAGACGCTCGTTCAGCATCAAGCGCCTTGCTTCGTTCAGACGCAGCCATTTCTGATATTGCAGGGGGCTCATCGAGGTGAGCAACCGAAAGTGATGATGTAAAGTTGATGAGCTCATCTGTGCATGGAGGGCAAGCTCATCAATGCTTAGCGGCTGGGCGTAATTTTCTCTCAGCCAATGGATGACTTTGGATATCCGGTGGCTCTGACTCCCTACCGATGCAATATGCCACAGACGTGCCGCCAGATCGCTTCTCAGCAGATGGAAATGGATCTCCCGCTTGATGAGTGGCGCGAGCACCGCGATTGCGCAGGGATCATCCAGTAAAGCCAGCAGCCGGCAAAATGGCTCGAGCAACTCAGGCGTCATGGTGCCGAGCGCAGTGCTTCCGTTCATGGTGTGTTCACAAGGTGCAGGTAGCTTACTCTGCGTAATGAGCTCTGCTATAACGCGTAAATCAAGCTTGAGTACCAACCCCAGACACGGCCGGTCCGGGCTTGCGTTAAGCACTTGCGAGCTGGCCGGAACATCAAGCGAATTGAGCAGGAAATGCTGGGTATCATAGGCAAAGAATTGATCGCCAATCAGCAGCTGTTTCGCCCCCTGAACGACAAATACGATGCTTGGTTCAACCATGCATGCGCAAGGGGCTGTCGATGCATCTCGTCGGAAAAACAAGAGATTTTCGATTGGGGTCGAACTATCTCCTTCTCTCGTTACCCACCTTCCGATGACATTGGCTAAATCAGTGTGCATGTCATTAAGTAACTGGTTTTGAACCATATACATCTCCGCATTTTCTTCGTGGCGATGGTACGTCGCGCATTATCTGAATGCCATATCATAATCTGAACAGCCGGAGGATCAGGCAAAAAATCTGCTGGATCTTGCTATCGAAAATTCGGTGCGGACATTAAAAATAAGTTGAACAGGAAATGACAAGTGAAACGCGATGGACGATAGATATCACAGCCGTCCATTGCGTTCACTCATTTCCAATAACGATTAAAGGAGTCTTTCATGAAAGTAAATGCCTACGGTGCCTATGCGGGCGATAAACCGCTTGAACTGTTGCAGATCATCCGTCGAGTACCCGGAGCTCACGATGTCCAGATCGATATCGCTTACTGCGGCGTTTGTCATTCAGACTTGCATCAGGTTCGGGCAGAGTGGGCTGGAACACAATTTCCGTGTGTCCCCGGTCATGAAATTGTTGGCCGGGTGTCGGCGGTTGGTCCACATGTTAAAGGGTTCAAAACTGGTGATCTCGTTGGCATTGGCTGCATCGTTGATAGTTGTAAACACTGTGAAGAGTGTGATTCCGGCCATGAAAACTATTGTGACGGCATGATCGGCACTTACAATTTCCCGACAGCGGATGCACCGGGGTGGACACAAGGTGGCTACTCGCAAAAGATTGTCGTACACGAACGTTACGTCTTGCGCATTCGTCATCCCGAAGAACAGCTTGCAGCCGTAGCACCGTTGTTATGCGCAGGCATCACCACATATTCGCCGTTACGCCACTGGAAAGCTGGGCCGGGTAAAAAAGTGGGTATTGTCGGCATTGGTGGGTTGGGTCACATGGGCATCAAGCTTGCTCATGCGATGGGCGCACATGTTGTGGCTTTCACGACGTCTGAATCCAAACGTGAGGCTGCGAAGATACTGGGTGCCGATGAGGTGATCCTGTCTCGTAATGCCGAAGAAATGGCTGCGCATGCCAAGAGCTTTGACTTGATCGTCGATACGGTTGCAGCAGCACATAACCTTGATGCGTATCTTGCGTTGCTGAAACGCGATGGCACCCTGACACTGGTTGGTGCACCTGCAACACCACATCCGTCACCAGAAGTATTCAACCTCATATTCAAGCGCCGCGCACTGGCTGGCTCAATGATTGGCGGCATTCCGGAAACGCAGGAAATGCTCGATTTCTGCGCGGAACACAACATTGTTTCTGACATTGAGCTGATCCGGGCTGACGAAATCAACAATGCCTATGAACGGTTACTGAAAGGCGACGTCAAATATCGTTTTGTGATCGACAACGCTACCCTTGCCGTCTGAAATACGGCTCACTTGGAGATATAACTATGAGTACATCTGGCACACACCGCAACTTGCTAAAAACGTCCTTTATCGGCATCGTCACCTTAATTGCCGGGTCGTTCACCATGGGGCAAGCCGTTGCAGAGTCACAGTCACAACTACAACTCACCGATAAATGGGACAAAACCTTTGCCCAAAGTAACAAGGTTGATCACAAAAAAGTCACATTCAAGAACCGTTATGGCATCACTTTAGCTGCTGATCTGTACCAGCCGAAAAATGCCAGTGGCAAGCTGGCGGCACTTGCCGTCGGTGGTCCGTTTGGCGCGGTGAAGGAGCAGTCATCCGGCCTGTATGCGCAGACCATGGCTGAACGTGGATTCGTTACGCTGGCTTTTGATCCATCCTACACTGGCGAAAGCGGTGGTGAGCCGCGCAATGTTGCCTCGCCGGATATCAACACCGAAGACTTCAGTGCGGCTGTGGATTTTCTCGGTCTGCAACCGAATGTTGACCGTGAGCGGATCGGTATCATCGGCATTTGTGGCTGGGGTGGAATGGCCTTGAACGCCACTGCCGTGGACAAACGCATCAAGGCTGTGGTGACCAGCACTATGTATGATATGACGCGTGTCATGTCCAAAGGTTACAACGACAGCGTTACGCTGGAACAGCGCACACAAGCGTTGGAACAACTGAGCCAGCAGCGTTGGAAGGATGCGGAAAAGGGCACTCCGGCCTACCAACCTCCCTATAACGAATTGAAGGGTGGTGAAGCGCAGTTCCTGGTGGACTATCACGATTACTATCGGACGCCGCGTGGGTATCATCCGCGAGCAGTCAACTCAGGCAACTCCTGGACAATGACTACACCGCTGTCGTTCATGAACATGCCGATCCTGACTTATATTAAGGAAATATCACCGCGTCCGATCCTGTTCGTCCATGGTGAAAAAGCACACTCACGCTATTTCAGTGAAACCGCGTATGCTGCTGCGGCACAACCGAAGGAGCTTATGATTATTCCGGGAGCTAACCACACAGATCTGTATGATCGCATGGACGTGATCCCATTTGACAAGCTGACGTCGTTTTTCCGCACCAACCTGAAGTAGTATGAAGTAACGTACAGACCATGCCACATGTCACGACAGGCGGTAACGACCGATTCCTTTGTTACCTGTGGCATTTTAATTCCGACTCAATATAGTCAGAAGGTATATAGATGTTTTATATGTCTCTCTGACTATCCCTGCATTTTATATATTCCGGTCATGGCCTTTCTGCAATAAATAATTTGGTGAATGGAAATTAAACCATACGGTGGTTCGTCAAGCTTTGTTTATGGGCACAGATCACAAATATTATAATTCTCATTTCAGGAATGAATAATTCGCTGATTAAGAATTAATAAAATCAAGAATTAAGCGTAAAAAATAGTAACTGCAATAAAAACCATACACAATAAAGGAAAAAGCATGAATAACTTTACTTTTTATAATCCAACAATGATTGATTTTGGCAAAGATAAAGAAAACATGATTGGTCAGCATCTTGCTAATCATCAGATTAAAAAAGTGCTGATTACCTATGGTAGTGATCGAATAATCCACAGTGGCTTATTTGATAAAGTAATTGCCTCTCTCAAAGAATTTGATATTGCATTTGTGCCATTCGGTGGAATAATCAGTAACCCGATATTATCAACAGTACATCATGGTATCGATACTGCCAAAGGAAATAAGGTCGATGCTATATTGAGTGTTGGCGGTGGATCTGTTTTAGATAGCTCAAAGGCGATCGCTGCCGGTGCAATGTATCAAGGTGATGTGTGGGATTTCTTTAGTGGCAAAGAACAGATCAAAGCCGCCCTGCCTGTGTTTAGCATCATGACGCTTGCCGCAACCGGAAGTGAAATGAATAATGGTGCAGTGATTACAAACGAAAAAACCAAGCAAAAATGGGCTATTTCTTCTAAATACACATTTCCGAAAGTCTCTATAGTAAACCCGGAGCTGATGAACAGTGTCAGCAAAGATTATTTAGTCTATTCTGCTTCAGATATTATTGCACATGTGATCGAAATTTATTTCACGGCGAAACTCCAACCCGGCATACAATCAAGCATTGTCGAATCAATCATTAATACAGTTATTTCAACAACAGAACTATTACTTGCTGACCCTGATAATTATGCGGCAAGAGCTGAATTTGCATGGGCTTCAACCCTCGCATTAAATGGACTCACCAAAGCTGGTGCGATGGGATATCAATATCCGAACCACATGATTGAACATTCGTTATCTGCATTATTTAATGTGCCACATGGCGCGGGTTTATCCATTGTTATGCCTGCATGGATGAAATGGTATTACAAAAACAATACCAAACAGTTTGAAAGATTTGCAAGAGAAGTCTTTGGTAAGTCAACGGCGCTTGAAGGTATTGAAGCATTTGAAGGTTGGCTGAATAAAATCGGAACACCAACACGCCTCTCTCAGTTAAATATTCCGACGGATGATCTATCAGAGCTTATCGATAACATTCTCGATAATGCAAGATATTTTGGCGCTGCAGATACATATACCAAAGATGTTGTCATTTCAATTCTTGAAAATGCATCAGAGTAATGATTATTTCTTTTTAATAAAGGGGATGAAAATTATTACTGAAATAAAGGATATAAAATGAATAATTTTAGTTATAAAAACACAACAAAAATACATTTCGGTAAAGGTGAAATTTCAAAAATTAAAGAAGAGATCCCAGCCAATGCCAGAGTGTTGATCACTTATGGCGGTGGTAGTATTAAAAAAAATGGCATTTTTGATCAGGTCATTGATGCTTTAACCGGGATCACTTTTTTCGAATTTGGCGGGATCGAACCAAACCCGCATTTTGAAACGTTGGTAAAAGCAGTTGAATTCGCCAGAAAAGAAAAAATTACATACATTCTTGCTGTCGGTGGTGGTTCGGTTATTGATGGGTCAAAATTTATTGCTGCGGGTACATTATATCGCAATGAGTTATGGGAGATCATTGAAACAAATGGCGCCCATATCAAAGAGGCGATTCCGTTAGGCTGTGTGTTAACGCTTGCTGCTACAGGTTCAGAAATGAACAAAGGCGCATCTATAACAAGGGCAGAAACCAAAGATAAATTATTTTTTGGTTCAACACATGTTTTTCCTAAATTTTCAGTCTTAGATCCAACCACCACTTATTCATTACCGGCTCGTCAGGTGGGTAATGGTGTTGTTGATACGTTTGTGCACGTCGTTGAGCAATATATGACTTATCCCGTAAATGCGAAAGTACAAGACCGATTCGCGGAAGGATTATTAATGACATTATTGGAGGAAGGCAAAAAAGCATTAATAACCCCTGAAGACTATGATGTGCGAGCAAACCTGATGTGGGCTGCAACCATGGCGTTAAATGGTACGTTAGCAACAGGGGTGCCGACAGATTGGGCTTCTCACATGATTGGGCTTGAATTAACAGGGCTTTATGGTCTCGACCACGCACAAACACTGGCCGTTTTATTACCTGCTGTCTGGCTTTATAAGAAAGAACAGAAGAAAGAAAAATTATTGCAATATGCAGATCGGGTTTTGAATATAAAACAAGGCGATGATGAGGAAAAAATACTTGCTGTGATTGCGCATACAAGCCAATTTTTTACGGATATGGGGGTTCCTACCCGACTACAAGATTATGGTCTGGACGAAACAATCATTCAGCCGATTATAGAAAAACTGGAACAACATAAATTCGTTAAATTAGGTGAATATAAAGACATCACGCCAGATGATGTAAGAAGTATCCTTAAACTTGCATTGTAAAAACATATGGCCAGCCCTGATTTATTTGGGCTGGCCATGTTGATTATTTTATTCCCACCATTTTGAAAATGTCTGATTTTTATTATCAGATTCAACCTTTTCACCTATCATCGGTGTTAGCAAACGATAATTTTTATTTAAACTGGCTTTGCTTATTCTATTTAATGGGTCATTCCATGTATGATTAGCGAGCTTGAATTTACTATTATGTGAAGGTAAAAGCGCGTTTGCTTTTAAATCTACAGCCGCTTGAGCTGTTTCTTCCGGTGACATATGGATCAGGCGCCAATCAGGATCATATTGTCCACACTCTAAAATCGCAGTGTCAAATCCACCAAATTTATTGCCTATCTCTTTGAAATGAGGGCCATACCCGCTATCTCCACCCAAATAAATACGCTGATTCGGAGTGATTAAGGCGAATGACCCCCACAATGTTTTATTTCTGGTAAATAGGCGCCCTGAAAAATGACGGGCAGGTAAGATATGGATCTGAACATTGTTTTTTTTATCCTGAATCACATCATTCCAATCGCCCTCTTGAACGATATCTTTTTTAAATCCCCATTGTGTGAAATATTGACCAACACCCAATGGCGTAATTACTTTGCAAATTTTATCTTTTAATGCCACGATTGATGAATAGTCCAGATGATCCCAGTGGTCATGACTGATGAGTAAATAATCAATCTGTGGAATATCATCGGCTGTATAAATATTACTACCTTTAAATGCGATATTCGTAAAAGGAACAGGAGATGCATTTTCACTAAATACAGGGTCAATTAAAAATTTGATTCCATCAACTTGCAGATAATAACTTGAATGACCCATCCAGACTATTGCGTTTTCTTTCGGATCAAGCTTGTGTAAATCTGTTTTGATTGTAGGAATTGCATTTGTTGGTTTTGAATCTTGAGGGCTGTTGATTAAGAAATCGATCACCTCAGAAACCTGACTCTTTTCAATTGTTCTTGTTAATACAGGGGTTGGCAATTGATTGTAAAATGTACCGTGTTCATAAATGGAAACGTGATTTTTAGGGAAAACAGTAATCGATTTTGCTTCATTAAATTGTGGTTGTTGCATATAAAAATAGATAAATATTGCGAGCAACACAACAACACTCATCAAAATGGATGACATTTTATAAATTAATTTACTGTTAAATAAAAACTCAAAAGGAACAATTCGTTCTTTTGCCATTAAATAATTCCTTTATGTTAGGTACACGACTTGTAGCGTCTCTCAAGCCATGCATTCTATGCTTGATGAAGTTGAATTTAAAAGCAGAGCTAATATTATAAGGAATTTATTGATGGGTATAATTCCGTTTTTTGGAATTGATAATCAAAAAATTTGGAGTAAAGAGCCGGTACGCCAAAGGAATATAGGCAGAGCAGGTTTTAAAATCCATCCCATAAATATCTGTCATTTATGGGATGGTACACACGATGTTATTTATTCACAATGATAAGAGTCAATTGAGTTGATATCACCGCTGCCTTTATATTTTGCTATCGCAGGGTAAGAACAGACAGGTTGAGTTTTCCCCGGAAATGCTTTTCCTTTTGCAGCGATAAAGTCAGGTGCTTGTTGATTTTCAACCCAATTCTGAATCGCGGTGAGCGGATCCAGATCATCTAAGCCAACACCACCACCGCAATGTGCCATTCCTGGCACCATGAACAAACGATTCCAGGATTTCATTGCTGATTGATCGCCATGAGAAGTATTGGCTTCTGTTGCCTGATACCAATCGCGAATGTCATGAGCAGAAAACACTGGGTCAGAGACACCTTGGATAATCATCAATTTCCCACCACGAGTGGCAAATGTCGTCATCATCGTGGACGCCGCATCATTCAGAGCACCTGTTTCTAAAACGCTTTGAACATCATTATCGAAGTCGAATTTATTTAAATCAGCATCAGGTCGAGAAGGTGTCATGAAATAATATTTCATGGATTCAGCACCTAAAGTTGCATTAAGTGAATCTGGTTTATTGGGATCTTGAGAAAAGCCCAATTTCCAGATCCGCCAGCCGGGAGTATTGATTCCGGCATCATAAGGCCAGCTGCTGTATATTTTATTTCCTTTACTATCTTTAGCTCCGTCAAAAATGGCTTTCACTGCGGTAACCTTTTGTGCTGATAAGCAGTTTTTGCTGTTTTTGACGTTACATTGCAATACCTTTGGATCAAATGAACATTGCATATAGTTGTTAATAATGCCGTCTTTTAATCCATCCAAGGCATCACATTTTTCCAGTACGGAATCGCTGATAAGTTTTAAATCTGCATCACTCAATGCATTGGCAAGTATTTTCCTACCCTGCGCATTTTTCGGCGCAATACGAGATAGCTGTTGTGTATCCCAAATTTCGCCTAAACCTGCTTTACTCAGACGAAATCCGGGGTTTCCTGCAACCACGCCATCAAACTCGGTCGGATAACGTTGAGAAGCGATCATTGCCTCACGTCCACCATTTGAGCAACCCATAAAATACGAATATTTAAGCGGATCTTTATAATAAGATCGGGTGACAGATTTAGCTGCTTGAGTCACTTTGCCAATCGCGGCATAGGCGTAGTCGAGACGGGCTTTTTGATCAAGACCAAACGTAGCATCAACGCTGTCATGACCACCATTCATGGATGTCACCGCATAACCACGAGCTAATGCGGGGGCCGCGGTAGAACCTAAGAATGGCGCTGTTCCGATGGCATTAGCGAGGAAACCATCGGTGCCACCACCACCCTGAAAGATAAATCTGTTTTGCCAGCTTTCAGGAAGCCGTACCTCAAAGCGGATCGAATAGTTTTTACCATCAGAACCAACTCTCTTGTCGATTTCACCCCGGACAAGACAATGAGCAGGTAATTCATGATTGGCTTCACTTGCTCCCGTAAACATTCTGAATGGATCTTGCTGAGAAAGACCGGCGTTAACATAACGGGTTTCTGTAATTGAGCCATTGTCGATCGTGAGGTTTTTTAACTGAGAACAAGCTTCAATTTTATCCGCAAACGCATAAGGCGAGCTGGCAAGTGAAACCAGGGTAATGAGACATAATTGACCTCGTTGCTTTATTACTTTCCTTGGTTGTTGTTTCATTTTTTGTCCTTTTGTTATTATTACCAACAGTATCATCCAGATAAGTGCCATTCTCATGAAAAAAGTAGCAAGCAATTAACACAATTCTATTTATTACTTGCCTGATTCTACAAATTGAGAGGAATTTACTCATGATTTGTGATGGTCTACATATAATCTAACAATAATCGCTATTGTACTAAGCTCTGGTGGCCTGATGCGTATCAAATTCATGGAAAAACGAAAGGTATCAATAAGTAAAAACTATTTTTTAATTATTCTAATATTAATCGGTGGCTATTGGATGAAAAATTCATTTGCATCAGATGTTCAAGGAAAAGTTAATTCTGTGACAAGAGATGAGCATGGCGTAAGAATAAAAATTGAAATCGGTGACGAGATCATATTGGCTAATATTGATGATAACCCCACCTCACGTGATTTTATCAAATTATTACCATTAACACTGAAGCTTGATGATTTTAATCATGCTGAAAAAATCAGTGGTGCGTTACCAAACTCGTTATCGGTCTCGGGGGCACCAACATCATATGCGGGTGAAATTTCAGATATCGCTTACTACGCGCCTTGGGGAAATGTTGCAATATTTTATCAACCGGGCCCCAATGCCAGAGGGCTTGTCAAAATGGGGCGCATCATTTCTGGCACTGATTTACTTACGAAACATAGTTCGCTTAATGTAAAAATATCATGTGAGCAATCATGTCAATGGTAATGGAGTAAATACCTTCATGACAGTGCTGACCACTGGATCATCTGTTGTGGTTTGATATTGAGTGCTTCATTCTTCTGTAGTGCCTGTTGAATAAAATCAGCACATGCCCTCACTCTGGGTGCAATTAATGAGCGATGTGGATATTGCACCATCATCTGAAAATCACCGGGATCATGTTGTTCAAACAAAACGAGTTTGAGATCGCCTTTCTGAAGATGTGACCATGCTAGATATACTGCTGTTTCAGCAATTCCGAGTCCTTCGAGCGCAGCATTAACTAATGTGCCTGGGTCAGATAATGTCAAAATAGAACCCGTGGGTTCGTGTAAATAAACACTTCCTTCAGGAAAGGTAAACCGCCAAGGAAGAACTCGATTTCCCAAGAATCGGCGGGAAATCAATCGATGTTTGTTTAATTCTGTCGGATGTTGAGGAATACCATATTGAGCAAGATAAGCAGGGGATGCGACTAAACAGCGTTTCAGTTCGCCTAAATACCGCGAAATCATAGAGGAATCGTGAATATTTCCCGCTCGGATCACCAAATCATACCCTTCCTGCACAAAATCAATGATGTGATCATCAAAATCAATTTCAACTCTTAATTCCGGATGGGTCTCTAACAACGCTGGAATGATGGGCATCAACAATTTTCGGCCAATTACATTGGAAACCGACATGCGAACAAGCCCTGTTGGGCGGGTGTCTTGTGTGTTCACGCTTTCGATTGCATTGTCGAGTGATGACAGCGCTGGGGCTACATTCGCTAAAAAATTTTCACCCTCTGCCGTGAGACTCAGACTTCGGGTTGTACGATTAAATAGCCTAACACCCAAGTTTTGTTCTAATGCTGCAACATTTTTGCTGATTGCGGCAGGGGTAATATTCAGTATTTTTGCCGCAGCAGTGAAGCTGCCTGTATTTGCTGATTTTACAAAAGCAATAATCCCTGTGATATGACTGCTGGTATCCATCGGTTAGGTCTTATTTTCAACTTTAAGTTATATAACTTTAAACGATTAGACCTCTAATTCCCAATAATCTATTCGATTACACTAATTCTTCAAAAGCAATCTGTTTGACTACTGCATCTCAAAATATACGGAGTGAATGTCATGACTAATCCAGCGTATTTCATTTTTGATGTCAAAGTCCATGACTATGATGCCATTAAACCCTATGTGGAAAAAGTGGCCGAAACCTACAAAGCCTTTGGTGGAAAACCCATCGTTCAGGGTTCAAGTGCCGAATGCTTAGAAGGTTCATCCCCTGAGGGGCGGATGTTTATTTTGCAATTTGAAAGTATCGAGAAAGCACAAGCTTGGTATGCATCGCCGGAGTATCAGGCAATTATTGGTTATCGCCTAGCAGCCTCCGACGCGAATGCCTATTTAGTGGAAGGTATTGCGGGTTAGTTTTTATTATTTTGAATTTTAAAGAGAATTGATTATGAAAACGTTAGTCATTGTGTCACATCCATATCCGGAACAATCTCACGCAATTAAAGCACTGGAACAGGCTGTGAAAACAGTACCTGATGTGGAGATTCGCAATTTAGAGTCCTTATATGGACAGGACTTAAATAGCTTTGATATTCAGGCTGAACAAGCCGCACACAATACTGCCGACCGCGTCATTTATATGTTCCCAGTGCATTGGTTTAATTTAACTCCGATGTTGAAAGCCTACATGAACAGTGTCTGGACTTATGGCTGGGCATTCGGGCCAGAAGGCACGGCATTAAAAGATAAACAATTTCAGGTTGTTGCCACAGCGGGCGCAACAGAGTTTACCTATTCACCGGAAGGCGTTATTGAATGCACGATGGATGAAGTATTAAGCCCGCTAAAAGCCAGTGCGAAATATGTCGGAATGAATTATCTGAAGCCAATCGCATTTTTTGAGGCTATGGGTGCTGATGAATCTAAAACAGAATTATTCCAAGAAACGCTAATTGCGGCTTTATCAAAATAACGACATCACTGGCTGATAGTTTTTCAGCCAGTTTATCTCTTGGCTACAGGAGTCATAAACCATGTCTCGGTCCCTCTCTGCGAAATTGTTAAATCTTATCAACAAAAAGCATGACTATTTGATCGGCGTGTTTTTGGTTTTTTTTGCTAATGGTGCTGCTGCCACACCTGAAGGATATATCACGATGAAACACATTATTTTTCAGCTTAACGGTGAGATGGTTGAAATTACTTTAGATGAAAATGAAGCAACCCGTGATTTGCTGACTCTTCTTCCACATCAGCTTGAGTGGGATGACTATGGCCAAGTCGAAAAAATCAGCTATTTGCCCAGAAAAATTAGCACGCAGGGAATGCCAGATGGTTATACCCCAGAGAAAGGTGATTTTGCCTATTACGCGCCTTGGGGAAATATCGTCATTTTCTGTAAACCATTTTCTTATTCTCCGGGACTAAAAAAGCTCGGGCATGTCAGCCATGGTTTTGAAGCAGCCTGCCAGAAAGGCAAATATACCGTTTCGATGAGTAGTCGTTAATTCTGACTGCTAAAAATTTGAGGTGAAATTAGCATGCAATATAAGAATCTAGGTCGTACTGGTCTTAAAGTCAGTGAATTGACCTTGGGCACGATGAATTTCGGTAATGTTACCGATGAAACAACTTCTTACCAAATCATGGACGCAGCCACCGATAATGGTATCAATTTCATTGATACCGCTGATGTGTATGGTTTGCCGCAATCACCAGATATTCAGCAAGGCAATGGATTATCAGAAGAGATCATTGGCCGTTGGTTGGCTCAAAGTGGCAAACGCGATCAGATCGTTTTAGCCACAAAGGTTTATCAACCAATGGGGCTAGGCCCCAATGATCGCCGTCTCTCTGCTTATCATATTCGTAAAGCCTGTGAGGATAGTCTGCGCCGCCTGAAGACGGATCGTATTGATGTTTATTTCATGCATCACATCGACAGACTGACGCCTTGGGAAGAGATCTGGCAGGCGATGGAACTGCTGGTGCAACAGGGGAAAATCTTGTACGTCGGTAGTAGCAACTTTGCTGGCTGGGATATAGCAACAGCACAGGAAATGGCTAAGTCACGTCATTTTATGGGGCTGGTTGCGGAACAAAGTATTTATAACCTGAATACCAGAACTATCGAATTAGAAGTGATCCCATCTTGCCGTTATCACGGTTTGGGTTTGATCCCTTGGAGTCCGTTAGGCGGTGGCTTATTAGGTGGTGTATTGAAGAAAGCATCTGAAGGGCGTCGTGCATCCCCCGGGATGATGAAGCAAATTCAACAACATGCATCTCAGCTTCAAGCCTATGAATCATTATGTGAGCAATTAAACGAAGATCCTGCGGATGTTGCTTTGGCGTGGTTACTCCATCAGTCGGTGGTGACATCATCTTTAATTGGCCCGAGAACGGTCGAGCAAATGCAGAAAATGTTTCGGTCTGTTGAGATCAAATTAGCACCGGAAACACTCAAACAATTAGATGAAATTTGGCCTGGTCCCGGTGGTGAAGCACCACAGGCTTATGCATGGTAATAATCGACTATGCTTTTAAATAAAAAGGAACATTCATGAAACCAAAATTCATCGCCTATCTGTTAGGAGCCATACTGATGACTGGAAATATGACAACCGTGAATGCAGCGGAAAATCAGGCAACAAAATACACGCCTGATTTATCAAATGGCGCAGATAACTTTTATAAAAGTGATTTGGTTAAACTGCAAAAGGTAACATTTTTAAACCAGTACAAGATGAAGGTGACGGGGAATTTATTTACACCTAAGGATCTAAAAGCGGGTGAAAAAAGAGCTGCGATCATTGTGGGTCACCCAATGGGTGCAGTGAAAGAACAAAGCTCCAATTTATATGCGCAAAAAATGGCTGAACAAGGATTTATCACGCTGGCAATTGATCTCTCTTTCTGGGGTGAAAGTGCAGGTGAACCGCGTAATGCCGTTTCTCCCGATATTTATGCGGAGGACTTCAGTGCCGCTGTAGATTTCTTAGGGACACGTGATTTTGTTAAACAAAACAATATTGGTGTGCTTGGTATTTGTGCCAGTGGCAGTTTTGTCATCAGTGCGGCAAAGCTTGATCCACGCATGAAAGCGGTAGCTACAGTCAGTATGGTCGACATGGGTGCTGCCACACGATTTGCGCAATCTGTTGAACAGAAGAAAGCGGTATTAGCAAAGGCTGCTGAACAACGTTATGTTGAATTCACTGGCGGAAAAACAGAATACACGGGTGGCACGCCTCATGAAATTACCGAACAAACAGACCCGATGTCACGTGAGTTCTATGATTTTTACCGCACATCCCGAGGGGAATTCACGCCTGCTGGTTCATCCCCTGAGTTAACGACGCATCCAACTTTAACCAGTAATGTTAAATTCATGAATTTCTATCCGTTTGCGGATATCGATATGATCTCTCCTCGGCCAATGTTGTTTATTGCCGGAGATAAAGCGATGTCTAAGGTGTTTACTGAGGATGCTTACCAACACGCAGCAGAGCCGAAAGAACTCTACTGGGTTCATGGTGCTGGGCATGTTGATTTATATGACAGAGTGAATTTGATCCCATTTAAAAAATTGACTGAATTTTTTAAGAAAAATCTGGAGTAATCACTCTAGTTTTGAACAAAAAGGATTTCATGTGAGATCCTTTTTTGTTTGTGAATTTTGGTGTTAGCTTGCGATGCCACCACGATTTCCATCTGATTCGTTATAGTGGTTATTCCCGAAATAGGAATAAAGTTTTCCAGAAAAAAGACTAGTGTGAAACAAATACGCCATTATCATAGGTAATGTAAATTCATCGTAATTTTCTTATGAAGCTAATTCTAGCTGTATTTTTCATGTGTGAATGTATTACCCCTTGGCTTATATCTATTTTTGAAAATATAAGTAGGGGCTGGGGTGTACCCGTCTATGGCTATTCAGAAATAAAATATGATTTTTATATTATCAGTTTTTATGGATGGGTAATTTTCGTATTTGAACTATATCGTGATGATATAAATACATAGTGAGATTTGAATGCAAGTAGAAGCTATTGAACAAGCAAATTTTCATGAAGAAAAAACAAATTGGTCTGCTGTTTATGCAATGTCATTGTGTGTCTTTGCGTTAATTACTTCCGAATTTTTACCTGTCAGTCTACTCACCCCAATTGCTTCTGATTTGGCAATGACAGAGGGGCAGGCTGGGCAAACAATTGCGGTCTCAGGTTTATTTGCCGTTATTACTAGTTTGTTGATTGCAACAGTAACGCAAAATAAAAATCGTCGAACTGTCATGTTGGCATTAACAACCATCATGATCATTTCTGGAACCGTGGTTACTTTTGCCCCCAATTACCAGATCTTAATGGTGGGACGAGCTTTATTAGGCATTGTGATTGGTGGGTTCTGGTCATTATCAACCGCAACGTTGATGCGGTTATTATCGATTGGGCAACTGCCCAGAGGGGTGGTGTTATTAAATGCGGGTAATGCGCTTGCAGGTACAATCGCGGCGCCACTAGGTAGTTTTCTGGGCGCGCATATCGGGTGGCGAGGGGCATTTTTTACGATTGTACCGATCGCTTGTGTCACATTGGTTTGGCAATTTATCTCATTACCTCAGATGCCTGCTATGGCTACACAAAGGCGATCAGGCAATCCATTGAAATTACTTGGTCGTTTTGAATTTTCTGTTGGCATGCTGGCCATTTTTTTCCTGTTTATGGGGCAATTTGCGCAGTTTACTTATCTACGTCCGTTTCTTGAAACAGTGACCCAAGTAAGCGCAACGCAACTGTCTGTTACGCTTTTTGTCATTGGGGTTGGTGGTTTTGTCGGTACGTTATGTATTGGCCCTATTTTGCGTAGAACACTTTTCCCAGTTCTGATTTTCTGGCCAATCATACTGGCAATTTTGTGTTGTATGTTTATCGGTTGGGGAGCTCAATTTTTACTCTGTATTTTGCTTGTTGCTGCCTGGGGATTTTTCGGCACATCCTCAAGTGTTGGTTGGAACCTTTGGTTAACCAAGGTCGTACCAAAAGAGACGGAACAAGGCGGGGGGTTAATGGTTGCTATTATCCAGCTGGCTATTACCGCTGGTGCAGGAATTAGCGGAATATTATTCGATTCAAGTGGATATCAGTCCAGTTTCACGTTTGCCGCAGGATTACTATTTATTGCTGGTGTTTGTAGTGCTTTGGCTTGGTGGATAAGACGTCATCGATGATCTTATTTTATATCGCTGAATGAATTCACAGACTTGGCTGCTCAACAGAGCAGGGACAATTAATTACACAAGAACTTAAAGTAAACATCAGTTATATCGACATTTTTATGTGGCTACAATGGAGGAGTAAAAATGGGTTCAAATCATTTACTGGCCGTTATCCTGTTAGGAGTAAGTACAATGGCAAGCGCGCAGACAATATTAGATCACTCCAAGGTGATTGAGCCAAAACCAATGTCGCTGGCCGAATTTCCTGTCAGTAAATCGTATACCGATGGCATGAAGGTCATCCAGGCTGACTTTTCAGATCCAGACGTTACCGCATTTACTCAGGTTGAATATGCACAGAAATCAGGTATGCCGCTTCATGTGAATATATTGATGCCAGCCCAAGAAATTGGCGCAACATCAGCACCTAAATATCCGTTGATCGTTTATGTACAAGGATCAGCATGGATGAAACAGGATATGTATAGCATGTCGCAATTAGCCAAAATGGCTAAAAAAGGCTATGTCATCGCGATTGTCGAATACAGACACTCAGCTGTTGCGGGTTTCCCCGCGCAAATTGAAGACACCAAAACAGCGATTCGTTTTATGAAAAAGAATGGTGAGAAATATAATGCCGATACGTCGAAAATCGTATTATGGGGTGATTCTTCCGGTGGCCATACAGCATTAATGACGGCAGTGACCGTGAATCAAAATAAATTTGATGATGAAGGGCAGGATAAAGATCCGATTTCACTGAAAGCGGTCATTGATTTCTATGGTCCGACTGACATCAGTAAAATGAACAAAGAACCGTCTACTTGGGATCATATTACAGATAAAAGCCCGGAAGGTATGTTCTTGGGAGGGGTTAATGTTTTAGATAATCCTGACAAAGTAAAACCCACTGTGCCGATGAATTATGTAGCGAAAGACCAAAAAATTCCGCCAATTCTGATCGCACATGGTAATAAAGATCGGTTAGTATCGTTCGGTCAGAGTGTCATGATGTTCGATACACTCAAGAAAAATAACAAAGATGCGGTGATGTATCAGATCAATGGTGCTGACCACGGAGGTGCACCGTTCTGGAGTAAAGACATGCTGACTATCGTCGATCAGTTCATTCAGCAGCATCTGTAGATTTGACGTTTAGCAATGAATTGTGTGGTTAATGGTTATAAGCCACCGAACTTAGGTCGGTGGCTTTATTATTAGTAATGCGTGGAAAAACTCGGCGATGAAAATTTTCATATAAAATGGAATTACTATTTGTTCCTGTTTGAGGAATTGACAATTCCGACTCACTTGCTGATCTAATAAAAAAATAAATTTATTATAAAGATAATAGACTATTAATCAGCAGGAAAACAAATGAATATTATCAGAGACTCCTTCTATGAAGGAGAGCGCGCATTATATGCAAGTAAAGATTTATTGATCGACAACGTTAGGTTCTATCCAGGTGAATCGCCACTCAAAGAATCAGCCTCGATCAATGTAATTAATTGTGAGTTCATGGCTAAATATCCATTTTGGCACTGTCAGAATGTAACTATAGAAAACAGTCATTTCAGTATGTATAGCCGAGCTGCTATTTGGTACACAGATCATCTTAAAATGAGTAAATGTGTTGTAGATGCTCCTAAAATGTTCCGTTCTGTATCCCATTTGCATTTGGAAGATACAACGATGAATAATGCATCAGAATGCCTGTGGAACTGTCATTATATTGAATTAAATAATGTGAGCATGACGGGAGCTGATTATGTTTTCATGAATGGACATCATATTAAAGCAACCAAATATCATTTACAGGGAAATTATTCTTTTCAGGATGCGTATGATGTCGAAGTATATCATTCAAACTTTGACTCAAAAGATGCGTTTTGGAATACCAAAAATGTCACTGTGTATAACTCTGTTTTAGATGGTGAATATCTAGGCTGGTATTCTGAAAATTTGAGACTAGTTAATTGTACTATTTCCGGAACACAACCACTTTGCTATGCCAAAAATCTGGTGCTGGAAAACTGTACCATGGTAAATACCGACCTCGCTTTTGAATACAGTACGGTAAAAGCGGATATTCAAGGTCATATTCATAGCATTAAAAACCCGATTGCGGGTTATATTCGCGCGGACAGTATCGGTGAAATCATTATGGATGAACATGTTCGAAACCCGGGTGGTTGTGAAATCATCATTGCCGGGAAACATGTTCATGCATGATGATGAAAAATTTGACTTGCCCGTCATCCGGAAGTCGAGCGCCAGTTATAAATGGGATTCTTTTCCTGTGGATGATCTGATACCCATGTGGGTGGCGGATATGGACTTTCGTACCGCCCCTGCAATTACCGATGCTTTGATGAAACGGGTTCAGCATGGTGTATTTGGCTATACCAAAGTTCCTGATACTTATTTTCAAGCAGTGAGGCACTGGTTTAAGCAGCAGCACCAGTTTGATGTTCCCCGAGAACATATATTGTTCACAACCGGTGTCGTCCCGGCCTTATCTGCCGTGATCAAGGCGCTATCAGTTCCCGGTGACAAGGTGATCGTGCAGACGCCCGTTTATAATTGTTTCTTTTCATCGATTGCCAACAATGGTTGTGAGCTGGTTGATAATTCACTCCTGTACTGCGATGGCAGGTATCAATTTGATTTTGATGATTTAGAACAGAAAGCGGCTGACCCCAAAACGAAACTACTAATTCTCTGTAATCCGCATAATCCGGTTGGACGGAGTTGGTCCGTCGAAGAGTTACAACGGTTAGGGGAGATCTGTTTTCGACATCGAGTTATGGTAATTTCTGATGAGATCCATTGTGATTTAGTCTACGAACCAAAGGCTCATATTGTTTTTGCCAGCCTGGGCGATGCATTTCTCGAGAACTCCGTGACTTTATCTTCACCGAGTAAGGCTTTTAATTTAGCAGGGCTTCATGTTGCTAATATTTTCTGTAGCAATGTTGCATTGCGAAATAAAATTGATAAAGCACTCAATATCAATGAAGTGTGTGAAATTACCCCTTTTGCCGTTGATGGTCTGATTGCAGCTTATACAGAAAGTACAGATTGGCTGTGTTCTTTAAAAAATTATCTCTGTGATAATTATTATTATCTTTGTGAATATATTCATAAATATTTTCCAGAAATTAAAATATTGCCGTTAGAAGCAACATATTTAGTCTGGATAGATTGCTCAGCGTTTAAAATATCTACCAATCAGTTATCTGAAGAGCTAAAAACAGAAAAACACCTTTGGATCACGGCTGGCGATGTATATGGTGAAACAGGGCAGAACTTCCTGAGATGGAATATTGCATGTCCAAGATCTCAGCTATATGAGGCATTGGAACGTTTCCGGTTTTATTTGACCGAAAAATATTCAATAGGCGAGTGCTAAGAAATACCGGATAATCTACAAATAGATTATTCCTGATCACGGACGTTTCATTCAGTAATGCTAACGTCCTGATCTACCTGTGTAATTCGCTGCTCTTGCTGTTGCAGTTCATACATAGCCTTGTAACGACCATGGCTCAGTGCCATTAATTTCTGATGAGGGCCACTTTCGATTAAGTGTCCATGATCAAGCACTAAAATCGTATCTGCATTTCGTATGGTTGAAAGCCGATGAGCCACGACAACCATCGTCACTTTTCCGTGTAGTTGATTCAATGCCTGTTGCACGACTTGTTCTGTTTCGCTATCAACATTAGCAGTTGCCTCATCCAGCAATAATATTTTGGGATTACCGGCCAGAGCTCGAGCGATAATCAACTGTTGACGTTGACCGGTCGACAAACGAAAACCGCCTTCCCCAAGTTGAGTCTGATAACCTTCTGGCATCTGTATGATCACATCATGTAAATGGGCTTGTTTGGCTGCGTTATAAACCTGTTCTTCGGTAAGATCCCTATCCATATCGATATTGTCATAAATCGTGGTCGCTAAAATGAAAGGTTCCTGAGGAATGAACCCGATCACCTGACGTAACGTATCGTGATGAAATGTGGTGAGCGGATGTCCGTCGATACAGATCCGCCCGGTTTGGGGTTGATAAAAATTCAGCAGTAAACTTAGCAGCGTGCTTTTCCCACTTCCTGTATGCCCCACGATGGCACAAAATTGACCCGCTTTTATCTCAACCTCAATATTATTCAAAACTGGTTTGTTCGATTGGTAGCTGAAATTCAGATGCTCAATGGTCAGTTGTCCATGTTCTATGTTGAGTTGGGCACCGTTTTCTTTTGCCGTTGATGGTTCTAATAGCAGGTCATGGACTCTATTACCGGCAACAATGGCTTGTTGGTACAGACTAAATCGCTGCGTAATTTCGACTAACGGTTCCACAAAACGACCTAAATAATTGAGATAGGCATAGAGCACGCCGATCTCCGCGACGCCCTGAACGATTTTCATCCCAAAAAACCAGATGGTCGCAGTCAGAATCAAAATGCTCAATAAGTTGATTGCAGGTCGTAAAAGTAATGAACCAATGGTGACAGTTTGTAGCCGTGTCTGGTAATACAGTTCATTGGTGTGGCTAAATTGCGCATATTTGTTCTGCTGCTGATTGGTGGCCTGGATCACCGCCATTCCGCTAATCGATTCATTCAGTGTTGCATTGATATCAGAGCGATATTGACGACTTTCCGTCACTGCTTTCACACTTAAGCGGTGGTAGAGGTAGATCAATGCCATCACTGTTGGGATCAGCACTAAAGCAATCTGCATCAGATGCAGGTCTAAAATCGCCATTGCTATCAGTATCCCGACCAATAAAATCATATTTGCCAAAATGCTGGATAAAAATTGCACATAGATATCTTTGATTGATTCCGTATCGTTGGTGATCCGGCTGACTAACTGACCTGTCCGGGCATAATCAAAGAAAGACATGGGGAATGTCAGAACATGCTTAAAAACGCGTTTCCGAATATCCAAAACGGCATTCAGCGCTATATCCAAAAATCTAATTTTTTGCTGATATTTGAGATAAGTTCCGAGAATAGTTGAGACAATAAATAAGCCGATCACTGAAACAACCGGTATGCGGGGATAATGATCTGGCACAATAAAATCATCAATGAAGATCTTACTTAAGATTGGCCCGATAACATCAAACGCTGTCGCAAGGACAACCAGAAGAACCGTTTTTCCCAATAACTTTTTATCAGCAAAAACATAGCTCATCAGCAGCTTCAGGGCACCGATATCTTTGTCATCCTGATATTTATGTTTCGTTTGTGCCATCAGGATGTTGTCTCCATTGCCTGTTCCATTTGTTGATATGCGGCCATACGCGCATACCAACCATCACCAGCAGCTAGTTGTGAATGATTACCTCGTTCAATCACGCGACCATGTGACAGTACGATGATTTCATCTGCATGTTCAATCGCAGATAGACGATGACTCACAATAATAAGGGTTTGCGTTTGGCGTTGTTTCAGATGTTGAATAATGATTTTCTCGGTCTGAATATCTACCGCTGAGAGTGCATCATCAAGGATCAGGATCGAAGCCTGACTGATCAGCGCCCGTGCAATGGCGATCCGCTGTTTCTGACCGCCGGATAATGTAACGCCTCGTTCACCGACTAACGTCTGATAACCATCTGGAAAAGCTAAAATATCGTCATGAATGGCCGCAAGTCTGGCGGCCTGAAAAATCATCTCATCACTGGCTGATGGATGTCCCATCCGGATGTTTTCAGCAATTGTGGTGCTAAAAAGAAATGCATCTTGCGGTACATATGCATATTGCGATCTGAGATGTGTCAGTGGTATCTCTTGAATGGGGGTATCCCCGATCAGGATGTTACCCTGTTGATGATCCCAATAACGCATCAATAGCTGCAACAGGGTTGATTTGCCTGCACCAGTGCTGCCCGCAATGCCGAAAACTTGATCCTCTTTGATATCAAATGAAACGTCGGAAATATCCAGGCGAACGGCATCAGTATAAGAAAAGGAAACATGGTTAAAACGGACACGATATCCAACGGGATGTGTTTTACCATGATCTAGAATGGAATCGGGCAGGTTCAATATTGTTTCTAAACGATGCACCGCAGCATTACCTCTCTGGATGATATTCATCAGCCAGCCGAAAGCATACATCGGCCATATCAACTCAGTGAGGTACATGGTAAAGCTGGTGAGTTGTCCGACGGTTAACTGTTTTTCATGAATTTGCCAGCCGCCAGCCAGCAGAACAATCAATAACGCAGCACCAAGACTCAGTTGAATGATTGGATCAAACATCGCCTCTGAACGTTGTACTTGGTAATTACTCAACGCAGCCTGTTCAGCAATGCTGTTGAACTGCTGTGTTTCGATGCTTTCACGCCCCATCGATTTGATCATCCGGATACCGGTCATTGCCTGTTGTGTTTGCTCATTCAATGTTGAGAATTTATCCAGGCTGTCTTTGAATTGGTGATGGATTTTATTGGAGAGACGGTAGAACCCTAGTCCCATGAAAGGGAAGGGCAGAATGGCTAAAGTAGCCAATTTCCAATCGATAAAGACAAAGATCATGACCAACACAAAGATAAAGGTGAGTAAGCCATCAAAGCCTGAAAGGATCCCTTCACCAGCAGCGACTTCAACGGCATCAATGTCATTGGTTGCTCTGGCCATCAAATCGCCAGTTGAATGTTGATTGAAAAAGGCTTGCCCCTGATGAGTGAGGCGAGCATAAAATTGTTGTCGGAGAATGTTGCCGAGTTTGTATGACGTGCCGAAGAGCATTCGTCGCCATCCATATCGAAGCAGGTATACCGCAACACCGGCAAGTGCCAGCCCTATCAGGTAAAACTGTGTATGAACCAACTGGCGCGAACTCAACAATTGATCGATGGCTTGCCCGATAAACCAGGGTACAACCATGTTGAACAGTGCAACGCTAGACAGCATGACTAGCGCAAGGGTGTAGGTATGCCAGTAACGACGGAAAAACCATTTCAGATGGAGAAATAATTGCATCTGTACTAATTCCGAGTGGAAAACTCTTCTGGTTGAGTAGATTCAAAGGCCGCAACACTTACGGTGTTAATTTCAGATTCAATTCAGGAAGACGAGTTGGCATAAAACTCTGATCCTGAAAATGTTCGACCAATGCATCAAACACCACTCGAACTCTCGTTGGAACCGGGCCGCTTTGCGGACGGTAAATATACACATCCCACGTATCAATCAGGTCGTACTCCATCAGCACTGGGATCAGTAAGCCTTGCTGAATGTATGGCGCAGCAACAGAGACTGATATCTGGCCAAATCCAATTCCTTTTAATACAGCTTCAAATTCTGCATCAGCATCATCCGTTAGAAATACCGGCATTTCAGGTGTAAAACATAGGTTGTCTTTGAAGAACCATTTCCAGATGTGATTATGGTTGTTATCAAATAATGCAGTCACCGGAAGTTTAGACAAATCATCAATGGTCTGTGGTTTGCCGAAACGTTCGATAAGTTCGGGTGTCGCAACAATGACATGATTTACTTTACTGACTGAGCGGGCGATGAACCGGTTGTCTGTAATTGGGTGTCCGACTCGTATGCCAATATCAATTTTTTCTTCGACAACATCAGAGATCTGATTCGACAGACGAACATCAAAACGAATTTCAGGGTGAGCACGGTTAATCTTTTTCAAAACTGGTAATAAAAAAGGTCTGGCATAAGAGGGTGGTGCCGTGATTTTGACAGATAAGGTGTCATGCGTGTTATTCATGAAAACATCATCCATCATCGCGATGGCTGCTTTGGCTTTGTGATAAAACTGTTCGCCAAAGGTGGTGATTTTAATATTGCGGGTGCTGCGTACAAATAAAATTTCGCCCAGTTCGGTTTCTAGTTCTTTAATGCCACGCGTGATCACCTGAGGTGAAACATTCATCTGAATGGCTGCGTCTTTGAAAGTACTTCTTTCTGCTGCTACACAAAAAATTTTCAGATAATCCAGACGATTAAACATAAGCTGTGCTCTTTAAAAAAGAAAAAACACCCTGACTATCAGGGTGTTTGTGTACCTTAAACAATCAGGCGGAATGAGGCGCGGAGAATATATTAATCACCATGACTCCGGCGAATATCAAGCCGATCCCTAATAAGGTTGGAATGTTCAGACGTTCGCCAAACATCATCCAGCCGACGATGGTGATCAGCGAGATCCCCATGCCAGACCAGATGGCATACACCACACCCACTGGAATTGATTTCAGGGTTAATGACAAACAATAAAATGAAATGCCATAGCCCAGAATAACCAGAATAGATGGCCCAATTTTCGTAAAGCTTTCACTCAGTTTTAATGAGGTGGTTGCAGTCACTTCAGAGAGGATAGCAATCAGCAAAATTAGCCATTGTTGCATGGTGTGTTTCCTGGTTGATTACAGTGCAAGTTCGAGGATGGCTGCGACATCAGTCGGTGTGATATCCGCATGTTCCCCTAATTTTACATGACCATGTTCTTCTAATTTCGCGACGACAGCCGCGATTGCTGAGCGACCTAAGCCATAATCACTCAAGTGGGTTTTCACGCCCATCTGTTCGAAGAACTGACGTGTATTTTCAATCGCAGCGGTAGCACGAGCATCATCGTCACCTTCTGTGATATTCCAGACGCGTTCTGCGTATTGCAATAATTTCGCTTTCTTCGCTTCTTTCTTGTATGTCCATACCGCAGGAATAACGATAGCCAATGTTTGGCCATGGTCTAAACCATATAAGCCTGTGATTTCCTGGCCGATCAAATGGGTTGCCCAGTCAGCCGGAACACCAGTAGACAACAGACCATTCAGAGCCATGGTAGCGGTCCACATCAAGTTAGCTCGCACATCATAATCCGTTGGATTTTCCAGTGCTTTCGGGCCATCTTCCAGAATATTCAGCACCAGACTTTCTGCCATGCGGTCCTGAACTTTAGCATTCACAGGGTAAGTAATATATTGCTCAACAACATGTACAAAACTATCTACAACGCCATTTGCTGTCTGGCGAGGAGGCAAGCTATAGGTCGTCGTTGGATCAAGCACGGAGAATTTTGGATAAACATGCTCGGAAAAGAAGAATAATTTGTCTTGAGTCGCAGCCTTCGTTACAACTGCACCGTTATTCATTTCCGAACCGGTGGCTGCCAGTGTCAATACGCAACCCAAAGGCAACGCCTGTGTAACCTTCGCACCGTAAGACTGGATGATTTCCCATGGATCAGTTGGATATAACGCAGCAGCAGCGATGAATTTAGAACCATCGATCACTGAACCACCACCAACGGCCAGAATGAAAGTGATGTTTTCCCGTTTGACAACGTCTACCGCTTTCATCAGGGTTTCAAAATGAGGGTTTGGTTCGATCCCGCCAAACTCAAAAAAAGTGATGCCTTCTAAAGCTGTTTGAACTTGATCCATCACGCCGTTTTTCTTGATACTACCGCCGCCATACGTGATTAATACGCGGGCATCTGCTGGAATTTCATCACGAATTTTGGCAATTTGACCTTCACCGAAATGAATTTGAGTTGTGTTGCGATAGCTAAAATTATTCATTGTTCTACCTGTGTCAGAATAAATTGAAGGGTATCAATAGGTGCTATTATTGCGACATAGACAGAGAGGGAAAATGACTCATTTCCAATTTCACTATTCCTATAACAGGAATAATCAATGAATTAGAAAAGAAGAACATATGCGTCAAATCACTTTTTCGCATCAACGCTGATATGCGCTTTCATGCAAAATGCCATTGATTGCCTTTCTTTGTTTGGTGCATTTCCGGATCACGTTGATTTTATATGTTTTTTGTTGAGGTTAGGGCTTCAATAATTGTGGCATCAACGAGTGTCCCATGCTTCATCATGACACCACTATCCATCAGCCGGAGGTTGATAATTTCAAACAGTTGACGAGCCAAATTCATCAGACATATAAGAATCGCCGGATATTTCACCGACGACGTTATTCGCGTTTGAATCAACAAAATCTACTAACAAACTTTATTGGTATCTGCCTGATCTTCCCATTTAGGGAATGGCATACCATGATTGCCTTTATAGGCTGGTGATTTTGGTTGTTCCCAACCTTTCAGCAAACTCTCATCAACTTTGTAGATTTCAATGCCAAGTGGGCGACAGACTTTCAATGGGTCTTCGGCCTCTGGCCCCCAAAGGGCAACCGAAAGATCACCGCCAGGGCAGGTGGAAATGGCGCACAGCAGATCGATTTCTGCAAAAAATTCCAGATAGTCGCCTTTTTTCGCAGGGCAGGCTTTCATGAAATACATGTCATCACTATTTAAGCCGGTACATTGGAAGACGTTTAAAACGTCATGCACATCAAATTCAGTCAGGCCATACGGCATTACGGCACGAGTCAGGTTGGAGTGACAGTGGAAATCAAAGTCTTCGCCTGTCAGCAATTTGTTCACATATGGGTCACAACGCGTCCCCAGTAAATCGTGCACTCGGCCACCATGTTCGTCGACGCCATAATCGGCCAGACTATCGGCTGTGATGGTCGCAATCGGGCGTAAAAATGGCAGGTTTGACCAGAGACGATCAAAGGTAGAAACGTGCGCGCCTTGTAATTGACGGGTGCGGGATGCCCACATCCGCTCACGCGGATTATGTAGGTTCCACATATTTAGGTCGCCCACCTGAGCACCTTCTTTTGCAACAATTCGGAATACGTGACCCGCGGGAACAACCCAGGCTTGCCCTGTACGGATCGGCACATGAATCGCTTCGACGAGTTCGCGTTTGTCTGAGGCATCAGCAATTTTTTGATAAAAGTCGCGGTCGACATCTAATGCGGAGCCTTTATTGGCTTGATAAGCCGCCGGATAGAATTCGGTCATGATTACTCCTTGGTTGAGAACAGTGTCAGTAAGGCCTGTTCTGAATCGTCTAAATATTGAGAAAGTAGCTGTACGGCTTCGTCACGTTGACCGGCTTGTAAAAAGCGATAGATCGCGCGGTCACGTTCAACCCACGGTTGTTGGAAAAATTTTTCGTCGGGTGCAGATGCAAATAACAAACGGAGCTGAGCGATGACACTGGCAAAGAAGCTGTCAAAGCGACGGCTACCGAGAATAGAAACGACTGCCTGATGAAAGCGCAGACTGTAGGTTGCTGCAGCCGCCCAGTCGTCGTCACGAGAAGCAGATTCAACCGTTTCGATAGCGGAAAGCATTTTGCTGAGTGCTTCTTGTTTGATATATCGGCCACCATTGATGGCTTGCAGTTCCAATGTACGCCGGATGATATAAATATCTTTGATGTCACTGCGCGCCATCATGCGAACTGTGACGCCTTTATTGCGCTGATAAGTCACAAGGCCTTCGCATAGTAACTGGCGCAAAGCTTCGCGTACCGTGTTGCGAGATGTGTCAAAACGTTCAGACAAATCCATTTCCACTAGGGTTTGTCCGACATGTAACTGCCCAGCAATCAGTTCATCTCTAATCAGACTGGCGACCCGTTCAAATGCGGGTAGGTGGTCATATTGGGTATCAGGCTGCTGAGACATCTTGTAACTCCAGTTGATTCAAGGCGTGTTGTTGGCTGGCCAGAAAACGGCAGAGGCGTTCATTATCAGAATTGCGTAATTCAGCCGGTGTGCCTGCGGCGGTGATTTCACCCTGTTCCATAAAAATAACGCGATCAGAAACTTTAAAGGCAAACTGCATTTCGTGAGTCACGATCACCATCGTCATGCCTTCGTTGGCTAGGTTTTCGATGACTTTCAATACTTCTCCAACTAATTCAGGATCGAGCGCTGAAGTTGGTTCATCAAACAACATGATGGCCGGTTTCATTGCCAGAGCACGGGCAATCGCGACGCGTTGTTGTTGTCCGCCCGACAGTTGATGCGGATATTGATGGGCATGAGCAAGCAGGCCGACCTTATCAAGTAACGCTAATGCGAATTGGCGAATATCTTTCTCTGAACCACGATTGTGATAGGCCGGTGCCAGCATGATATTTTCTAAAGCTGTTTTATGTGGGAAGAGGTAAAAACCTTGGAAAACCATACCGATGCGTTCGATATGCTCGTAGTAGTGTTCATCGGGGCGACCATTTGTTGTTGGATGTAGGAAGGATTTTTCCTGCATACGGATCTGACCATCACTGAGCATTTCCATGCCATTCATGGTGCGGATCAGTGTTGTTTTGCCTGAGCCTGAAGGCCCAATCACTGAAATCACTTCACCAGCTTTGACTTGTAGATTGATGCCTTTCAAAACTTCTTTACTGCCGTAAGATTTGCGAACATTTCTCGCATCTAAAATCGCTTTGGTTTGTGGTGACGGCGCACTTCTTTGTGCTTTGACCGGTGGTGTAATTGAAATAGAGCGAGCGAGTCGAACCTCATGTTCAGCTGTTGGTTTTGCCACGCGTTTGCTTACATCAAAATACTGTTCTAACCAGTGAATCAAGCGATCAAACACGGTGACGATTAAGACGTAGTAACAAGCGACGGCTAACAAGGTCTCCATTACTTTAAAGTTTTGCGTGTAAAGGCGCTGACCTACCATCAAGATTTCCGCCAATGAAATCACGGAGACCAACGATGTTAATTTAACGATGGTGACAAATTCATTTGCTAGTGAAGGCAGTGCAATTTTGAAAGCCTGTGGAATGATGATCAGACGCTGAATGCCGACAAAACGCATGCCGAGTGCTCGGCCTGCTTCGGTTTGTCCTTTATGAACGGATAACAAACCTCCGCGATGAATTTCGGCAATATAAGCCGATTCACTTAAGATCATCGCCAGTAAGCCCGCTGTGAAGGGCGATGACAGAAAATCTGAACTCGCAGGAATAAACTGCGGCACGTTATATATAAAAATGATTAAAACCAGCAGCGGTAAACTGCGGAACAGCCAGATATAGGTGCCCGATAACCAACTGAGTGCACGGTAATGGGATTGTTTCGCTAGCGCCAATACCATACCGAAAATGATACCGCCAACCCAAGTGGCGACGCTCAGTTCGACGACCAGCAGAGATGCATCCCAGAAATCCTGATTTTTAAACAGGCTGAGCAGATAGGGCCAGTCAAATTCCATAGTTCCGTTCCTTTTGCTTGGCGGCCCCTCATGAATCGAGGGGCTTTTCACGAGAGATGACTTATAGCGTGCCGTTTAATGCGGCGGTAATTTCTGCTTCGCTAGGTGTTGCGACGCTGTATTTCGCTAATAAGGATTTATATTCCGGTGTTGTTTCTGCTTTGCTGATCGCTGACTTCAGTGACTGAGCTAATTCGGTATTGCCTTTTTTCACGGCCAGACCGACAACCACTGGGTAAATGATGTTGCTGGTTAATGTGAGCTTACCGGATTTGTCTGCTGCAGCTTTTGCCACACCAGCATCTTCAAACTGAGCGTCTACTGCATGAGATAAAACGGCCTGACTGGCTTCAGGGGAAGTTGGAAATTCACGAACATCAATCGCGGCTAACCCCTGTTTTGCACAGTAGGTTTCAGAGACTATTTTTAATTTACTGATCCAGGCTGCGCTTTGAATGGAGCTCACTTTCTTACCGCATAACTCTTCTGGTTTTTGAGGTTTGAAACTGCCACCTTTCAGTGCGAGTAAAACACCGCCGGTTGTCATATAAGGGATATATTCGATCTGTTTCGCTCGCTCAGGTGTGACGTAAAGGGTGGATGCAATCACGTCAAACTGCTTCAGGTTGACGCCCATGATCAAGTTGGCAAAACGTGTATCCATGAAGGTTGGTGTTGCTGACATCTCTTTTGTAATCAAACGCATAAACTCAGCATCAAAACCTGCCGCGTCTTTACCGTCTAAGTAGTTATAGGGTGGGTAAGTTAAATCTGTGCCGATTTTTAGCGTTTCAGTGGCAGACGCTGATTGACTCATTAGTGCAACAAAACCGATCGCAGCAAGGCTGGTGATTGAGTGTTTCATTAAACGCATTCCTTTCATAATATGACTCCCTTCGATGAATGAGATTGTTCAACAATCAAATATCAATAGATGTGCCATTTTTAAAATAATGAGCAAAATGAAGGGTGTGAGCGCAGTGGATACTGTTCTCACGAGATCAAAGCGCTAGAAAAAAGAGTTATTTTGTTAAAAATTGGTGCAATTGCACCAGTGGTGGGATTTTAAAGTGATGCACCGGCACGAGCGGCCTGATCATAAACACCTGCCAGCATGCGTAAGAGTTGGGCGGTATTTCCAATATCTTCATTGCTGATACCTGTCTCTAATAAGATCTCGATCAGGCAACGTTCACGTATCTCACGATATCGCTGACATAAAGCGACGCCAGACTCGGTGGCAGAGAAATAGACTTCTTTGCCGATTTTCTCACTGGAGAGATAATCCATTTTTACTAACTTCTTCAATGCATAAGACGCAATATGGGTATCTTCAATATTCAAAACAAAGCAAATATCAGCCAGTTTCTTTGCAGTGGCTCTGTGTGTAACATGGTGAATTAATTGAACTTCAAGTGATGTCATCTCTTTTTCACCGGCTGCAGACATACAGCGAATCATCCAGCGGTTGAAGGCGTTATGTAACACCGTCAGACCAAATTCAAACTCCGACAGCTCTCCGGCTCGCTCTGAAACCAGATGTGAAGACGAGACAATTTTAATGTTCTGCTCTGCCATAACGACTCCTTCCGTTGATGTCTCAGTGTAACACTGCATCGGTTGACTCTTTGTACTTTATATCTGTCGGCGTATGCTTTGATGTGATTATATCTATAAATTATCGATAAAATGTAATTGTGGCCTCGAAATTGCCTTTTCTGTTTGAAAAGGCTGTATTGCAACAGCGGAGGATCAGAATTGAAAAAAGAATCCGTCCAAATCTATTGGGTGAATGAACAAGCCATCACGATCCAGGCTCCAGCGCCCGTATCGTTAGAACAACAGCAGCGCATGTGGGCATTGGGTGCTTCTTTTCAGGCCAGAGATGGCATCACCGAAATTGTACCGGGCATGAATAATCTGACGCTGGCATTTGATGAGTCGCGGGTGGATGGCGAGTGCTTGATGCATGAATTGCAGCAAGGCTGGTGCACTATCAATGTTTCTGCTCAGTCTGGTCGACTGGTGGAGATTCCAGTGCGTTACGGAGGCGAGTGGGGGCCTGATCTGGCGGATATCGCTGCTCATACCGGATTGAATGTGGATGAGATTATTCGTATTCACAGTGAAGCTGAATACACCGTGTTTTTTATTGGATTTCAGCCGGGTTTTGCTTATTTAGGTGGTATGCCAGTAGAACTCACAACACCACGCCGTTCGTCACCAAGACAAGCTGTACCGGCTGGTTCAGTTGCTATTGGTGGCGCTCAGACGGGAATTTATCCAAAAACATCTCCGGGTGGATGGCAGATCCTAGGTCATACCGATGTCGTGTTGTTTGATCCGTCGAGAGATGAACCATCACTGTGGATGCCGGGTGACCGAGTGAAGTTTGTGGTGACGGAGGTGGCTCATGCCTGACAGCAAACTGATTGAAATTATACAGGCTGGTCCACTTGTGACAGTACAGGATTTAGGGCGCTATGGTTCGCGTCATCAGGGTGTCAGCCGTGCCGGAGCGTTAGATGGTTTGTCATTACGGATTGCCAATCGACTGGTCGGGAATGCTGATGATGCCGCTGGGCTTGAGATGTTATTCGGCAATACGCGAATTCGTTTTTTAAAAGAAATCTGGTTTGCATTGGCGGGGTGTGAATGTTTCGCCACCTTGAATGGCAAGCCGGTTCATCTGGGCTGGACGAAGCGAGCTCGGGCTGGTGACGAACTCTTCATCAATATGCCCCGCAACGGTTTGTGTGCTTATCTGGCATTCGATGGTGGCATTGTTGTACCAGTTTTGATGAGCTCTCGGGCAACGGATGTGCAAGGCGGTTTTGGCGGCTGGCAGGGGCGTAAATTACAAAACGGTGATCTATTACCAATTGGTAAGAAAAATCCGAAACAGCTGAAAACGCGTGGTGTATTACTGCCGGTCCTGAATCAGGTGGTACGTGTGTTAGCTGGCCCGGAGGCAGAACAATTTGAACCATCGGTCCAGGATGCTTTTTTCTCTCAGGGCTGGAAGATCACGGCAGACAGTAACCGAATGGGATTTCGTCTGGAAGGCGACACGCTGCACCGTCGTGAATCGGGTGATCTCCTATCGCATGGTGTTTTCCCTGGCACGATTCAGGTACCACCGAACGGTCAACCAATCATTCTGGCTGCAGAAGCTCAAGCAACGGGCGGTTATCCACGAATTGCCAGCGTGATTCAATCCGATCTGTGGAAATTAGGGCAATTACGGCCTGGCGCCTTTGTTCATTTCGAGAAAGTGAGTCTAACTGAGGCTGTGCAAGCGAAACAACAGCAACAACTTTATCTGACCCGCATCTCTCTGGCGTTGTCGGCAAAAACATAGACTAGGGATACAGAAATGGCACAAGTTGACTTAAATTGCGATATGGGAGAAAGCTTCGGCGCTTACCAAATGGGCACCGATCTGCAGATTATGCCGCTGGTGAGTTCGGCCAATATCGCCTGCGGATTTCATGCGGGTGATCCGAGCGTGATGCATAAAACACTGGCGGCTGCAGTTGCACAAGGTGTTGCCATTGGTGCGCATCCGGGCTTACCTGATTTAGTCGGGTTTGGTCGCCGGAATATGCAGATCACCCCTTTGGACGCCTATGACATGGTGGTGTATCAGGTCGGCGCTTTAGCTGGGTTTGCAAAGGCCGCAGGTGTGAGTCTGCATCATGTCAAACCGCATGGCGCACTTTATAACATGGCAGCAAAAGATCGTGCATTAGCTGATGCGATTGCTCGCGCTGTGCGAGATATCGATGCCTCTCTGGTGTTGTATGGCTTGGCTGGCAGCGAACTCATTCGTGCTGGTGAAGCTGCTGGCCTGAAAGTGGCGAGTGAAGTGTTTGCCGATCGTTCTTATCAGGCTGATGGTTCATTGACACCTCGTTCACATCCAAATGCCCTGCTGGAATCGGATGAAGACGCGGTGAAGCAGGTACTGACGATGGTCACGGAAAACCGCGTGAAGGCAGTCACAGGGGAGTGGGTTGAACTTGAAGCAAACACCATCTGTATTCATGGCGATGGTGCACATGCCTTGAGCTTTGCACACAAAGTGAAAGCAGCGCTGCTACAGGCTGGTGTGGAAATTAAAGCAATGTATGCCTTTCCCACTTGAAGTCGCAACGGAGCTGGCAGCGTTCATTCCCCCAATTACATAGTTTATTTATGCTCATGGGGTCTCTTCACTTGCCACCCCCTGCGGCTCCAAGTTGTTTGGGGATGGTTCAATTGAGAGCAATCATGAGTGGGTCATCATCGCTTTCATCATCTTCTCGACTCTAGTGTTTGCGCAAGTAGCACAGTCGATATTTAGTCACGACGAAGTGGCTGGCACATGCAATGTACGCCGCCGCCACCTTTGGTGATCATATTGATATCCGGGTCAAAAACGGTGAGCCCGTGTGCAAGGCACTGCTCTTTTAAGGTTTTACTTTCTGCGGGTAACAGCACGCGCTCGTTACCCAAAGAAACGATATTGCAACCCAGTTCCATCGCATCTTTATAGGGCACATCGATGAAGTCGATATTTTTTTGCTTCAGCCAAGCGAGCACATCATCGGGTAATACAGCAGAACAGACTGCGGCTAGCTTATCGGCCACCATGACGCATTGCACATCCATATGCAGGAAGTGTGGGTCAAAGCGGCCAATTTTAAATTCCCAGCCCTCTTTTTCAAACCAGCCCTTAACTTGTTCGGCTCCCGCGAGACTGGTGCGTTCTCCAGAGCAACCGCACAGCACTGCACCGGGCTCAATCAACATAAAATCGCCGCCTTCAAAAGTGCCGGCGCTGACCACATCAAAAATAGGGATCTCTTTTTCGCGATAAAAATTCAGCACCGAAATCCATTCTGCCCGACGCCATGGGCTATACATTTGACTGATAATCGGCCCCCAAGGGGTCATTACCGATGAGTCGCGTGCATAAATCGAATAGGGTTGATCAGCCTGTGCCGGAAGAATATGCACATTCACATCGGCCTGACGATAAACATCAAGCATCTCTTGATATTGCGCTTTGGCAACCGCAGTATCAAATTGCACACCATCGCGCATATGCCGACGAGAGGTAGCATTACCATCGCGCCATGAGAAATGATCAATCGAGCCGACTAACACATCACGTAATACGCCAGTTTCTGAGTTGATTCCCCACTCTTTAAGAGTCGGTGTTCCACCGTTTATCTGTCTTGATTGTAAAAATCCGTTCATAAAAACATCCTTTTTAATAAGTCGATGCAGCGGTTAAATTGAGTAGTGCATGCAGTAATACATTCGCGCCAGCGGTCAGTTGCTCAGGAGAGGCATATTCGGCTTCGTTGTGAGAGACCCCGTTGCGGCAGGGGATGAAAATCATGCCAACGGGGGCAATGCGAGAAAGGTAAACTGAATCATGTCCTGCACCCGACACCATCGATAGCGAGCGATAGTTGAGCTTATGAGTTGCGTTTTCAATCGCCTCAATGCACCGAGCATTAAAATGCACCGCAGGCGATCGCCAGACAGGCAATACATCAATTGATACATCGCCAGTTAGCTGCTGGCAGAGAGTATAAAAATCAGCAGTCATCGCTTCTAATTGCAATTGATCTGGGTGGCGTAAATCGACAGAAAAAATCATCTGGGAAGGCACCGTGTTTCTTGCGCCAGGCAAGGCTTTGATATCCCCAATCGTTAAGCGAGCATGTTCTCCATAGCGTTCTGTTAGCGCATAAAGCTTATTGAGTAGCGTAGCGCCAACTAATACCGGATCTCGTCGCATCGCCATCGGTGTTGGTCCAGCATGCGTGGTTTCGCCGGTGATGGTGACATCAAACCAGTTCATACCTTGCACACCCGTTACGATGCCGATTTGTAAATCTTTCGATTCCAATATGGGCCCTTGCTCGATGTGCAGTTCTAATGCGGCAAAAATAGGGAAGGGCTGGCAGGGGGTGTCGCCCAACTGCTGTGAAGAAACCAACGCGTCATAAACAGTAACACCCGATTTATCGCGAGATTGATAGATATCGGCTTGTTCCAGTGCACCACAAAAAACGCCAGAACCCATCATGGCGGGCGCAAAACGAGCACCCTCTTCGTTGGTCCAAACGGCAATTTCCAGAGGGTGTTGTGTGGTGATATTGGCATCGTGCAGTGTTGCGATGACTTCCAGCGCCGCCAACACACCATAAACACCATCAAAATGGCCGCCAGTGGGCTGGGTGTCGAGATGTGAACTCATCAAAATAGGGGAAAGTGAATTATCGGAACCAGACCAACGAACGAACAGATTTCCCATCGTATCTCGACGCGCTGCGCCACCAAGCTGGTGACACCAATCGAGAAAGAGTTGTCGCCCACGTTGGTCTTCTTCGGTCAAGGCTTGGCGGTTACTGCCACCTTTCGAGGTCATTCCAATATCGGCCATTGCAGCGATAAATTGCACTAAACGAGTTTGGTTAATACTTAATTGCGATAACGTCATGATGCGCTCATCGTGGGGATCATGACGTGATGCTAACTAACCGACGGCGTTGTCGCTATCACCCTCTTGAGGTATGCAACCATAGATGACGTGCTTTATTTCTTGATAAGCAGCTAACCCCCAAGGCCCTAACTCTCTGCCTAAACTACTTTGCTTATATCCGCCCCATGATGTTTGCGGAAAGATCACTTGCGGCGAATTGACCCACACCATGCCGACTTGTAACTGACGAGCAATCGAGTGAGTTGTCGTTTTATCTTTTCCAACAATCGATGCAACTAGTCCATATTCCGTGTCGTTGGCTAGGCGAATCGCTTCATTCTCATTATCAAATGGCATTACGCACATCACCGGGCCAAATATCTCTTCACGCCAGATTGGGCTGTTAGTAGTTAAACCGGTCACAATAGTTGCCGGAAAATGATAGCCTTCCGCCGATGGTTTCTTGTCACTATTGATGACCGATAACCCAGCCTGCTTGGCTTGTTGAATGTAGTTACTAACTCGCAGCCACTGTGTTTCATTGATAATTGGGGGCATTTCGTAAGCAGTTATCTGCTGTTTTAGTCGCTCTAAAAGTGCGTGGTAACATTGTTTGTCTACTAAAACACGAGATGTTGCAGAACACATCTGACCGGCATTAAAAAAAGCACCACCGAGGGCTAACTCAGCAGCTTGGTCAATATCGGCATCAGCTAAAACAATCAGAGAAGATTTTCCACCCAGCTCAAGGCTAACGTATTTTATTCCTCTGCTTGCTTGTCGCATGATGTGCTGGCCAACTTTATTGCTGCCAGTAAATGAGATTTTATTAACATCCGGGTGCGAGATCAGTGCATCACCAATATCAGCCCCTTTGCCTGTGACCAAATTCACCACACCGTTTGGCAAACTTGCACTCGCAATGAGACGCATCAGTGCGATCTCTGCAATCGGTGTTATCTCGGATGGTTTTAATATCACTGTGCATCCCGCTGCTAATGCGGGTGCCAACTTCCATGATGTTGTCACCATCGGGAAGTTCCAAGGCATGATCAGTGCTGCAACGCCAATCGGTTCTTTGCTTAATGTGGCGCTAAACTCTTGCGATGGCAGAGCAACATCAGTTTCATTCTCGAGTGTTAAAACGTAATCAGCGTAATAACGGAACGTGCTGATCACATCAGATACATCTAACTCAGCTTCAAATAATGGTTTACCGGAATTCAATTGCTGTAATTGAATTAATGCCTCTTTGTTTTTTTCTACCAGAGCTGCAATACGTAATAAATAGCGACTTCTTTCGTGAAACGTACTATTACCCCAAGTAGAAAAAGCTGCTTTAGCTGCTGAAACGGCATCATTGACTTGTGTTAATGATGCCGTGGTTAGTGTTGTTATCACTGACTTATTCGCAGGGTTAAGCACCTGAAGTGATTCCCCCGCACCATATAACCACTGGCCGTCGATATAGACACTCTTTGTATTCTGAAATGACGTAATCGATATCATTATTGATTCACCTCTCGCGGGGATAGGTGTTCATGAATACATAACCACCTATGATCAGCTTGCTTTTGAAACACGATCGATTCCCGTTCTGTTACTGTTTGAATGCCATCGCTCGTCTTAATTTGTGTTTCGACACAATGCGTAAAAATGGCCGTATCATCAAATACACTAATTTTTTGTTCTGACGATCGACAATCCATGACATGAAAACCGAATTGCGTTTCCCATTGTGCCCAACATTGCTCATAAGCTTCTCTTGACGAAAGCGCGATTGGGTTGTTGTAAAATAAAAACGTGGCATCTGGATGAAAACAGGCGAAATAGGCGGCGGTATCATGTCTGGAAAATGCATTAATTAATGATTCTGCTGCTTGTTGAATCGCTTCAATAGGCGATAAATTGCTCATAGTTCAACCCCTGTTTCGGTTTGCCATGTGCCCTTATTTTCCATGTTTGAGGTTGAATCTAATAAAGCGCCTGACGGGCCATACACTTCCGCTGGTTCAGGAAATGCTAGCAGTAATATCGGATAGGTGATCGCTGGTAGTAATAACGCGACAATCAAAGAGACATCGATGCCATTCGCTAAATCACCCAGCGGACCAACAAATTGCCCCGGAATATTGACCGTCATGAGAGCGATCGCAGCAGAAGGGATCCAAGCAAACATGCCGCGCAAATTCCACCCGTGATAAAACCAGTAAGTACCGCCGCGCTGCCCGCGGTTAAATACTTGCAGATCGTCTTTTAAATAGAATCCTCTGCGGGTGATGTATCCAATGGTCATTATCACCATCCATGGTGTGGTGGTCACAATGATCAACGTGACTAAAGTGGTAACTGATGCCACCAAACTAAACGCAAAGCGCCCTACAAAAATAATCATGATGGATAATAAACCGATCAAAATTGTCGCTTTGATGCGGCTTAGCCCTGGGAACACACTTGAAAAATCTAGCCCTGTACCATAAAGCGAAGTAGTTCCTGTCGACATGCCACCGATCAATGCAAGCAATATCAATGGTAAGAAAAACCACGATGGAGATACGGTAAGTAGCCCGCCGGTGTAATTCATGCTTGTAATAAACTCAGGTGTTTTTTCAGCAATGATAGCAGTGGTCACTAAACCAAAGATAAATGGAAGTAACGTAAAACCTTGAGCTAATAATGTCGCTAAGATGATTTTTATACGGGAAGTTTGAGAGGGTAAATAACGAGTCCAGTCACCAAGAAATGCGCCGAAAGAAATCGGGTTTGACATGACAATGAGTGTCGCGCCGATAAAGGTAGCCCAGAAACCAGCATCGCCCATATGCATACCCGCACCGGCAAACCCGGCATGGAACTGATCACCAAAAGCGAAAAATCCAACAGCAAAAACAACGGTAGCTAAAGTCACGGCAATCTTATTGATCAGCAACATAAATTGAAAACCGTAGATACAGATAACTAAAACGGATACTGCAAAAACACCATAAGCAATAGCGAACATCCATTCGTTTGGCTGTGCGTCAATGATCCGGCATATCGCGCCGACTAATGCATCGCCACTCGACCATACACTTAATGAGAAAAAGCAAATGGCAGTTAAAAGACTGAGGAATGAACCGACAATGCGACCTACAACCCCGAAATGAGCACTCGATGAAACAGCATTGTTGGTGCCTGTGTTGGGACCAAAAATACCCATTGGCGCTAAAATAAGTGCGCCAATGAATATGCCTGTCATGGTTGCTGCCAACGCTTGGTAAAATGACAAGCCGAATATGATTGGAAAAGAGCCTAACATGGCGGATGAAAGCGTATTGGCTCCGCCCCATTGCAAGCGAAGGAAATCGAATACAGAGGCATTTCTTTCCTGCTCAGCAATGGGTTCAATACCATTAAGTTCAGGGTTAGTAATACTGATTTTTTTAGCGTTGTTCGTGTTCATACTCCCTCCTTGGGTTGGAATGAGGAGCTCGATAAAGCCGAATTCCTACAGCAACATCCTAGAAGGAAATATGTCGATGCAATATCACCCTCTTGAGGTAGAAAGGCGAGATTAATCAGGCTGGAATATCGCTTAAAATCTCTTCAAACAGCTGGGATAACAACTCTTTTTGCGACACCACTTCAAGTTTTGCATAGATGTTTTTGCGGTGAACTCGTTCGGTTTCAGGTGAGATAGCTAGCACTTGCGCGGCCTCTTTACTTGAATAACCACGGATGAGCAATTGCATCACATCTTGTTCACGACTAGTTAATTTATCTTGGCCGTAATTGAGGAGTCGTTGCTTCAATGCAGCATGAGACGTGGGGTCGGGATGGCGTTCAGCATGACGTCGTTGATCATCGAGTTGCACTGCGGCTTGTAAAATGGGCGATAGCGCTTTGAGTTTGTCTAAAACGCGTTGATTAAATTTTGCTAAGGTTTGTGTGCGCCCCAGTGAAAGCAAATAGCTGAAATTGTCATAGCCCTGCACCACAAAACAGACTTCATCGATTAGTCGGGATGGGCGGAAGTAGTTGTCATAATAAGCGCTATCGTAAAAGCCATCAGGCGCGATTTCATCTAACGAGACAAAGCCATCTTTCCCCCGCATGCAATAGTCGTAAAAAGGGCTCAACAAATAAGCGCCTTGAATATAGCGCTCCCACACGGCCAGATCCGTATTAGCAAAAGAGGAACTCAGCACCTGCGGGGCGGAGCTGGGGTGATAAATCAACATCACGTAGTCGTCAAAACTAGCGGCACTGCGTAATAAATAGGTTAGTTTATCGATAAAGTTGGGTTGCCCAACGGCAAGAATTAAATCAGCAACCCCATGAATAAGAGAGTGATCGTTTAATGAATTACGTGTGCTCATTGGCGATAGAGAAACCACTGATGACTCCAGGTAAGACAGTATATAGCGGATATCGCAATGAGTCGGCAACCAATAATGAATTGATTGATAAGAAAAAAGATGACCGGAAATCAGATTGCCGGTCATCAAAGGATGATATCTATCAGTATTACTTAGCAGCCCATGCGTTAAAACGACGTTCTAACTCTTCACCGTGATCCAACCAGAAGGCGGCATCAATTGCGACGGCATTTTTCATGTTTTCAGCAGAAGTTGGTAATTGGGCTGCCAGTTCAGGCGCTAACATGGCTGCCGCTTTTTTGTTGGTGGGGCCATAAGGGATGATTTTGGCGTATTCCACCTGTTTCTCTGGTTTTACGACGCTGGCAATAAATTGCATGGCCAGATCTTTTTTCGGTGATCCTTTCGGAATTGCCCAATAATCTTGCTCGTAAGTGTTGGTATCCCATGCCATCTTCAGCGATGCGTTGCCTTCTTTAATCGCATTCGCGATACGACCATTGTAAGCGGTGGTCATTACAACATCGCCAGAAACCAGATATTGTGGCGCTTGTGCACCGGCTTCCCACCATTGAATATTGGGTTTCAGCTCATCGAGTTTCTTGAATGCGCGATCAACCCCTTCGGATGTTGCCAGCACTTTATAAACATCAGCGGCTTTTACACCATCGGCCTGTAATGCAGCTTCAACCGCGTATTTTGCCGTTTTACGTAAACCACGTTTGCCTGGGAATTTTTTAGTGTCCCAGAAATCAACCCAAGAAGTTGGTGCGGTTTTCAGTTTGTTGCTGTCGTAAGCCAGCACAGTTGACCAGACAAACATACCCACACCGCACTTTACGGCGGAACCCGCTAAGAAGTCAGTTTTGGCGCCAACAACTTTGTAATCAATTTTTTCAAATAAGCCTTCATCACAACCACGCTGAACTTCTGATAATTCAACTTCTACGGCATCCCATGACACGCTTTTTGATTCCACCATAGCTTTGATTTTTGCCATTTCACCGTTGTATTCGCCAGCGACAACTTTGGTGCCAGTCTCTTGGCTAAACGGCTCATAATAGGCTTTCACCTGCGCATCTTTATTAGCGCCGCCAAAAGAGATCACTGATAAGTCATCTGCCAGCGCGGCATGCGACATAGCGAAACCCATCATTAGGGTTAATAATTTCAAAGAAGTATTCATCTTGCTGTCCTTGCTTTTGATATATGCGCTAACTCATTGATTCGTTAGTTTTTCTAGAAGCTGAAATGACGATAACATCATCAGATAAATAAGATATATACCCCAGATGGGGTAGGTAGTATGAAAATCGTTCACCTGAGCAGTTCAGTAAAATATTCTTTTCGTGTTGACATGATGGTGCGAGATTAAGGTATGAATCCTACGCCGAAAAATGCCGCCTTATGGGAGCAATTAGCTCTTCCATTTATTTGAATGATATATATTTACTTACTTCTCATCATTTCCCAAAATCTGCGCATATTTGGTAAAGTAAGACTCAAATATGAAATTTCCGTTTGAATCATGCCAGTACTCAAACCAACGATATCTTTCTATTCTGCCCGAGCAGTTGAATTATCTAATCAATATGAACGTGTTGATTTTGAAGCCGTACATCATGATTGGCTGGCGTTTATTCCAACTGAGGGTATGGTACTTGATGTCGGCGCAGGTTCAGGAAGAGATGCCCGTTATTTGGCATCGAAGGGGCTAAGTGTTGTTGCGGTAGAACCTGCGGAAGAACTACTGGCTTTAGCAAAGCAAAATGCGGTTGGACTGAATATTCATTGGGTAAATGATGCATTACCCGAACTTCGGGAAGTATTCAGGCTGCAAACCAAATTTGATTTGATATTACTGAGCGCAGTCTGGATGCATATTCCAGCCTCAGAGCGGCAGCGTGTATTCAGAAAGTTAAGTTCATTGTTGAAACCAAATGGAAAAATAGTTTTATCGCTTCGACATGGCCCAAGTCCAGATTCGAGAGTGATGTATCCGGTCTCTTCGTCTGAACTTGCCGCGTTTGCGACACAATATGGCTTGCACTTCAAAGTATTATCTTCGGAAAAGAGAAGCGATCAATTAGGACGTAATGATGTCAGTTGGGAAACCATATTACTAATTTTGCCTGATGATAGTACTGGCGCATTTCCATTAATCCGTAACATCGTAGTGAACGATGCCAAAGCATCAACCTATAAACTGGCATTACTACGCGCATTGCTGCGAATAGCCGAAGGTCATCCTGGTGCGGTTACTTTTCAAAATGACACGGTTATCGAATTGCCATTAGGTTTAGTGGCTTTGTATTGGCTGAAACTCTATAAGCCATTAATCGACCGACCAGATCGTATGCAGCAAAGTAGTAATTCAGGAAAAGGACTTGGGTTTATTAAACCGATGGGGTGGGAGCGACTTGCTGAAGTTGCCAACAACGATTTTTATATCGGGGCCTGTTATCTAGACGCAAATATAGCGCAGGCAGTACATCAGACACTGAAAGACATTTCTAAAACAATAAAAGAGATGCCTGCTAAATACATTACCCTACCTGGTACAGATCAAACTGTTTTTGAAGTGGAAACAAAACGCATTTCTATACCTAAAAATAACATTATTCTTGATTCTGAATATTTTCAGTCGTTTGGCTCGATGAATGTGCCCAAACAAATTTGGGATTCACTCGTTCGCTATAGTGTCTGGATTGAGCCTGCATTAGTGAATGAATGGTCATCATTGATGGCGGGTTATACTTTGAATCGCCAGCAAGCTTTTACTAAAACTGATTATCTCAATGCGTTGAATTGGGAAGATCCACAGCGTTGCACTACCAGAGTTCGCGACCGAGTGCATCAATTACAAAGAAATTCAGAGGTAAATTGCTGTTGGAGTGGTAAGTCATTACAAAACCAACAATTTGCCATCGATCATGCATTTCCTTTTGCGCGTTGGCCGAATAATGACTTGTGGAATTTATTGCCAAGTAAAACATCACTCAATTTACAGAAAAGTGATCGATTGCCTACATCAGGAAAATTACAGCAATCAAGAAGTTTTATCGTGACTTGGTGGCAACAGGCATGGCGTGATAACGAAAATGAGTTCTTCACGCAAGCGGCATTTGCATTACCCGGTATACAAAAAAGTCAGCAGAATTTTAATGATGTATTTGATGCGATGACAATGCAACGAGATCGTATTAAAGATTTGCAGCAATTATCAGATTGGTGCTGATAAGCGAAGTTAATTTATAAGGCTGGTTCGATATCTTATTGATTACCGATCCTTGCGCTGATTCTTATCATTAAACTCTAATGATCGCTGATGCGAGTTTATTATTCTATTGGATGATTTATGTATCAACTGAAACGAATTATTTGTATTGATTCATATGCTCAAGGCTTAGAAATAGATGTGTCACTCGATCAACACGCTAATTTCAATGGTGATAACGGCGTTGGTAAAACAACATTCCTGCAATTAATCCCTATTTTCTATGGAGCACAGCCGGGGCAAACCGTTCGGAAAGTTGGTTCACGCCAATCATTTGTTGAATATTATCTACCGCGAGACAGCAGCTACATCATTTATGAATACAGCCGACCTACGATAACAGGCGATTCCCAAACATGCATGGTGGTATTACGAGGGGCGCAAAATAACTCAGGCCGTCAAGTGCAGTATCTTTTCATTGATAGTGCTTACGATCGTTCATTATTTATGCTGCATCAGGCCGATGGGGGCTGGATTTCTCTAAGTTCAAGTGATTTAGCCTCGCGAATAAAGCGCAGCAACCGCATTCGAAGCAGTTGGCTCAATCCATCGCAATATAAAGAGGTGATTCAGTTTAATTACAAATCAACAACCGGCGCTGATAAAGACTGGTTACGCAATTTAAATGAATATCGTAATCGATTCTCGCTTTGTGCTAAGTCGCAGAATATCGAGCATATCGAAAAAGTAGTGCTAGGCATTTTAGGCAGGGCGCCCTCTTTCGATGCATTCAAAGATATCATTGCCACGATTATTCAAACCGATATTGGCATGACCGAGAGTGGACAAGCGTTTTCACATCTACGGCTCGATCATCACCATATTCACGATTTAATGGAAAGTCAGAAACAGTTACATCAGATCGAACAAAATAAAGAAAAAGCAGATGAACTGGCGATGCTTGCTCAGTCATGGCAAACGAATCATGAAAATTTACAAGCTATCGCCAGTTTATCGGTTCAGCTGCTCGATCATCTAAATTCGCAAATAGAAAAAACAGATCGGGAACGATTAGGCTCAAATGCAAAGCATGAAACCACCAGACTCGCTTATACCGATGCATTGCGGCTTTTTGAGAAAAATAAAATCAGCCTTGAGCAGCAAACAGAAGCATTCAAGAAACAGCTCAACACACTCGATGATGAACATAAAGCCTATCAGCAAAAAAATATCATTCAGCTGAAACAATGGGTCGCTCGGTTGCCACAAATTGAACTGGCTATCCAAGAGACATCGACATGGCTAGAAAAGTTGCAAAGCGGTGCTGAAGGCATTCAACTGAAATATCAGAAATTACAACATGAAAAAGAAAATGAGTTTAATAATCGCATCTCAGAACGACAGGCCGATATTCAACAGCAACAACAAGATTTTCATATAGCGAAAGACCGCATTATTGCGCAAATTAAATCGGAAAGAACACAACAGGAATCGCTCTTCAGACAAAAAGAGACGCACGCAAACGAACAATTCTCTCAATTCAATAATCAGTTAGGTCAGCTCACAGCGCAGCATGATAATCCGATCCCTTCACAGTCTTTGGCTGATTTAGACAGTAAAAAACGCGCAGAAATCAAAACCAATGATGCTGAAATTCGACACTTAAATCAGCAAGAAACAGCCATCACGCGTCAACTGAACGACCTGAAATATCAGCGACAACAGCATCTTGCCGTTTTAGAGAAAGAGCAGCACAACCTTCGTGATTACGAGAAAGAATTATCTAAACTTGAGGCTTATTTAGATCGTGAACCAAATCATTTGCTGCGTTTTCTCGATGATCATGTTCAAGGGTGGCAAGAAACAATCGGTAAAGTGATCGCACCAGAATTGCTGCTGCGCGATGATTTAGTGCCCGTTTTGAACGATGGAAACTCGTTCTTTGGCATACAACTCGATTTAACAGCCATTGAACCGCAAGCGCATTCAAATCGACTGCTTTTAGAAAATCAGATCTCAGCTGCAACAAGTGCGGTCTCGAAGCAAAAAGAGATGGTGAGCAATTGCGAACAAGTCTTAAATCAGACCATTAAAGAAATCAAAAAAGCAGAACTTCAGCTGCAGGATGTAACGAATCAATTACAGAAAAAAAATAATCATCGTCATCGATTGGAAGAAGAGTGCGCAGGTATTCAACTCCAGCAGACAGAACATATTCGTCAGGAAAAAATCAGGCTGCAAGGTGAAATCGAGCGCGTTAATCAAGAACTCAATATGTTAACAGCACTCAAAAACCAGATCGCTCATGAGCGAGCGAGTGTTGTTCAGGCCTTACAAGAAAAAGAACAACAGCAGATCAAACAGCAACAACAAAAATTTGATGAACAGCGAGCCCAAATTGAACAAGCAATTGGGAAAATCCGTCAACAAAAGGCTGAGGAGTTGAAAGAACTTCAGGCTGAATCTGACCGGGCGATGGCTGAACAAGGTGTCGATGTTGAAACGTTGCGGCGCGAAGAGCAAAAATTACAAAAGCTGAAAAAAGACCAAAAACAAGCCATCGAATCTCGTTCTGAAATTGACAGTTATGAGCGATGGTTCACCAATCAGTGGTCGCAGAAACCATTGTTAGAAGAGAAAGTCTCACAATCTCAAACACAGCTCGAATCAAATCAATTGCAATGGCAGGCTGAAGAAAAGCAATTCAAGCAACAACTTGAGCAACTTCAACAAGAGCTGACACGGCTAAGCCACCTTATCGACAGGTTGAAATTACAAAAAAACACATGCCAGCGGATCGTGGACGACAGTGCATCTTATTATGTCAAATCTGAGCAGGTTTGGGACGAAAGTATGACGGCAGACATACTACAGAGCCGTTGGGAGCAGAGCCGTAAACAACAATTTAAACTGATGAGCCAAGGAACAAATTGCTTCTCGTCACTCGCAACGGTATTCACGTCCCGTTCAGGAAGTCAGGGCGACAAATTCTGGCAACAAATGCAATCAGAAAAAATGGCGCATGAATACAGAGACTGGCTGAAGTGTGTCGACTCAATTCATACTTTCTACGAAGTGGAATTGTCACAATGGCGTGCAGTGGTGCGTAACGAAATGCGCAACAATGCCGAGCGAATTATTAGCTATCGCCGCAATCTCAAGAAATACCACGATGCGATTTCTACCAAATCCCGCCAGCTATCCAGCCAGTTAGTTGATACCAGCGTATTTGATGCAATTAATCGGATAGAGATCAGCCTTATTTCGTTAATCGATCAGCTGGATTTTTGGTCGACGCTCGAGCGCTTTGAAAAAGATTATCACCAATGGCAACAACATGATCAGGGGCTGCTACCACCTGATGAGCTGATTCAATTGCAAACCGAATTGTGCGATCTGTTTTTATCCCAAAATAGAGAAACGCCATTAAAAGATCTGTTCGATGTGGAAGTGGTTGTGCATGAAGGGGTGATTAAGAAATCAGCCAAAACAGACAAAGCATTAGAAAATATTTCCAGTAATGGTTTGTCATATCTCATCCTGATGCAAATTTTGGTGTCGTTGATGAATCTGTTGCGCGGGAAAAATTCTCAAACGGTTGTCAGTTGGCCGGTCGATGAGCTTGGCAATTTTTCCCGCGAAAACAGTGTTCGTCTTCTGGGGATGCTAGAGAAAAATCAGATTAGGATCGCGAGTGCCTTCCCTGATCCAGATCCTGAGTTGTTGCAGCATTTCCCATATGCTTACTACATTGAAAAGCCTCATAGGAATATCACAACTTTTACCGATCAGTTCGGACAACTTGCCGATGAGTTAGATGAAATGCTGTCAGGAGATGCTGCACATGTTTGAGTCGATTGCTCGTGAATTACTGCAAGGCGGCTTCATCTGTGAATATTCCAAGCCAGATGAATGGAAAGCGCTGCAAGATGATGATTTTAGACGAAAACTGAATGACTGGTTAAAACCAATCGACATGGTTTTGTTAAGTACCAGTACCAATTCAGCATGGTATGCCGGTTGGCAAACGGTAGAAACACGAACATCGTCTATTGATGCTGTATTTTCTAAACAAATCCTGAATTTCCGGCCCATGATCCAGTTTCTCAATCTGACGATGCAGGCGCTTCATCCGGATAAATCTTTGCAGCCTGGTGATGCAGTCCCCATGTTAAAGTTACAAACAGCATTAGAAACACATCACAGCCTGAGAGATGAATTAAGACAAATCTGTACGGTTTGGCGCAGCAATAAAGAGACGATTTCTGAGCAGTTGTTAACTGTGCTCCGACAATTGCAGAAAGAGGGTTATCTTGTTGAAGCAAATAAAGAAAGTCAGATATTCAGAATGACAGGGAAAATAAGCTGGTTTTATGAGCTGGCTGATTTTCTGGCGGAGCATCAGAAAATTGATGAAATGATACAAGAACTACCTGACGAACCGACAACGGGAGACTTATTCTCATGAGTCAGGAAATGTTGATTGGTCAGATATTAAGAGCACTCTCAAATCATAGCGAACTCATTACTCAAGCCTATACACAAGGGCGAGTGCAGACAGAGTCATCAACGAATATCCAATTATTGGTCAATAGTGGCTTATTGCAGGGGAATACCAGTGATGGATTTCGCTTGGTGGCACCGCTGCGAGATATGCTCGATATTGTGATCCAGCGGGAAAAACGCAGGATCAAAGCATTTGATGTTGCAGCATGGAGAGAACAAGTCATTCATCTGGTAGAGCAATATACCAATGCACTTCAGGAAGATCGGCATGATGATGCCCAATTTCATTTTCAAAGCTTAAGAGATGAAATTTATACGTTATCTGACAGCATGACCGACCAAACGCATCTGCTAGGCCTGAAGCTGGAGAATGAATTTGGTTATGTCAGCACGATGGCTGAAAAACGTCGAGAAAATGCGCAGCTTCTGAAACAAGCTGAACGATTAATGGATGCAATGAGTATTGTTAGTCATGATGATCTTGATGAGTGGGGAACCAGTCATTTTGAGTTACGACAACTGCTTCATAGTGAGCTTGATCGCCATATATTTGCAGCCCGAGAGCGTCTGAATCTTATTTTACCTCGTTTGCGGCACAAACTATTTGGACAATCAATCCCAGACCAGCAAACTGCTTTAGTGAAAAAATGGCAATCTTACTTATTCCGCCATCCTGAATATGCGCCTGAACGACCTGCCGATTTAAGATTAAGTGATTTTCAGCAGACTGCTTTGAATACCATCGCGGCAGATGAGGATCAAATTTCACTACAAGCAAATATCGGATTACATAACGAAACTGTCTGCCTGGTGATTGCAGCGAGAATCTCACAGAAAGAATATCGGGAGAAATCACAATCAGTTGCGGAGATTATCAAAAATGAAGTCGTAGCAATCAAGCCGTCAGCAAAAACAGAGCGAATAACGATGCCAAGTGAGTTTCAAAAACTGGTGAAAGTATTTATCTCTACGATGCCATCCGGTCGGACTGTTTCTGCGCTCAATTTTCTTAACTCAGCAGAGACCACACTTAAACCGAGAGATTGGTTATTGGGATTACATATTTGGACGAATCAGGATTTACGTCGTTCTCGGTTGTCAAAACGTCTGAGTGCTAAACCGATGCGACAATCTGAAGAAAAAGGGTTAGGGAACGTATTGATCTCAGACTATGAGTTTTATCTGAATGACTGAACAAATTAACTTACAGCAATCGAGAGTACTAGAATCCATCGTTTTACAACAGAAAGACAAAGTTCTCTTCAAAAAATGGATGCAGCCTATTCGGGATGCGTATCCATTTGGTCAATTAACCTTTGATGATAAATATTTGCTACTCACTGAAGCAGATTATGAAGTTATTGCTGAGTTACTAAAAGATCTACGTGGATATGATGTTCATTCAGCACAGCAACTACCATCAAACACTAGAATGGAGGTTGCGAAACGAATCAATAATGAAAAATCAGGAGGAGCAAAAGCAGGGAATGACTGGATTTTAATTTCAACATTATCAGGACAGTTGAAGTTGAAAGATGGTGATTATCGTTTACCACTTAATAGTGTTCTGGTCATGGACCTGCAGCAGCTTAAAGAACACCAACATCATACGATTCTCATTGTTGAAAATAAGGCAGTTTTACCTCATCTCTCATCATCAATCTTTAACGACATAGAGAACTACGATCCACTGATTATCTATCGAGGCGATCCTTATTTCTCAGTCGCGACTGCAAATGAGTTCATTCTTAGTCAGCAAGGACAATGTCAGATCCATACATTTTTTGATTCAGATCCGAAAGGGTTATCGATGGCCTTAGCCGTACCCTCGATTTCAGGTATGTGGTTAGTCGATTTAGCAAATATTTCTGTATTAAAGAACGTCAATCAGGAAATAACTTTCCAACAGCAATCGTCGGTTGATTATTCCATTGCGCAAAAATGTGAAAATTTTGGAGCTGAGTTGGCTCGTTATTATCAACGGATGAATCAATATCGTATCGCGATTATGCAAGAACATGCTGTAGCGAGAAACCTAGACATTATTTTACATAGCAAAAGCAGTTAGCTTTTCATGTGCAAGATAGTGAAATAATCCATGTCTCATACAAAGCCAATCAATATGAAAATAAGGTGGTGGTCAAAAATGCACTACCTCATTTGGGCGCAAACAAATGATCAGACCGTGAAAATTTTGGGCACAGTTTGGGCACCGAAAGCGGAATTTTCCAAAAAACAGAAAAATAAGATTTAAATGAGACTTTTTTGCGAAGTTAGGCGCTCATTTCGCAAATGAGCTGTGCCCACAAAAATAAGTGGTCAATGTTTGAGATGAGTTTTGATTGTAACTTCTTGATAAATCGAGAATTGGTGCGTCCTAATGGACTCGAACCATCGACCCCCACCATGTCAAGGTGGTGCTCTAACCAGCTGAGCTAAGGACGCACTTAAGAGATTTTTGCTATCGAAAAGATGGTGCGTCCTAATGGACTCGAACCATCGACCCCCACCATGTCAAGGTGGTGCTCTAACCAGCTGAGCTAAGGACGCATACACATCGTTTCGATGTGCCGGCATAATAACGAGATGATTTCATTCAGGCAAGCGCAAAAAAACATTCTGCGATCTGATTGCTCTTTTCGTGACCAACGACAAATTCAGTTTAAAAACAACTAGGCAGCAATTTTTAAACTGAACTCGTCTTGTCGACGATGTTTCGGATGACGACGGTAACTGCCTTTACCTTTAACATTTTCCTCTGTACGGCTGCGAAATAATTTATCCGTCACTAAGGCGTGTAAATGATTGTCAGTAATCGTTCCCCGTTGGTGCTGATAAGCTGCTTGTGATGTTTTCGATTTCATGGTTATCTCCTCTAAAAGATGCGCAAATTATGAACTTCGTCATAGTGGCAAACAAGAGAAATGTACAGGAAAACTATGAGTATCTGGCAAACAATCAAGTCTAAAATTGTATTCGAAACACCTTGGATCAGGGTGCGTCATGATGATGTTTTGACACCCAAAGGCAGCCCTGCGCAATACGGCGTGGTGGAATTTAAAAACCGAGGAGTGGGGGTTGTACCTGTGCTGGATGATGGACGGATCGTGATGGTACGGCAAACACGATACGCCATCGGTAATTTAAGCTCTCTGGAAATACCTGAAGGGGGTGCTCCTGAAGGCGAAGATTGGTTGCAAACCGCCGCGCGGGAATTACAAGAAGAAACAGGCTATATCTCAGATGATATTCAACCTCTACTCACTCATTTTTATATGTCGAACTCGGTGACCAATGAATATGGTGCACTGTTCATCGCGCGTAATTTGAGGGAAGGCCAACAAGAACTTGAAGACTCGGAAGACATACAAGTTGAATTGCATACTTTTGATGAGCTTCTTGCCATGATCAAGGCGGGGGTTATCTCTGATAGTCTGACTATTATGGCGTTACTTTATATTGCAGCTAACCGGGAACAGTATGATTTATAATCACTGATTCCGATGATTTGAAGGTTCATCGCTGCATAGTTAGCGGTTGATTTACTGGCTAATGTCATATTCAGACGGTGATTCTGAATAAATATATTTAATTCTGTGAAATAAAAGAGAATCAGAAGATTTTGTTTCTGCCATTCTTTTGATAAGATTTTTGTGTGGCACGGTCAAGGCTGATGATGCGTGCATTCTGAATTGAACACGAATAACAGGAATAAAGATGAAGAACTTTCGCAGAATCATGCAGGTCGCAGCCGTTGCATTCGCTGTAAATGCTAACGCGGCTGATATTAAAGAGATCCGTTTTGGTGTTGAGCCAGGGTATGCACCATTTGAAGTAAAAGCGGCTGACGGTTCATTGACCGGTTTCGATATCGATCTGGGTAACGAAATGTGTAAGCGCCTGAAAGCAAAATGTGAATGGGTCGAAGGCGATTTTGACGGTCTGATCCCTTCGCTGAAAGCGAAAAAAATTGACGCGATTCTGTCTGCTATGTCTATTACAGAAGAGCGTAAAAAAGAGATCGATTTTACCAATAAATTATACGGTACTCCTGCTCGCTTAGTGGCAGCGAAAGGTTCGGCAATCAAGCCAACTGCAGAAGCACTGCAAGGTAAACGTGTTGGTGTGTTACAAGGAACAACAGCAGAAACCTATGCAAAAGCAAATTGGCAGAGCAAAGGTGTTGAGCTGGTGCCTTACCAAAGTCAAGATCTGGTTTATGCTGACTTAGTTTCAGGTCGTATTGATGCAGCATTCCAAGATGCGGTAACTGCAGGTGAAAGTTTCCTGAACAAACCACAGGGCGCACAGTTTGAATATGCGGGCCCAGAAGTGAATGACGAAAAATATTTTGGTGTAGGTGCTGGTATCGGTGTTCGTAAAGAAGACGGTGCTTTGAAAGCAGCATTGAATACCACTCTTGCGGCTATGCGTAAGGATGGGACTTACGACAAGTTGGCTAAAAAATATTTTAAATTCAACATATACGGTGAATAACGCTTAGCGTTTTTGTTCGTTAATGACGAGGCTCTTCGATTGAGGAGCCTCGTTGTTTTTCAGTTTCGGAATAAATCAGGTAAATCGTTATGCTGTATGGGTATGGCTCCATTATTTTGAACGGAGCAGTAGTAACAATAGAACAAGCATTGTTCTCTGTTGCTCTCTCATTTCTGCTGGGGTTGATAGGTGCTGCCGCGAAATCGTCACAGAGCAAATTGGCAAAACTGCTATCTGGCGTATATACCACATTGATCCGCGGAGTACCTGATCTGGTACTGATGCTATTAATATTTTATGGTTTACAGATTGTGGTGAATAGCATTACGGAGTCTGTCGGCCTTACCCAGATCAATATCGATCCGTTTGTGGCGGGTGTCATCACGATTGGCTTTATTTATGGTGCTTATTTTACTGAAACCTTCCGTGGTGCCTATCTGATGGTTCCCAAAGGTCAACTCGAAGCTGGAGTGGCGTACGGTTTTTCTCCCTGGCAGGCATTTCGATATATTTTGTTCCCACAATTGATGCGTTTTGCGTTACCGGGCATAGCCAATAACTGGCAGGTAACACTCAAGGCGACAGCACTCGTGTCAATCATTGGTTTGTCTGATGTTGTTAAAGCTACGCAGAATGCGGGCAAGGGCACATACCATTTCTTCTATTTCACCATTGTGGCTGCAGTGGTTTATTTGATTTTTACTACAATATCGAATCTGGTTCTGCTGTGGTTGGAACGTCGTTATTCCATGGGTGTTCGGAGTGCAGAATTATGATTGATATCCTGTTGCAATATGGCAAGGCTTTCTTGTGGAGTGATGGGTATCATTTCACGGGTGTCGCGGTCACCCTGTGGTTATTGGTGTTGTCGCTGGCATTTGGATTCATGCTGGCACTGCCAATGTCGATCGCTCGCGTCTCGCAGAAGAAAGCACTCTGGATGCCAGTTTGGCTTTATACCTATATTTTCCGTGGAACGCCGTTGTATGTACAATTGCTGGTGTTTTATTCCGGTGTATACACGTTAAGCGTGGTTCGGGACGTTGAGTTTTTGAATCTGTTTTTCCGCAGTGGTTTCAACTGTACGGTACTGGCATTGGCTCTGAACACGTGTGCATATACCACAGAGATGTTGGCTGGTGCGATCAGGGCGATCCCTCATGGTGAAATAGAGGCGGCGCGAGCTTACGGTTTTTCCGGTTTTACGTTGTATTGGAATATCATTATTCCATCCGCGTTACGTCGTGCGTTGCCTGCATATAGCAACGAGGTGATTCTGATGCTGCATGCGACCTCATTGGCATTTACAGCAACAGTTCCTGATATTTTAAAAATCGCGCGAGACGTGAATGCGGCAACCTATAAGTCATTCCATGCTTTTGGTATTGCTGCTGCAATTTATCTGACTATTTCTTTTCTGTTGGTTGGTTTATTCCGCTTGGCTGAAAAGCGTTGGCTGAAACATCTGAGACCGCAATCAGCACATTAAGATTCATTTTGGAAAGGTTAAAAAATGCATAATTACAAATTGGCTGTAAAAGATTTGCATAAAAAATATGGCCAGCATGAAGTTATTAAAGGCGTATCTTTGTGTGCACAGGCGGGGGATGTGATCAGTATCATTGGTTCATCTGGCTCAGGTAAGAGTACATTTTTACGTTGTCTGAATTTTCTTGAAAAACCCAGCGAAGGTGCCATTTTTGTTAATGGCAAAGAAATTCACATGACGCTGGATTCGGATGGACAGTTAAAAGTCACTGATCAGAAAGAGTTGCAGCTACTTCGGACAAAACTAACCATGGTTTTCCAGCATTTCAATTTGTGGAGCCATATGACGGTATTGGAAAATGTCATGGCGGCTCCAATTAAAGTGTTGGGCATTGACAAAGAAGAAGCCAAAGCCAGAGCGATTCAATATCTGGAAAAGGTGGGTATCGATGAACGGGCCCGAGCGAAATATCCGGCTCATTTATCTGGTGGTCAGCAACAGCGTGTTTCTATTGCCCGTGCTTTAGCGATGGAACCAGAGGTATTGTTGTTTGATGAACCCACCTCTGCGTTAGACCCCGAGCTGGTCGGCGAAGTTTTAAAAATCATGCAAAAACTGGCCGAAGAAGGCAAAACGATGGTGGTCGTAACGCATGAGATGGGCTTTGCCCGTAACGTTTCGAACCATGTCATTTTCCTTCATCAGGGTAAAATCGAAGAGGAAGGGCATCCGGACGAGGTGCTTGGCAATCCAAAAAGCGAACGATTGAAGCAATTCTTGTCTGGTTCGCTGAAATAGCCGCTAAAAAAATGACCGGGATAACCCGGTCATTTGCTATTCCTTATGGGGTTCTGCCATGTCCAGCGGCGAAATCCACAGATCAAATTCTTCTGCAGTGAGATACCCTGACGCAATAGCCGCATCGCGTAAGCGTAAGCCATCGTGATGCGCTTTTTTAGCGATTGTTGCTGCCTTGTCGTAGCCGATGTGTTTATTCAGCGCGGTAACGAGCATTAAATTATCAGCCAGATGCTCTTCAATGCGCGGTATATTGGGCTCTATACCAGAAGCACAATGCAGATCAAATGCGCCGCATGCATCGGCTAATAACTGAATACTTTCCATGACGTTATGCACCATCACGGGTTTATATACGTTTAATTGAAAATTCCCCTGGCTTCCGGCAAAAGCAACGGCGGCATCGTTACCAAAGACCTGAACACAGACCATGGTCAAGGCTTCACACTGAGTTGGATTGACTTTTCCTGGCATAATTGACGAACCCGGTTCATTTTCCGGTATGACTAACTCACCAATCCCACAACGAGGGCCGCTGGCCAGCCAGCGAACATCATTGGCAATTTTCATTAAAGCGCCGGCTAAGGTTCGCAGTGCCGCCGAGGCTTGAACTAAAGCATCATGAGCTGAAAGAGCAAAAAACTTATTCTCAGCCGCCCGGAACGGGTAACCCGTAATGCTGGCAATATAGGCCGCCGTGCGCTCGCCAAACAGTGGATGTGCATTCAACCCGGTGCCGACGGCGGTTCCTCCGATCGCCAAATCAAGTAAACCTGACTTGCTGGCATGAATCCCTGCCAAGGCAAAATTCAGTTGAGCAACCCAGGCACTGATTTCCTGTCCCAGCGTAATGGGAGTTGCATCCTGAAGGTGTGTTCTGCCTGTTTTGACAATATGGGCATAGGCTTCAGCCTTTTCATTGAGCGTCCCTTTTAGATGCTCGATCACAGGAATTAACTGCTTTTCCAATTCCTCAATCACGGCAATATGCATGGCAGTAGGGAAGGTATCATTAGAGGACTGGCCGCAATTGACATGATCGTTCGGATGGATTGGGTTTTTACTGCCCACCTCACAACCACAAATTTCGATGGCCCGATTGGCAATCACTTCATTGGCATTCATATTGGATTGGGTGCCTGAGCCCGTTTGAAACACAACCAGTGGAAAATGTTCATCTAACTTGCCATCAACAACTTCCTGTGCTGCCTGCTCGATGGGATCGGTAATGGTGCCCGGTAATGTTCCTAACTCCTCATTTGCTTTTGCTGCCGCTAATTTTAATATTCCCAGTGCTCGGATCATGGGGCGCTGCCAGCGAAAACGGGCTACTCCGATAGGGAAATTTTCAATAGAACGCTGTGTTTGTGCTCCCCAGTATTTTTCTGCAGGCACCGTTACGCAGCCCATAGAATCAGTTTCGTAACGTAATCTGGTCATATGTGTCCCTCATGCCAATCACTTAGATAATCAATAGAGATAACAGAATTCTTCTATAATGATATTAGTTCCTATCTGCGAGGGTTGCTCAAAATGGACATCGGAACTCATGACCTGGCGGCATTATTTAGTCAGCTAGGGCTGGCAAATGATGAATCAAGTATTCATTGTTTTATTCAATCGCATGAATTGAAAGGGGATGAAACACTCCCGGATGCGCCATTCTGGACAGCCGCTCAGGCTGAAATGCTGAAACAGGCTTTCATTGATGATGCCGAATGGGCTGAAGCGGCAGACACGCTGGCTTCGTTACTGGCTGTAAAACACTAGTGTTGCAGGCTTTTAACTGGGATTCAGCACCGGAACGGCCGTTCCGGTGTTTGAGTAGGGGAAATTATAACCAGCCTTTCTTTCGGAAGAAGAAATAAGTACCGAAAGCGGATGCCAGCATCATTCCAATAGAGACCAGATAACCCAACTGCCAGTGCAATTCGGGCATAAAATCAAAGTTCATCCCATACATACTGGCAATGAGGGTCGGCGGCAGAAAGACTACGGCTGCCACAGAGAAAATTTTGATAACCTTGTTCTGTTGCAGGTTGGTAAAGCCCATTGCCACTTCCAATTGGAAGTTGATTTTATCAAACAGAAATTGCGTATGCGGCAGCAACGATTCGATATCGTGCAAGACTTCATCAATGGTTTTTTTCTGTTCAGTTAACAGTTGTTGTCTTACCGTCCGACGTAAAAAGCGTAGTGCGCGTCGCGTATCATGAAGCGCCAGACGGATTTGGCTGTTGGTTTCTTCCTGTTCCATCAGCTCTTGTAACATTTCATGTATCTGTTCGTCACTGAGAACCAGTTCGGACGTTTCTTCCAAAGTGGTATATCCGTCTTCAATCAGGTCAGACAAATATTCGACTTTCAGATCCATCAGCTCCAGCAAAATATCCATTGCATTTTCTACTTCGACACGATCGTGACGCATGTAGTGACGCAACAGGCGGACGATACCGATGTCTTCTTCACGGAAGCTGATCAGCAGGTTGTTGCGTAATGTAAACGACATGTTTACACCGCGGGTTTCGCCACCAATTCGTTGAGGGAATAACGATAAAATATGCAGACCATCAGTGTCCCAGTAGAAACGGGCAGATGCTTCGATTTCATCCAGTTCTTCTTCTTCGGGCACTTCTTCAAGGAACAAACTGCTCAGCCATTCACGTTCTTCATCGTCAGGCTTATGGGCATCCAGCCAAATTGTGTTGGGCGGTAATACATCCTGGGCGGTTAGCTGAATAACCTCCAAAATCTTATTACGCAGTATGTAAGCGGTAATCATGGGATCCCCCTTGAAAGGCAAATTTGGGGTCGTATTTTCTGCGAGGCACTATACCTAGCCTTTGTGACAAAGTCAGGTCATTTAGCCCGTTTCACTGAAATATGGCCTGTATTTCAAGCAATAACCATCAAATTCGAGTATTACTCCGCACGGATTTCTGGTGTTGCTTGCGCCATAGTGGTTTTAACTGGCGACGTTGTGGATCCAGTTCTCGCAGTATTTCTAAGGAGCATGGCACAGGCTCTTGGAGTAATAACGATATCAATATTTCGGCGGCTAAAGGTGCTGAGCATAATCCCCGGGAGCCTAACCCTGCAAAAATGAGTAAGTTAGAGGTCATATCCGGTAATCCGCCGGCAGAAGAATGCTGGGTTAACTCATTGTTTAATTGAGCATCAGAGCGCAAGCCGCCAACCACTGGGAAATGGTTTCTTGTTACCCCCCGAATGGCAGCTCGGCCATCGATGATGCGATGCGATGAGCTATTGACTGCCAGCGTTCTTTGCATTTTAACTTTATTTTCCTGATGCTCGCTGTCTCGTACCGAGCGATCGGTATCATTTCGGATGTAGGTGGCACCGATAACTTGCTGGCCATTGCGGGCGGGTAAGATATAACCATCTCCGCACACGACGGGAGTGGCGTTTTCTTTATCGGTAACGGCTTCGATGGATGAAATTTGTCCACGGAAGGGAGTAATAGGCAATGTCTGAGTTTGCTGATAACGACTAACTTCCGCGCCGTTAGCCAGAATGAGTACAGTGGCTATGTAAGATTCGTCTGCAGCGGTGCTTAAACACCATGAACCCTGTTGTTCATGGATGGCAGTTATTTCACAATTGAAATGTTGGGTTAACAATCCGGTAGCGGCAGCAAGTTGAAATAATGTGTGTGTCAGCTCATCGGGAATAACCCAGCCACCTTGGGGAAATAAGGCCCCATCGGTAACACCATGAATAAGTTCTGGAGGGAAGTGTGTAGCCAATAATTCGCCAATTCTTTGTGATGATTTTTCATCAAACGCTTTTAATAACACTCCGCACCAATCGAAGGTGATGGGTGATTGGTTATGAACTTCATGGATTAATTGTCTGCAATAGTGAAATGCAGAGCTGAAAAACTGAGACAACGGATCGGCAGGTTTATGGAGTAACGGATAAATCGCACCTTGTGGATTCCCGGAAGCGGCCTGAGCTACATCGGGATCGGCGCAAAATAATACGACCTGATATCCGCGCTGAGTTAAGAGATAACTCAGCCAGGCTGAAGCAATTCCACCACCCACAATAGCTACTGAATTTGGCGCTGAAAGTGGTGAGTTAGGTGTTTTTTGACTGCGGCCGAACAGCATTTCCCTTTTTTTCCCGTGCCCTGGCATTTTGGCCATCTCAAAGCCGACAGTAGTTAAACCTCGACGTACGAAACCCGCGGCAGTAAAGGTGGCTAATGTGCCCTGAGGACGGATCAGTCGATATAGCTGTGTGAACAAATTCTCTGACCACATATCAGGGTTTTTACTGGGCGCAAAACCATCCAGATACCAGGCATCCACTAATCCGTCACGAGGTGAATAAACCTGCGGCAGTAAATCATTCACATCACCAAACCAGAGATCCAGTATGACGTTGCCTTGATCAAAACGAAGTCGCTGACATCCGGGGATTGCAGCAGGATAGGCAGCAATTAATGATTCACTGAATTCAGTTAGTTCGGGCCATGCACACAAAGCCCGTTGTAAATCCTGTCGGGTGAGCGGAAATTTCTCAAAACTGATGAAATGTAAGCGAGAAACTTTTGTCTCTGGTACGGCTTGTTTCTGTTGTCGGAATGCCTGCCAGGTTGCCAAAAAATTCAGTCCGGTTCCAAAGCCGGTCTCAGCAATTACAAACACGGGGCGGTCATGTATTAGCCAACGTTCAGGGAGGTTATTTTGCTGGAGGAACACATAACGAGTTTCTTGCAGACCATTATCGTTGGAAAAATAGACATCCTCAAAAGAGTCCGAAATGGGGGCTCCCGCATCATTCCAACTTAATTTGGCGTTTTGTAATGAGGTCTGCATGAAAAAATCTCGACTATTTCACAAAAGTTCGGTGGATTTTACGGGAAAGCAGACCAGTTGTTGAGATAAAACAGGTAAACTATACCTAGGTCATATAAGTCATATTGGAACTTAAGTTAATGAGAAGAGCTGTTATCACTGGTATCGGGATCGTTTCTAGTCTGGGCAACAACGCGGCCGAAGTTCTGGCTTCGCTGAAAGCGGGTAAGTCAGGGATTTCTTATTCTGAACAGTTTGAACAACACAATCTGCGTAGCCGCGTATGGGGCAATATCAAGCTGGATGTCGCTGAACTAATTGATCGCAAAGTACTGCGTTTCATGGGCGAAGCTGCAGCGTACGCTTACCTGTCTATGCAACAAGCAATTGCTGATGCCAAATTGACTGAAGATATGGTTTCTAATCCACGGACTGGGCTGGTAGCCGGTTCAGGTGGCGCATCTTCTAAAAACCAGATCGAAGCCTGCGATACATTGCGTGAGAAGGGTGTTCGTCGTGTTGGCCCATACATGGTTCCTCGTACCATGTCTTCAACCACGTCAGCATGTCTGGCGACCCCATTTAAAATCAAAGGTATTAACTACTCCATCAGTTCTGCCTGCGCGACGTCTTCACACTGTATCGGTCATGCACTGGAACAGATCCAATTAGGCAAACAAGACATTGTTTTCGCCGGTGGCGGTGAAGAGGTGGATTGGACTCTGGCCCTGCAGTTCGATGCGATGGGTGCACTGTCCAGCAAATATAACGACACGCCAGAAAAAGCATCCCGTACTTATGATGCGGATCGTGATGGCTTCGTAATCTCTGGTGGTGGCGGTATTGTTGTTGTTGAAGAACTGGAACATGCATTAGCTCGCGGCGCTCACATCTATGCAGAAATTACCGGTTACGGCGCGACTTCTGATGGTTATGACATGGTTGCACCATCAGGTGAAGGTGCTGTTCGTTGCATGCAACAAGCCATGTCAACAGTATCTGCTCCAATCGATTATCTGAATACACATGGAACATCTACTCCTGTTGGTGATGTGAAAGAACTGGAAGCGATCCACGCTGTGTTCGGCGATAAAGCACCAAAGATCTCCGCAACTAAAGCTATGAGTGGTCATGCTCTGGGTGCTGCCGGTGTTCATGAAGCCATCTACAGCTTGCTGATGATGGAAAACAAGTTCATTGCACCAAGCATCAACATTGAACATCTGGATCCTAAAGCTGAAGGTCTGCCAATTGTGACTGAGTATCAGGATGCAGAACTGAACACTGTCATGTCGAATAGTTTCGGTTTTGGTGGCACCAACGCCACATTGGTATTCAGTAAATTTAAAGGCTAATGATTTCATTAGACTAAATGGCATAATAAGGGGCTTATAGCCCCTTTTTCTTTTCAGGCGACAAATATGAAGATTGTGGTTGATGAAAATATGCCACTTACCCAGGCATTGTTTGCTGAATTTGGTGAGGTCGTCGCGTTACCCGGTAGGACGATGACGGCAGAACAGTTGGCCGATGCTGATATTTTATTGGTACGTTCTGTGACTAAGGTCAATGCCACTCTCTTATCACAGGGCAATAAACTGAAGTTTGTTGGTACCGCCACCATTGGGACTGACCATATCGATAAAACATTCTTGGCGGAAAAAAATATTACGTTTGCCAGTGCTCCCGGCTGTAATAAGGTTTCAGTGGGCGAATATATCATCAGCGCATTGCTGGTGATTGCAGAGAAATATCAATTTTCTCTGTCTGGATTGTCATTGGGAGTTATCGGGGCCGGTAATACAGGCTCTGCGGTAGCCGGAAAAGCCCGGCAACTGGGTATCAATGTAAAACTATGTGATCCGTTTAAAGCGCAGTCGGGTGATCCGCGAACATTTGTTTCTTACGACGAGGCATTGAAATGTGATTTGATCAGTTTCCATGTGCCGTTAACGCGCAATTGTGAACACGCTACTTTTCATTTGTTAGATCAGAAACATATTCAGGCGTTACGTTCAGACCAGATTTTGTTGAATGCTTCACGCGGCGAAGTTTGGGATAATCAAGCCATGCTGTCGCGCCAGCAATCGGCAGAACCGTTAAGGCTGGTGATGGATGTGTGGGAAAATGAACCTGATATCCTTCATGAGCTTGTTCCGTTTACCGAAATTGCAACACCTCATATTGCAGGTTACAGCTTAGAAGGGAAATACCGAGGAACCTTCATGCTTTACGAAGCATTTTGTCAGCAGTTCGGGTTTGAGATGAAAAAACAGTTATCTCCACTTTTACCCATTGCCGATATTTGCTCGTTATCGTTACAAACTGCCGTGAATGAAGCAGTACTGAAAAAATTAATACATTTGGTTTATGACGTTCGGCGAGATGATGCCAGATTCAGACATCTGGTTGGGCAACCCGGTCAATTCGACGAAATGCGTAAGAAATACCCAGAACGACGGGAATGGAGTTCTCTCTCTGTTGTTGCTGAATCAGATCGCAATGTATTGGTCGATCTTGGTTTTAATGTTTCAGGGTTTTAAAAGAATACAGGAGAAAGAGTAATGCCTATGAATATTGCCATTGCAGGCAGCGAAGAATTAATCAGTGAAAGTTTATTGGAATTACTACAGGAAAAAGCGCTTCCAATCGGTCAGATGTTTTTGCTGACAGCCCAGAATGCAGAAGACCAAGAGTCAATCCGTTTCAATAATAAAACGGTTTATGTACAGGAACTGGATTCTTTTGATTGGTCACAGGTTAACCTGGTTTTTTTTGTGGGCAATTCTTCGGAATATAACAACGCATTTAAAGCGGCATTACATTACGGCTGTAAAATCATAGATCTGCGTTCAGGTGAATATAAAGATTCATCACATGGTTTGAGTCTGCTCGATCAAAACATTAATTTGAATACGGCTGTTCATGTTTGTCCGGATGATCTTGCCATTGTAATGGCTCAGATCATCATGCCATTTTTTGAAGAAACGGCTATTACTCAGCTAAATCTTGTTGCTCTAGAACCCGTGTCTGTGTGTGGTAAAAAAGGAACGGAGGCGTTAGCCAGAGAAACCGCTCAACTCATGAATGGCCGACCACTGGAAAACACACTATTTCCTGCACAATTGGCCTTTAATGTGGTTCCTGAACAAAAAACGCCATCCTTAATTGCTGAGCTGCAAATATTGTTTCCTAAAGAAAAACTCAATGCAGCCGTAACCTTATTACAGGTGCCCGTTTTTTATGGAACAACCGTGATAGCTGACATCACGCTGGAAGATGCATTACCACAGCAGTTAGTTCGTGAAATGCTATCATCCGTGAATCAAATTGAATTAACAGACGAATTACTGACACCGGTTTCTCATGGTTCCAATCAGAATAAAATTTATGCGCAGTTTATAACTGGTGATTCAGAAGAGATTCAAACATTTAGATTGTTTTTGGTCACAGACTTGCTTCGTTGTGGTCGTGTTCAGAATGCAATTTCTCTGGCTGAGCAGTTACTGCAATAAACATTGAATGTGATAATGGCAGCAAGACGTGGCTGCCATTATGATAAAGTTTGTTAAATCAAACAGTTTGTTCTTATTATGAGAATAGTTGGCCTTTGGCCGAGAATTGCCTTAGTTGCTCGTGGTTGGACTATAAAGACCAGATAATAGATAGAAAGGACATCGAATATGGGATTTAAACTATCTCGGTTGGCGCAAGCAATGTTAGCAACAGCCTTGTATTCAACAGCTGTATTGGCCGCAGATAAGACAGATGACTTTTATATTGAAATAAAAGGGCCTGATAGTCATGTCCAACCTCAGTTGTCAACGGCACCGGTTGCGCCAGTAGCCAGTAAAAAAATATCGAATGGGCGGACACCTCATCCTTATATTCCAGAGCGTCTGGATAAGACCGTATTGACGACTAACAGCAAAATCTATGGCCCGGTGAAGAAAACCGACACAACATGGGCAATTGCAAATGCAATCAGGAAATTATATCCGGGACAGGGGATCAGCACTCGGAGAGTCATGGTTGCATTGCACCGGAAAAATCCTCATGCATTTGCGAGTGGACAGCTTGATACATTGCTGGCAGGTACTCGTCTTTCAATTCCGTCATTAAGTGAAATTCAGGCAACAGTTATTCGTCCGGCCACACAGCAGGCTGCGACCAAAGCAGATACGGTAGAGAAGAAAAATGCATTACCGGTAGACAAATCGCCATCAGTGGCAACGTCTACGCCGACAAATAGTCAACAATCCCCGTCTCCCGCTACCGTTGCATCGAATGCGGTGCCGACTGTGGCGTTATCTGAAGCAGCAAAGACCACGATTGTCGCATCAACCTCGTCAGCATTAATTGATAGTAAAGTTTCTGAACTGGTAGCTGGAACAGCGCAACAGCCTGTCGTTTCGTCTGCAGTCTCTACAGCAACAGCGACTGCTCCTCAGGCTGAAAGCGAAGAATTGTTGGCTTTTAAAACAGAAAATAAAGAGTTAAAAGATCAGATCCAGAAATTGAATGCGCAGCTCACGAATTTGCAGTCGACTGTGCAAGAAAAAGACCAGTTGAAGCAAGAATTAGCGACGTTACAGACGCAATTACAAGAGCATGAGAAAGCGGCGCAGGTTGCACAACAAGAGAAAAAACAGGCAGCACTCTCTGCACCAACCCCGGTTAAGGGATTCCTAGCCGAAATTTTAGCAACACCTTTAAACTTGTTGTTGCTCATTTCATTACCTGTTTTGGCTATTCTAGTGGTGTTGAGTTTCTGGCTGCGTTCTCGCGCAAAACGAGAATTAGCTGCCCGTGAGCAGGAGATGGCTGAATCGACTGCCGTTATGATGGATGAAACGGAAAGTGATTTTGGCGATTTGCTGGCGGTGGATTTATCGGAAAACAATGACAACGATGTTGCCTTTCCTGATTTGAATTTACAGGATGAATCATTGATTCCGACCTCCATCTCGGCAGAAGTAGAGTCCAACATGTCTCAAATGGCAGATGACGTTCCTCTACCGCCTGATGTGGTTCCTGAAATCTCAGAAGATATTTTCAGCGCTGCAGAAAAACCGGATATTGATCTAAATGCACGGGATGAAAACCCTTCGATGGAAGCCAGCGGGGTAGAGAAACAAGATTTTGCGGCTATTCTGTCTGATGCGGATCTTGCGCAGGCACTGGAAGCTGATTTTTCATTTTCAGCGGTTGAGCCAGAAGTAAAAACCGAAATCCCGGAACCGACTGACTCATTTGATTTTGACTTGACGACTGTCGAACAAGAGGATGATACAGCATTAGCCTCGCGTCTGAATCTTGACAAGATGATGGCAGATCCTGGTTTACAAATGACCGAACAGGTAGTGTCTGAGCCTGAAGGCTGGGAGCTTTCTGCAGATGAGCAACCAACAGACGTTCTGACTGCTTCTACAGAGCCGGATGTTGATCTGAAAGCGGTACATGACGATACCGAAAAATCATGGTTAAAGCAGTTTGAAGCCGATAAAACGGCAGATATGTCAAATGATTACCTCTCGATTGATGAGTTGTTGGCTCAAACCGAAAAAATGAATGCAAATGAAGCTACTAATCCAGATTCGCTTCAGCCTAATCTGGATATCGGTTTGGATGAATTTCCTGATATGTTGCCACAACATGATGGTATTGATATCGATGATGATGGTGGTATGGGCGCCAAACTGGATCTGGCCCGGGCATATCTCGAAATTGATGATAAAGAAAGTGCGAAAGAATTGCTTCTTGAGGTGCAGGAAACTGGCACCAGAGAGCAAATAAAAGAGGCTGAAAAACTACTTTCCCGTCTTGCATAAAACAGTACAAAAAGTGGCGAATGTAATCGCCACTTTTTTTTATCTCCTGCTAACGTATAATCCCGCGCGATTCTGCCGGAGAGAAATATGCGTATTGCGCTAGGAATAGAATATTTCGGTGCTAACTATTATGGTTGGCAACGACAGCGAGAAGTAAATAGTATCCAGCAAGAGTTGGAAACGGCGTTATCCCGGGTTGCTAACCATTCAGTAGAGATACAGTGTGCTGGACGTACGGATGCGGGTGTGAATGCCACTGGGCAGGTCATTCATTTTGATACCACAGCGCAGCGGCAAATCTCAGCCTGGACTCTGGGTATCAATGCACAACTGCCAGATGATATTGCAGTTCGTTGGGCTCATATCGTGGACGATACTTTTCATGCTCGGTTTTCCGCAACTGCTCGGCGCTATCGGTATATCATTTACAACGAACCTTTGAGACCAGGCATTCTTTCAAAGGGGGTTAGTCATTATTACCATCCATTAGATGCAGAAAAAATGAATGAAGCCGGACAACTATTGCTGGGCGAGCGTGATTTTACCTCATTCAGGGCTGCTCAATGCCAGTCTAATACGCCATTTCGTAATATCATGTCGCTGGCGGTTCATCGTGCTGGTAGTTATGTCATCTTAGACATCCAAGCAAATGCGTTCCTACACCATATGGTCAGAAATATTATGGGTTCGTTGTTGCTGGTTGGTACCGGTGAAAAACCGATAGAGTGGATTGCTGAGATCCTGGAAGCCAAAGATCGGACCGTGTCTGGCGCGACGGCAAAAGCAGAAGGGCTATATCTGGTGGATGTGACTTATCCTCAAAATTACGGGCTGCCTAAGCCACCCTTAGGTCCGTTATGGTTTAACGCATAAATTATAACGACAAGTAAACAAATTGTGTCTTTTATGCTTTAATGCACGGTTGATATGCTATCGATCGAAATGATGTTAATTAGTCGATTTTGGTCGGATTAAGACTAAAGTAAGGAATCCCATGAGCTGGCTTGAAAAGATTCTTCCAAAAAGCGATAACTCCCGTCGTCACAATATACCTGAAGGTATTTGGACAAAATGCGACGGTTGTGAGCAGGTATTATACAAAGCCGAAGTAGAACGTAGTTTATCTGTTTGTCCAAAATGTGGTCATCACATGCGGATCGGTGCCAGAGCACGGCTGGAACGTTTTCTGGACGTGAATAATCGGAGTGAACTGGGAGCAGAACTTGAGCCGCAGGATATTCTGAAATTCAAAGATTCAAAACGATACAAAGATCGTCTGACGTCAGCACAGAAAGATACAAACGAAAAAGACGCTTTAGTGGTGATGAAGGGCACGGTTAAAGGTGTTCCTGTTGTGGCCTGCGCATTTGAATTTACATTCATGGGCGGCTCAATGGGATCTGTGGTTGGTGCTCGCTTTGTACGTGCCGTCGATGAGTGCATTAAAGAACGTCGAGGTTTGATCTGTTTTTCTGCATCTGGCGGCGCTCGTATGCAGGAAGCATTGTTTTCCTTGATGCAAATGGCTAAAACCAGTGCGGCACTTGAGCGTCTGAGCGAAGAAGGTTTACCTTATATTTCGGTACTTACAGATCCAACCATGGGTGGGGTATCTGCAAGTTTCGCCATGCTAGGTGATATCAATGTCGGTGAACCTAAAGCATTGATTGGTTTTGCTGGTCCGCGTGTTATTGAGCAGACTGTGCGTGAGAAATTGCCAGAAGGTTTCCAGCGTTCAGAATTCCTGTTGGAAAAAGGTGCAATCGACATGATCATTGATCGTCGAAACATGCGCGATAAATTAGCTTCTATTCTTGGTAAATACATGAACCTCAGTGTTGTTGAGGACATGCACGCATGACATTACCGGTCATGACTCAAAGCCAGTCGTTGTCCGACTGGCTTTCTTATTTAGAGCAGATCCATCCGCAGCAAATTGAACTTGGACTACAACGTGTCAGAACGGTGGCACAACAAGCCGATTTAATGCGATTGCCGGGTATAGTTATTACTGTTGGTGGAACAAACGGTAAGGGTTCTACTTGCGCAATGTTAGCCAGTATCTTTCAGGCTGCAGGATATTCGACCGGTGTTTATGCATCACCGCATTTACTCCGTTATAACGAGCGAGTGAAAATCAACGGACGTGAAGTCTGCGATGCGGATCTGTGTTCTGCTTTTGCTGAAATTGAAGAGAAACGTGCGGGGATCAGCTTAACTTTCTTTGAATTTGGAACATTGGCTGCTTTTGCTGTATTTAAAAAATACAAACCTGATGTCATTCTTTTGGAAGTCGGACTCGGTGGTCGATTAGATGCCACTAATATTATTGATGCTGATATATCTGTAATCACCAGCATTGATTTAGACCATTGTGACTGGCTTGGCGACACTCGAGAGGCCATTGCTGTAGAAAAAGCTGGCATCTATCGTGCTGGGCGTCCGGCCATCTGTGGCGAACCGAATCCTCCCCAGTCCTTGATGGAAACATCACAGGAAATTAACGCTGACTTATACCAGGTTAATGATCATTTTAGTTATAAGACAACTCGCGATGGGTGGGATTACCAAGGCCAACACAGGCAATTCTCCAGTCTTCCAGCTCCTGTGTTACCGCTACAGAATGCAGCTACGGTACTGGCAGTATTAGAACATACCCCCTTATCCATATCTGAAGATGCTATTCGTTCTGGCTTAAGACAAGCTTATTTATCCGGGCGTTTTCAGATTTTGCAGTCTAATCCGACAGTTATTATTGATGTTGCCCACAATCCTCATGCTGCGGCATATCTTGCTAAGCAACTGGCTAAGCAAAAGGCCAGTAGGATCATCGCTGTAGTGGGTATGCTCAAAGATAAAGATATTCGGCACACGCTGGAACATGTTTTACCTTATATTGATATTTGGCATCTTGCTGATCTTGCTGGGCCTCGGGCGGCCAACGCAAAAGATTTAGCGGCTGTGCTACCCAGAGATACTCGTTTTACATGTCATGCCTCTGTGATCGCTGCTTATGAGGCTGCTTTAACTGAAACATCATCAAATGAGCTGATTATTGTATTTGGTTCTTTTCTCACGGTTGCTGACGTTTTAGCAACAACAGAACAACGATAATTCAGTCAGATAATTTAGAGGTTAACGATCTTGGCTACACAATTTCAAAACCGGTTGATTGGTACTGTCATTCTTGTGTCTTTAGGTGTCTTATTTTTACCTGATTTATTGATGGGAAAAAAAAATGATATCGCTGCACCTGCTGGTAGCATGCCGTTACGGCCTGAACAATCATTAGCCGGGACGGGAATATCTGCAAATAATCAGTCAAGCATGGCCGTTTCAACGGCACCGTCGGGTGCGGCATCGTCAGGTTCTTCGACTCAAAATGTAGCTACATCAGCCAATGTTGTCGTTGCAAATAATTCAGGGGCGAAGGAAACAGCAGTAGCACAAGGTAAGACAGAAAACTGGCAAGTTGAAGAAGTCGCTGCTCCAGTGACTATTACCGAAAAAGGGGCGGCGACAAGTAATAACGTGGTGACCAACAATACCACGAATAAAAATGTGTCTGAACCATCAGAAAACGAGCTCAAGAAAGCCAAAGAGTTGGAAATTAAGAAAAAAGAAGCAATTGCAGCCGCAAAAGCAAAAGAAGCGGCTCTTGAAGCAAAGCGTAAAGCCGAATTAGAAGCATTACAATCGGCAAAATCAGTGACGACTGAACAAACCGCAACGAAATCAGGCAATGAGTCTAAATTGACTGTACAGCGAGATGAAAGTGGCCTCACGATTAAAACCCCCGCGCAAGTTGAAGCCGAAAGAGCAGCAATGAAATCAGGGGCTGGGGCCTTACATTCCAATACAACGACAAAATCTGTATCGGCCAGTAATAATTCATGGATTATTCAGGTCGGTGTGTTCTCTAATGCAGAAAACGCGAAAATGCTTGCCGAGAAACTACATAGTGCAGGTTACAACGCCTCAGCTCAGCGTGCAGGTCAGTTAACTCGTGTTGTCGTTGGCCCCGATGTATCACGAGATAAATTACAGGGTATGTTGAGCGGGATTAATCGCATCGGTGGGACATCTGCCAGAGTGATTTCATATTCAGCAATTAATAATTGAGTAACAGCATATGTTAAATACAGAACTGGAGTCATATCTCAATAAATTGTTGTCTATTTCTCTTTTCAAAGACTATGCACCCAATGGATTGCAGATTGAAGGCAAACGGAATATTAAAACCATTGTGACCGGAGTAACGGCGTCACAAGCATTAATTGATGAAGCGATCCAACTTCAGGCCGATGCATTGTTAGTGCATCATGGTTATTTCTGGCCCGGTGAATCACAAATTTTAACGGGAATGAAAGGGGAGAGAGTCCGTAGGTTAATCAAACATGACATTAATCTTCTGGCTTATCATCTTCCGCTGGATGCTCATCTCAGCCTTGGGAATAATGTCCAGTTGGGAAAACAGCTAGGCCTAGAGGGGATTGAACCGATTAACCCGGAAGATTCTCAATGTCTTGTTTTTCATGGTTACTTACCTGAACCCATGTCTGCTGCAGATTTCACAAGTCATATTGAACTTGCATTGCAGAGAACACCTTTAATTAGTCATCATCCAGAACAGAAATTACGGCATATTGCATGGTGTACTGGCGGTGCTCAAAATTATCTTCAGGAAGCCATAGAATTTGGGGTTGATGCATATATTAGTGGCGAAGTTTCTGAGCATACAATTCATACTGCCCGTGAAAATAATGTGGTTTTCTATGCTGCTGGTCATCACGCCACCGAACGTTATGGCATAAAAGTACTAGGTGAATGGTTACAACAACAATTTAATGATTTAGATGTCCATTTTATTGATATCGATAATCCAGCATAAGCAGACAATGGACGATTATGTCTTACAGTTATATTGATTCAGATATTTTATTAGAGCCATTGTTGGCGCAAATTAATGCAAGTACAACATTACTACTGGATACAGAATTTATCCGTGTTTCTACTTATTTCCCTAAACTAGGTTTATTACAGCTGCATTTAAATTCCATAGACTACCTGATAGACCCATTGGCAATTAAAACCATTAATTTACTATGGGATTCTATTTTCTCAGCACAGAAGGAATTTGTATTTCACTCCTGCAAAGAAGATTTGGATGTACTGCAAGTTTGTGCACATCAGCTACCAGAAAGAGTTTTTGATACTCAAGTGGCGGCTGCATTCCTTGGATATGGTGCGTCTCTTGGTTATGCAGGGCTAGTAGAACAAATTTGTGGTGTTACATTAGCAAAAGATCAAACATTAACTGACTGGCTGGCAAGACCTTTAACAGAAGCCCAAAAACTGTATGCAGCTAAAGATGTGTCATATTTACAGTCGTTGTATGATCATCTGTCAAAACAGCTTGATTTTACTGGGAAAAAGGCATGGTTCGATGAAGAAATGTCGGCACTTTTATGCTCGAAAAAACAGCCAATTATTGATGATGAACTATATCGAGAGATCAGTGGTGCTTGGCAGTTGTATCCCTCAGAATTAGCTGTTTTGCGTGAATTAGCGAAGTGGCGTTATCAAACTGCATTAGCAGAAGATAAACCACAGAATTTTGTACTTCGAGAAGAGATTCTGGCTGAATTAAGCCGAAAACGACCAGAAACAGAGCGTGAACTAGCTCAAATAGATATTTCTTCACAACAAAAAAATCGTTATGGCTCCGCAATCATACAATGTATTCAAAAGGGAATGAGCTGCGAGGTAGCGTCTCAACCCACACGGATCCAACGCATGATAGACTTCCCGCATTACAAACATGATTTTAAACAAATTAAGCAACGTGTTGAGGTTGTTGCCAAAGAACATAATCTGCCAATTGAATTATTGGGTTCGCGAAAGCTAATCAATCAATATTTATTGTGGTCTTATGAGAATAAGAAATTGGAAGTTGCATTACCAAAATTGATGTCAGGTTGGCGAAATCAACTATTAAAACTTGAATAAAAATAAGGGCGCATAGCGCCCTTATTTATGGTTTTACTTCTTCATTACTATCAGAATTGGATTTCTTATCGTCTGACAGCATGATATTTAGTTCAAGCACCGAGAGCTGTTCACCTTTTTTATCTAGTTGAACAGATACTTGTTCCGGATCAATCTGAACATATTTTCTAATAACGTCCAGAATATCTTGTTTTAACTGAGGAAGATAATCAGGTCCGCTACGGCTGGTTCTTTCATGAGCAACAATAATCTGCAGTCGCTCTTTAGCCAATTTCGCCGTATTCTCTTTTCTGGATTTCAGAAAAAAATCAAGCAATGACATCAGCTGTTATCCTCCGAACAGGCGATTAAAGAAGCCTTTTTTCTCTTCCTGCAGGAAACGAAAATCACGTTTTTCTCCCAGCAAGCGAGCTACGGTATCGAGATATGCCTGTCCAGCGTCAGACGTTTGGTCAAAAATTACCGGTTCACCAGAATTTGATGCACGTAAAACCGCTTGTGATTCAGGAATTACACCCAATAGAGGAATGGCCAAAATTTCTTGAACATCTTCTACACTCAACATATCGCCACGATTTACACGGCCGGGGGCGTAACGAGTTAAGAGTAAGTGCTCTTTTACTGGCTCAAGGCTTTGTTCGGCTCGGCGTGATTTAGACGCAAGAATTCCAAGAATACGGTCAGAGTCACGAACTGAAGAGACTTCAGGGTTTGTTGTCACTATCGCTTCATCAGCAAAATAGAGTGCCATCAATGCACCAGTTTCAATACCTGCAGGCGAATCGCAGATAATGTAGTCAAAGTCCATTTCCTGAAGTTTATTAATAATTTTTTCGACACCTTCTTTTGTTAAGGCATCTTTGTCACGAGTTTGGGAAGCAGGCAGGATAAACAAGTTATCGACACGTTTATCTTTAATAAGTGCCTGATTTAATGTGGCTTCGCCATTAATCACATTTACAAAATCATATACTACCCGGCGTTCACAGCCCATGATGAGATCAAGATTTCGTAATCCGATATCGAAATCGATAACAACGGTTTTTTTACCGCGCTGCGCCAGACCGGTACTGATTGCAGCACTGCTTGTGGTCTTACCAACACCACCCTTCCCGGATGTTACGACAATAATTCGTGCCATGAATATTACCCTTGTAAACCGTTAGCTTGTTAATTTGTCAAAAATAATTTTTTCATTTTCCAGACGGATCTGTACTTCCTGGCCAATATGTTGTTCAGGAAGACTATCACTTAGCAAGTAATGTCCGGCAATTGAAATTAATTCAGCATCTAGATGTCCACAGAAAATCCGCGCATCGTGATTGCCTCGTGCTCCAGCCAGTGCTCTGCCTCTTAAAGTACCATAAACATGGATACTATCGTTGGAAATAATTTCAGCGCCATTACTTACTGAACCTAAGATAACAACAGGACCTGGCGAATATATTTGCTGCCCTGAACGCACATTACTTTGAACGACCTTAGTCGAAGCCAGGTTTTCTGTTTCTGAGGATGCCATTTGAACCGTTTCCTGTTCCTCTCTCAGCTCAGACGGTGTTTTATAAATGGTTTCTTTCGGCGTATGCAATGTAACGGCATCTGTATTTGTATTCGCTTCTTTTCCGGCAGTTAAGATAGCTAGCCCAGCTTTTTTGGCAGCTTCTCGCATTTCAACGCTTTTAGCGCCAGTTATACCAACGGGAATAAAGTTGGCAGCCAAAATAGCAGATATAATTTGGGAGAAGTCGGGAATTTCTGTAAGCAGCTCAACATTGATTACTAATGGTGCCGAATCAAAAAATTTAGGTGCCTGACTCACTTTCTGTTCTAAAAGTTGCTGAATTTGCTCAGGTATTGCATCCTCCAGATGTAATACCATCATTGTAAACACACTGCCTTTCAGCTCATAACCACGTTCGGACATCCGTCCACTCCATACAACAATACATGAGTATTAATGGCATCACATGTTATATTTCCCGACAATTCATAGCAACAAACCCTAGGGAAATTAATCAGAATCATGATCTGTGCTGTCTATCGGAGTACCAAGAGACCTAACACATATCTTTTTTTGGCAAAAAAAGATGATTTTTCAGTCATTCCGAATGAGTTATTAAAGATTTTTGGAAGACCCCAACTAGTCATGCTATTGCCAGAAAATAAGCTGGATAAGGTTCCTTATGTATCCAAAGAAAAGCTTCTTCAAGAGCTATCAAATAATAGCTATTGGTTATATATCAAACCGGAAGATGAAAATTTGCTAAAACAGCATCATGAATATTTGTCTCGGAGAAGTATGCATGAATAGAGATGAGTTGATTAAAAGCCGGTATTGGGAACACAAACAGCTTGAAGAGTTGAGTGAAGATGAATGGGAACTCCTATGCGATGGATGTGGTCATTGTTGTCTGACAAAGCTAATCGATGAAGACACCGACGAATTGGTCTACACCAACGTTGCATGTAATCTACTTGATTTGAATACCTGTAGTTGCTCTGATTATCAAAATAGACATCATTTTGAACCAGATTGCATCAAGTTAGATGTTGATATGGCAAAAACATTACCCTGGTTGCCGTCTACTTGTGCTTACCGTCGTATTGCAAATGGTAAACCATTACCATTTTGGCACCCGCTGTTGACAGGCGATAAAAGAAAAATGAATCGCTATGGCAAAACAGTAAAAGGGAAAGTTGTTCATGAACGTGATCGTGGTGATTGGGCAAACCATATTGTGGTTTGGAAGCTTTAATTCATATTATTTTTCAATTAATTAAAAATCAGGATAATAAAAATGCCTCTTGATATTCATTTTCCTGTTGTAACTATTGATGGTCCGGGTGGTGCAGGGAAAGGAACACTGTGTATGTTACTGGCAAAGCAGTTGCGTTGGCATCTGCTGGATTCAGGCGCGATCTATCGCGTATTAGCAGTAGCAGCATTGAAAAACAGCATTGCCCTAGATGATATTCCACAGTTGGTTGAATTGGCCAGTGCCCTTAATGTAAGTTTTCCAATTGAGAATGATGAAGTTTTGATCGTTCTTGACGGCATCAATGTTACTGATGAAATCAGAACAGAAACAACAGGGAATTCTGCCAGCAAAGTGGCGGCCTATCCTGAGGTGCGAGCTGCTTTGTTGCTTCGCCAGCAGAATTTTGCTCAAGCACCAGGATTAATTGCGGATGGTAGAGATATGGGGACGGTTGTTTTTCCTACGGCACCACTCAAAATATTTCTGGATGCTAGTGCTGAGGAACGGGCAAAGCGCAGACAATTGCAGTTGCAGCAAAAGGGAATAAATGTTAATTTTGATAACCTTTTACAAGAAATTCAAGATCGCGATTTCCGCGATAGAAATCGCCCTGTAGCGCCCTTAAAACCGGCAGATGATGCGATTTTTATTGATTCAACAAGCATGTCAATTGAGTCAGTCTTTAATCGGGTGCTTGAACTTGTAAATCAGCGTTTTATCCAAGGCGAATAATTGCTTTGGATCGGTCAGACCAAGGATAGGGATGGCTAAATAACCACAACCCCATAGTGGCCGGATTGCCCTGTGGACGTTATTAACTTTTAAGTGTTTTTAAACATGACTGAATCTTTTGCTCAACTCTTTGAAGAGTCTCTGAAACAACTGGAAACCCGTCCTGGTGCTATCGTTAAAGGTACTGTTGTTGCTATCGAAAACGGCATCGTACTGGTTGACGCTGGTCTGAAATCAGAATCTGCAATCCCTGCTGAACAGTTCAAAAATGCACTGGGCGAGCTGGAAATTGCTCTGGGTGACGTAGTTGACGTAGCTCTGGACTCTGTAGAAGACGGTTTCGGTGAGACTCTGCTGTCTCGTGAAAAAGCTAAACGTCACGAAGCATGGTTGCAGCTGGAAAAAGCATACGAAGAACAGGCTACTGTTGTTGGTCTGATCAATGGCAAAGTGAAAGGCGGTTTCACCGTAGAACTGAATGGTATCCGTGCATTCCTGCCAGGCTCTCTGGTTGATGTGCGTCCAGTACGTGACACTGCTCACCTGGAAGGCAAAGAACTTGAGTTCAAAGTAATCAAGCTGGATCAGAAACGCAACAACGTTGTTGTTTCTCGTCGTGCTGTTATCGAAACTGAAAACTCTTCTGAGCGCGACAGCCTGCTGTCTACTCTGCAAGAAGGCCATGAAGTTAAAGGTATCGTTAAGAACCTGACTGACTACGGTGCATTCGTAGATCTGGGTGGTGTTGACGGCCTGCTGCACATTACTGACATGGCTTGGAAACGTGTTAAACACCCATCTGAAATCGTGAACGTTGGTGATGAAATCACTGTTAAAGTTCTGAAGTTCGACCGTGAGCGTACTCGTGTATCTCTGGGTCTGAAACAGCTGGGCGAAGATCCATGGGTAGCTATCGCTAAACGTTACCCAGAAGGTGCACGTCTGACTGGTCGTGTGACTAACCTGACTGACTATGGCTGCTTCGTTGAAATCGAAGAAGGCGTTGAAGGTCTGGTTCACGTTTCTGAAATGGATTGGACCAACAAAAACATTCACCCATCTAAAGTTGTTAACGTGGGTGACACTGTTGAAGTTATGGTTCTGGATATCGACGAAGAACGTCGTCGTATCTCTCTGGGCCTGAAACAGTGCAAAGCCAACCCATGGCAGCAATTCGCAGAAACTCATGCGAAAGGTGATCGTGTAAGTGGTAAGATCAAGTCTATCACTGATTTTGGTATCTTCATTGGCCTGGACGGTGGTATCGACGGTCTGGTTCACCTGTCTGACATTTCTTGGAACGTAACTGGCGAAGAAGCGGTTCGTGAATTCAAGAAAGGTGACGAAATCGAAGCTGTTGTTCTGCAAGTAGATCCAGAGCGTGAGCGTATCTCTCTGGGTGTTAAACAGATCGAAGAAGATCCGTTCAACAAGTACCTGTCAGATAACAAAAAAGGTGCTATCGTTAAAGGTAAGGTAACTGCCGTTGACAGCAAAGGCGCTACCATCGAGCTGGAAGAAGGTGTTGAAGGCTACATCCGTGCTGCTGACGCATCACGTGACCGTGTAGAAGATGCATCTCTGGTTCTGTCTGTTGGTGATGAAGTTGAAGCCAAATTCATGGGCGTTGACCGTAAGAACCGTACAGTAAGCCTGTCAGTTCGTGCTAAAGACGAAGCTGAAGAAAAAACAGCAATGGATTCACTGAATCAGCAAGAAGAAGCTGGTTTTGGTAATGCAATGGCTGAAGCTTTCAAAGCAGCTAAAGGCGAATAATCGCTCTAAAAATGGAGTGGTGAAAGCCACTCCATTTACTTTTTTATGCTGGAGAGAATAGTTATGACGAAATCTGATCTTATTGAACGTCTATCTTCTAGTCAGCAACATCTTGCCGCAAAGGATGTTGAGGCTGCAGTCCGAGAAATACTGGAATGTATGGCTGTTACTCTGGAATGCGGGAATCGAATCGAAATTCGTGGTTTTGGTAGTTTTTCTCTTCATTACAGAGCACCGAGAATTGGTCGGAATCCTAAAACCGGAGAGAAAGTCGAGTTATTAGCCAAAAGTGTTCCTCATTTCAAACCCGGCAAAGAATTAAGGGAACGAGTAAACTCTTTGTAATTTCACTCTGTTTGGTGTTGACATGAAATTTTTGAAATCCATATTGTATTTCATGGCTATTTTGTCGTTGGCCATGTTCCTTGTAACTTTGGGTTCTGTTAACGGTCAACAAATTCATATTAATTTCCTCATTGCTCAAGATGATTTCAGTCTTGCCGCTTTACTTATCGGTGCTTTTTTTTCTGGTTTCTTGGTGGCATTGTGCGCATTAGGATTCAGTTATATTGCTGCTCGATTTAAGTTACGCAGATTGCAAAATCACATTTCGCGTCTATCTGCACAAATCAGCGCTTCATCAGTTAAGGAATAATTGAATTAATGCTGGAATTACTCTTCCTGCTTCTGCCAGTTGCGGTAGCTTATGGCTGGTATATGGGAAGACGCAGTGTCCGTATTGATGAAGATAAAAAAAATTCTCAGCGCTCGAGAAATTATGCAGCTGGAATTAATTTTTTATTGTCAGAGCAGCCTGATAAAGCTGTAGATTTGTTTATTGATCTATTACAGGTAGACACCGATACAATCGATACACACCTTGCTTTAGGTAACTTGTTCCGCCAGCGAGGGGAGGTTGATCGCGCTATTCGTATTCATCAAAACTTAGTCGCAAGATGTCTTGATTCAACAGAACAGCAAAATTTATCCATGTTGGAACTGGCTCGAGACTTTATTGCAGCGGGTTTGCTAGACCGAGCAGAAAATGTATTACTCAGTTTGTTGAATGATGATGATTTGGCCAATGATGCCAGAACAACGTTACTGCAGATTTATGAGCAGTTACATGAATGGCAAAAAGCGATAAATATAGCTGAGAAGCTGCCGGGTAAAAATTATAGTCATATTATTGCTCATTATTATTGTCAGATAGCTGAGCAGGATATTGCACAAACAGATTTTAAGGCGGCTTCTATACGATTAAAGCGTGCTTTAAAGATTGATCCTCGATGTGTTCGAGCTTTAATTCTGTTTGCTCAGATGCATATTGATCAAAAGCAATTTGATACTGCAATTAAATTAATTAATCAAATTCCTGATATATCGTCTAATTTTGCTAGCGAAGCATGGAAGTTATTACTGCAATGCCGCTCTCATATTGGAGAACATGAGTTTACTAAGATATTAGTTCGTTGGCTTGAGAATAGTCAGAATACAACGGTTGCTCTTGCTCTGGCTGAATCTATACAAACGCAACAAGGTATTCGTGATGCCGAAGCATTTATATTACGTCATATAAAAAGAAACCCGACAATGAGAGGGTTTCATCGATTAATGACGTATCAGCTGGAGGCTATGCACGATGATAAAGCTACGGAAAGTATTTATTTATTACGGTCATTAGTTGAAAAGCAAATAGCGACCAAACCTATCTATCGCTGTGAACGTTGTGGTTTTTCCAGTAAGGTCATTTTTTGGCATTGCCCATCATGTAAACAATGGGGAAGTATTTCACCTATTCAAGGTTTGGATGGTGACTAATTTATATTGGTAGGATGTATGACAGAATCTAAAATTATTGTTGCCCTCGATTTTGCTAAAAAAGAAGATGCTTTATCTTTTGTCGATCAGGTTACTCCTTCTGACTGCCGTTTAAAAGTTGGCAAAGAAATGTTTACCTATTATGGTCCTCAATTTGTCGAAACGTTGGTCAAAAAAGGTTTTGATGTATTTCTTGATCTCAAGTTTCATGATATTCCGACGACTGTTGCAAAAGCAATAAAGGCGAGTGCGGAAATGGGGGTTTGGATGGTTAATGTGCATGCATCTGGTGGCCGAAAGATGATGGAGGCTGCGCGAACTGCATTATTACCATATGGCGATAAAGCTCCATTTTTAATAGCTGTAACGGTGCTTACCAGTATGGAACAAAGTGATTTAGCTGATATTGGTTTAAACATCGCGCCTTTTGAGCAAGTTCTTCGGTTAGCTAAATTGACACAACAAGCAGGTTTAGACGGTGTGGTTTGTTCAGCGCAAGAGGCTAATGTATTAAAAGCGCAGCTGGGTGATTCATTTAAATTGGTGACGCCTGGCATTCGTTTAGATACAACTGTGAAAACAGACGATCAGAGTCGTGTTATGACACCAGTTGAAGCCATTCGTGCTGGTGCCGATTATTTGGTGATTGGACGACCAGTGACCCAAGCAATATCACCATTGATGACATTGCAAGACATAAATCAATCTATCCTTGCGTAATAGCTATAAATCAATTGTTATTTGTGTTGGCCGCTCTATGCGGCTTTTTTTTAGATATGAATGCTATTAGCGTTCCAGCTATAGCGCCAATCCAGTGAGATTGCCAATGTACTCTCATGCCAATAAGGGTACTACTCAATTGGTTTATGGAAAATGCATCTATAATCATTTTCCCTAGTAAAAATAACAATATAAAAATTGGAAATAATGAGTGCTTTCGTTTCCACTCTTTTATTGAATACCAAGCATATAATCCATGTGATGCACCAGAGAAACCAAGATAATGCTCAGTTGATGGAATCCATAAAAATATAGATATATTCACACAAATGACGAGAGTTATACTAATTGAACACCAATATATTGTTTTTATCTGGTGTTCATACAGCATCAGCAAACAGAATACTCCTAATAAATTGAGTGTCAAATGAGTTGTATTGGCATGCACTAAGCCTCCTGTAAGTAATCGCCAATATTCGTGTTGCTGAACCAATGTTCGATAGAAGCTAAGATCGATGATATGTTGTTGAATGAACTGTAAAAGGCTTAAAGAAAAAAAGACGATTACAAAAAAAATCACGTTTGACAGAGACAATATCTGTCTTATATTTCGAGTAATTGAAATGGATGTCTGCATAATATTAACTATGGCGGATTCATATTGAAATGGTCAACTAAAATTGGCCACAGTTTTAGAGTTTTGCCAGAACAACCGTTCCGATTCATTCGGTGTCAGACCACCGTTGTACTGATGAGGGTGTAACTGGCTGTAATAGCCGGTTATGTAGCGCATTATCACCATCCTTACTTCTGTAAAACTCAGATAGCCCGTCACGGGTATCCATTCATTTTTCAGGCTTCTGAAGAAGCGCTCCATCGGGCTGTTGTCCCAGCAGTTACCTCGGCGGCTCATGCTCTGCTTGATACGGTAGCGCCACAATAATTGTCGGAATGTTTTGCTGGTATAGTGACATCCCTGATCGCTGTGAAACATCACGTCAGCCGGTTTTCCGCGTGGCTCTAGGCCATTTGCAGGGCTTTTTCTGTCAACGCCGTATCAGGCGAGAAGGACATCACCCAGCCAACCGGTTTACGGGCGAATAGAACCATCACCACAGCCAGATAAGCCCAGCGACAGCCTGTCCAGATATAGATCACGTGCCGCGCCAGACTCAGCAGTTCTGTCCGTTTGGCATCGGGAGTTGCCGGTCTTTTACGTCAGTATTTATAGCTACTACAGTGAACCCTGAAAACATGGCAGAACGTTGCCACGGGATAACGCGTCTTGAGTTTCTCGACCGAGAATTGTTTAGGGAGTCCGACATCAAGAGCGCAGTAGCCTTTTTTAGTATTTCATTTTCTATTTCAATACGTTGCAGCTTTTTCTTCAGCTCGCGTATTTCAATTTGTTTGGGTGTCATGGGAGCCGCCTTCGTTGGTTTACCCTGACGCTCGTCTTTTAGCTGTCGCACCCATCGGGTCATGGTTGATACGCCCACATTCATGGCGTTGGCCGCCTCGGTGGGCGTGTAATTTTGGTCGAGAACCAGTTTTGCTGATTCAAGTTGAAACTCGGGACTGAAACGTTTTGCCATAGTGTCACCTGTATTGTTATGAGGTGAGGATATCACCTCTAATCAGGTGGCCAAATTTAGTGTGCCACTTCAGACATTAAATTTCTTACTATTAGGTAATATTTTATTTAAAAACCTAACTATTACTTATGGGGCAGCACGCTGTGTTGTCCGCCATTAAGTTTTTGTTATAGCTACGAATCTTCACAACGCTTGCCGTTTATGCTTTTGAGTAACTAACGATATTTTCAAAAGCTGCACGAAAATAAAGCTCATAGCTATTCTTTTCAACATAACCAATGTGAGGCGTACCCAATACGTTGGGTAGTTGCAGTAACTCAGTATCAGTATTTACAGGTTCTGATTCAAATACATCGAGTGCAGCAAACCCGGGATGACCGGCTTTTAAAGACTGAAGCAGCGCAGACGGTTCAATTAATTCAGCTCGACTGATATTGACCAACAATGCATCAGCCTTCATCAATAATAAATCTTGCAGAGTGACGCACGCCCGGGTTGCATCATTTAAACGCAAATGAAGCGATAACACATCACAAGCCCTGAAAAAGGCTTCTTTGGATGAGGCTGCATGAAAACCATCATTGAGGGCCTTATCTCTGGATTGCTGACTGCCCCAGACCAAAACAGACATGCCGAAAGTTTTTGCGTATGTTGCCATCATCTGTCCAATGCGACCATATCCCCAGATGCCCAAAGTGAGTCCAGACAAGGTTCGACCTAACCCTAAGCCCGATTGCTGCCATTGGCTTGACTTGAGATTGAGAACATAGGGAACAAGATGTCGGCTTGCCGCCATCACCAATGTCCAGCAAAGCTCAGCTGGCGCAGTTGGAGAACCGACTCCTTCAAGAATAGTGACACCATATTTTTCACAAGCAGCTACATCGATGTGATTACTGATTTTCCCAGTTTGACTTATCACTTTCAGTGCAGGTAATTGAGCCAACAACGCTTCATTGATAGCCGTGCGTTCACGAATGAGCACTAAGGCATCAAATGGTTTTAATCGATAAGCCAGTTCATCAATGGAAGAGGGTGTATCAGTAAAAATCGTAACATCAAAGCCATTCAAAATGGAAAAACAGGCGAGGCTTTTCACTGCGTTTTGGTAATCATCGAGAATGGCAATTTTCAAAGGGAAAACCTCTTATTCAGTAGCTATAACTTTTACTTGTGGGGTACGTAAGCATCCCACACCAAGTTTTTGTTGTGTTTCTCAGTTGATGTAAGACGAAGTTAATGATTTTGGAAGAATATATCTATCACCATCAAATATTATTTTTTTCCGGTTGGTGAATAGAGAGTTTTCTCTTCACATTCATTATTTATTTTTATGGATTTTTCATGCTGTGATTTCTTTGTTATGAGTATGTTTGCAAACCCATTGGTTTGTACTGGAGATATGCTCAGGTAGAAGTTTGTTTCATCGAAAACACCTTCACAACTTGTACCATCCCAATCACCAGAGAAATTGTATGTGATCAAACCTCTTAAAATGTTTTTTATGTTTTTATTATCTGTAATATACAAGTTCATGAATTCATCTGTTGATGGACTAACTCTTGATGATCCATTAAATACGAATCTGACACCAAAAGCTCTTATTTTTTTTGAAATAGTATATGCAGCAGTATCAATTTTTATATCACTTAGATAAATAGCATCACTATATAACATTGATTTTTCTACAATCTGATTGGTTATTTTGTTGTTACTTACCAACAAAACAATTGCATCATTAACCGTGGACTGATTTTCATCAGTTGCTGGGTTACCCAAAAAAGCAACTATTGTCTGAGTTTTAACACTAGGGTTTTGTTTACATGTTAAATATGAATAGTTATCACCGAAATTTTTCTTAACTAATTCTTCGATTGTTTTATCACAAGCTAAACAATTGGAAGATAGTAAACACACGAATGTAAAAATGGCACCTTTAAATATTTATAACTCCAAAGGTGGAACGAGAAAACACAACTTCGGTTTATGTGGCTGCACGCAGTGCAGTCCGACATTAAAATTTTGTTATGTGATTTTTATTTAGAACAAAATTCAAGTCTCTGACATCTAATCAAAATTGAATCGCCTGATTGCATCATAATTGTGTATTCGAAATCATTGAGCTTTTCAAGCTCAAGAATGGAACTCGATGGGCCCCATTCAGCATTGTGTGGAATGTTTATCATTTAGCAGTCAATAAATTTCAAAGTAAATTTATGTTCATTTTCAGAACAGAACTTTCCAGTCACAACAGCTAATTTTTCAGCCCAATTATATAATTGTTTCGATGACTGAGTCGTGAAATGATGATATTGAAAGAGTCATTAATTGTTACTCGTTAGTTGCGGGGTAAGGGAAGATGCGAATAAGTCAGGTATATAGCCTGAATTAATTCAAAGCCGCTAAATTTTGAGTTTATTGTCTCAATAACTTTCAAAAACACTTATTTATGGAACAACTTTCCCTCTATGTTGTGGGGATTTTCGGATTATTACCGGATTTCAGAGACACCTTGGCTATATCGCAACATCTGGTCTACTCGAACCATGTTAGCCAGTGCAAACAACATCGCTAATTGATTATCATTTTTTGCTAACCCTTTGTATCGGGCTTTTACAAAGCCAAATTGCTGCACGATGATCCGAAACGGATGTTCAACCTTTGAGCGGATGCTGGCTTTCAAATATTCAATCCGTATGGCTACTTTATTTAGTCGTGGATGCTGTTTTAAGGTTCTGACTTTACCTGGACGCTCCGCTATCAACCAGTCAACATCCACCTCTTTCAAGGCTTCGCGTTTCTCTGCACCTTGATAACCCGCATCGGCTGAAACAAATTCTTCTTGCCCATGCAATAGGTTTTCTAGCTGGTTCAGATCATGTTCATTGGCTGGCGTTGTCACCAGTGTATGCGTCAAACCACTTTTGGCATCAACGCCAATATGCGCTTTCATGCCAAAATGCCATTGATTGCCCTTCTTGGTTTGATGCATTTCTGGATCGCGTTGATTTTGTTTATTTTTTGTAGATGTTGGTGCTTCAATAATTGTGGAATCAACCAGTGTCCCTTGTTTCATCATGACACCACTATCTGTGAGCCATTGGTTGATGGTTTCAAGTAGTTGCCGGGCTAATTGATGTTGTTCCAGCAAGTGGCGAAAGTTCATGATAGTTGTTCGGTCTGGAATTGCGCCATCCAGTGACAGATGTGCAAACAATCGCATGGAAGCAATTTCATAGAGTGCATCTTCCATGGCGCCATCGCTCAAATTATACCAATGCTGTAAACAATGGATCCGAAACATAGTTTGCAATGGATAAGGTTGGCGCCCATTTCCAGCTTTTGGATAAACCGGTTCGATGAGTGCCAAAAGCATCGACCACGGTAATAAAGCATCCATTCAGGAAAGAAATATTTCTTTGCGAGTTTGACGGCGTTTACTGGAGAACTCGCTATCAGCGAAGGTGAGTTGATGTTCCATGATTTAACCGATCCGATGGTCAACAGGATGGCTATATGATCTCACATTCAGGACTTATTCGCACCTTCCCTAACTGATGCCCCTTTGGAAAAGTCAGAACTAAGTCATCATTATCCCGAATGTCAACACCACAAATGTAAACATCAGTTTTGCTTGAATAGCTAGCTGCAACCCCAAGCACGGGTGAACCAATCAACGATAATAAATTAGTGTGTGGAGCCATAGCATCACCTGTTTTAGATAAAGCTACCGCAGGAGAAATCAATCAGCTGTAGTGAGAATTAGGGAGGGACGAGAAGCATCCATGCTCCACCGGAGTTGATTGGAATAGCTTGGCAAATGAGACCATAAAAGTGAAGCGTAAGTTTAAGTTAATTAAGCGATTGTTGATTTAACAACAGCATTTGAAGCAGACATGAATTTCACGATAGCAATCAAGAAGAAAGGAAAACGGCACAACTTCGAATTATGGGGCCACGAAGTGGTCCCACATTAATTTTTTGTTAGGCCAAACTTGGTGCCTCAATTTTATTTTTAAGTTTCAATAGTTCTGATGCACTTATATCTTGATGAATTTCATCAAGTAACCACTTATCGTTAAAACGGATAAAACTCCATAATTCACGAAAAGTTTCATTATCACCATTGCCTGCAACTTGCTCATTAGTGATTTCATTGATCACATAATCAAAGATTGAACCAACAATATGTGCAGTAAATTTATCTTTGTTGTTATCGTTAAAGTCTGTCACTTCAACAATAGAAATTTTCTTCAAATTGATATAAAACATCATGGGTTTCAGATTGTCTTGAAGCATCATTTGCGCTTGTTGTAGATGTTTACTGTATAGCCGTTCACTCATGAATTCTCGCGCTAGATTTGGATTTCTGAGTTTCCAAGATTCTTGAATTTTGAAATAGGCTGTTTCGATTAATGTGGTTAGCTTATGTTCATCCCATACTGAATCAGCCACAGCGAGCTTTCGTAATAGCCGTCGTGTTTTCGTTTTTTTTAAATAGACAATGAAACCTAAAATCACGGCCCAAACAGCGATCCCGATAAAGTAGAGAAGTTTAATAAAACCACCATAGTTAGATCTGCCACCACTCGAATGTGAGGTCGCACCACCTGCTCTGGCATAACAATATTCGGAAATGAGTAAGGTCAGAAAACCGAAGAAAAAGAGTTTATTAAATTTCATATGTGCTCAAATTATTATTGTGATAGGGCCTAACTTTTAATTAACCGGCGGCACGTAGTGCCGTCCAGTGAGCAAAGCGAACGAGGTTGAATTAGTTGTTAGACGCTTTTGCTTTTCGCTTTGTTAGTTCGAGTGATTGAAAAATAGAGCAGGGCTGATTTTGAAGCGATCGCACAATGCCTGAATATGGTCTTTTGATAGCTTACGTGTGCCACCAAGGATCATGGAGACCATGCTTTTGCCGCCAATTTCATTTTTAAAATCATCGGTTTTCAAATGGTATTGATCCATGAGTGTTCGCAACACCGCTGCACCACTGTCTAATGTCGCCACCTTGCGATTGAACTCAGCAAATTCAGGCGCATTATTCTCCCAGCGTTCAATCGACGCAGAAAGTAACTCAATGAGTGGTTCGTAGAGATCGTATTCTTCAATCAGCTCCTCCATAAAGGAAAGAGCCTGTTCGTATTTTTCATTGTTGCTGATGTGAACAAGAAAACTGGCATTGGAGAACAATGACCGTGCCTGTTCTTTCACTTGTAAGAAGCTCATCGTTCAGACTCCTTAGCGTATTTTTTGCAAAGTTTATCGTATTCAGCATGCGTCACGATGTGTTTGACGTACATGCGGTTATCTCTGAACTCAATGAAAGCAATCATGCGCAGGTTGTTGCCACCGATGTCGATCACCCACCATTTTTTCTTGTATTTGAAGTTATCAAGACTGGGAAAAACGGCTTTTAACTCAAGTGGATCGTCAAAGTTGCCGTTTCGCAGCACTTTATAAGCAGCTTCAATGGCGGTTGCATCTTTAGGATAAAGTTTAACCGCATCATTAAATGGCTTTCGGGAAATTACATGCACAAGCAGATCTCATTGGTTCACTATACGTAAACTTTAGCAGTGATTTGTCATGTTCACAAGTGGTGAATTTCTTTAGTCTAACTATAAGTTAAACGGCGGCACGAAGTGCCGTCCAGTGAGCAACGCGAACGTGTTTAAACGCCTTGTTAGGTAGGAGAATATTAGGTAGGAGAATAAAGGAAATATCTTTTATTCATCACCGCTGGACTGGCTAATTGGTACACAGACTTCAATGCTGCCACTGCACCTGCTTCAAACCACTGCTCGGAATTACCCGCCGACAGGTTTGAAATTGCCGGTTTACTTTGTGTTTCATCGACATCATTCAGGAAACGGGCAGTGGTTGCCTCAAACTATTTGCCCGGATGATGAGCCGCTCCAGGCGTACACACCGACGGACTTGAAGGTTTCCGAAGACATAACCAGTGCGGAATTGAATTACACACCGA